>JBLFWZ010000110.1:0-13220 GCA_047611905.1 Gammaproteobacteria bacterium | reverse complement strand
ACTATTGTCTTTGACGCTCGCACCAAAACGGTCGCGAAACTCTGCGCAACGATACACGAATGACTGTGTCGTGTGTGGTCGAATTGAAAGCCAAAGTGAGGGAGCGTGCGACTGATCCGAATAGGGCTTTGGCGAAAAATCTCGCCCGCGTCGATCCGAATTTAGGCCGTCGGGACTGCTTTAAGCTGAATTTGAAACTCTTCGCTCGCGAAGCGGATCACGTCACCAGATACGATTTTTCTTCGCTTACGAGTTTCAACCTCGCCGTTCACGAAGACCTGTCCCTGTGCGACGGCAAATTTAGCCTCGCCGCCGCTCGCGACAAGTCCTTCAAACTTTAGGATCTTGAAAAGCTCGAGCGGTACTCGCGTCACGTCGACTACTCGCATGCGGCCTAGTAACCCAGGTCTCGTGCTGCGCGGTCTAACACCACGGGCACCGACCAAGCAGTGCGAGCCAGACGTAAATCGTTGCTCCGTCCAGTCGCGTATAGATCGGACGCACTCATCCAAAAGGCGACAGAGCGCATCGCGTACAGTGCGTTGTAATAGCGGCAGGCATCTTCGTCAATCGTAAACCCCGTCGCTGTTTCGTAATCTCTGATAAATGCGTCGCGTTCGACAAGATTCGACAATAGATGCGTCCCTTCCCGATTAAGATCACTCAACATATAGGCGACGTCGTACATTGGATCGCCAAGCACCTGCAATTCCCAATCGAGCACCGCCGATACGCGGTCGTTATCGATTAGAAGGTTGCCAGTACGGTAGGCGCCGTGGACCAAGGTCACTCGACTAGTGGGCGGAATATTCGTTTCTAACCAACCAATCAGGTCTGTCAGAATCGGTTCTGGCGGATGCTCGGTGGTCGCGATCAATTCGCGCCATTTAGCGATTTCTCGTTCAGCGAAGCCGCGCCCCGCAGCCGGCACACCCAGAAAATCCAATCCCGCTGCTTGCCAATCGATCGTGTGTAGAGTGGCCAGCGCCTCGGTAAATTCTCGCGGCAACACACCGCGTTCCGCCGCACCCTGATAAAACGCGCGCCCTTCCCTTCCCCACGGGCTCGGACAGCTACCCGCGACTTTTTCCATCACCAAAAACGGCGCACCGAGAATGGCAGGGTCGCTTTCGTACCAGTAGGCTTTCGGTGTTGGGAGGTTTGTTTTCTCGAGACATTTGAGAACGCGAAACTGTTCGCCCAGATCCGACAAATGCCGCAACAACGCGTTGCCGGGATCACGGCGCAGACACAAGCCAAGTATGTGGCTTTCGGCACCTTCGCGATAATGTAAATCGAACAACCAGGTCTCGTGCGACCACCCGACGGCAATCTGCGCTACATCATGGAGAACCAAATCGGTTGCGCCGGTTAACTGCGTGGTTAAATAACCGAGGATCTCGTCGGGCGAGATAGGAGCGACGATTGAATGACTCATGCGGCATATTCCATCTGCCGGTCGATGCTTGAGCGTAAGCAAACTCGGACTCTTGCCAGCAGGCTCGAAAATGGCGCTTCACCAATTTCCGCGCGCTCGCTGTATAGGGCATCGATAACTTGGCACAGCTCGACCTTAGTCCGTGCACGATCGAAAGCGACAATTGCGTCGCTCAATTTCTTAACATTCGACGTCGATTTGGTCAGTTCTTGCAGATCCGTAACTAACGAACTGAAGTCGGCGGCTTCGGCTGTTTCATGCGCACGCGCGAGCCCCACCTGGCGACCTAATTTTTGCGTAACGACGGATGCCATAAACGCTTGGGTTTTCGGGTACTCAATTTCAATTGCAGGACCAATCTCTTTACGCAATGTTTGGGATAGCCGTTGCAGCAATTCGTCTTCGGTCATAGTGATGTTTCCGCTCTAAGATTTGTTCGTCGCCGGCTGCAGTGTTTGTGCCGCCTCGCGCAATTTGAATTTCTGAATTTTGCCACTTGGCGTACGTGGAAATTCGTCGAGAACTTCAAGGCGCTCTGGTAAATACTGTTTGATCAGACCGTCATCCATTAAGTATTCGATCATTGCATCGAAATCGAATGTCGCGCCCGCACGCAACGATACGAAGGCACAACCGCGCTCACCTAGTCGTTCGTCTGGCATCGCAACGATTGCGGCATCCAGCACCGCGGGATGTCTATATAAAAGTTCTTCCACTTCGACGATCGGTATATTTTCACCGCCGCGAATAATAATATCCTTCGAGCGACCGGTAATGCGAATATAACCCTCGGCGTCCATACGCGCGTTGTCGCCGGTTTCAAGCCAGAATTCGCTATCGACGGCATAGGCATCAGGGCGCTTCAAGTAGCCGATAAACGTCGTTGCGCAGCGCGACTGTAATCGACCTTCCTCACCATCGGCCACCACAATGCCTTCGTCATCCACAATCCTAACTTCTTGATGCGGCAAAGCACGGCCATCGGTTTCAAATACTTTCTCTGCCGGGTCGCCAGGATAGGTTGCCGTCGCGATGCCCATTTCGGTCATTCCCCAGGCGCTCATGACGTACAGATCGGGATGCGTATCTTGCGCCTGATATAACAGCACGCGCGGTATGGGTGCGCCCGCGCAAAGAAACAAACGCAGGCAGCCTACATCCTGCTCGTGCTCTAGTTGTGTTCGGACTAAATCGCTAAGAAACGGCGTCGAACCCAAGGTGATGGTGCAACGCTCATCTGCAATTAGACGCGCGGCTTGGCGAGGTTCCCAAACATCTTGCAGCACGCATTTAGTTTGTTGATAGATAGCCAGGATCACGGCGTACATAAAGCCGGTTTGATGCGCAAGGGGCGAACCCATGAAAATCACGTCGTCGTCATTAAAAGAAAACAACTCGCTGGCCAGCCGCGCCTTACACAACAAAGTATTGGCGCTGTGCATTACGCCTTTCGGTTCACCGGTCGTTCCAGACGTATAAATCAATTCGGTAACGTCATTGGCATTTGGGCGGCGTTGTGCGAACAAAGCCTCCGAGTCGATCTCGTTCTCCCATTCGCGCTCGAGTAAGCAAGATTCGAAGGCGCTGTCTGCCTGCTGACCGTCGACAACGAAAACGTGCTCTAGATTCGGCAAGGTACTTTGCAGATCAATTGCCATCGTTGGGTAGTCAAAACCGCGAAAAGCGCGCGGTACAATGAGCGCTCGGGTCTCGGCGAGCCCCAACATGAATTCGAGTTCGCGTTCGCGAAATATCGGCATGAGAGGATTAACAACGGCACCGATGCGCACGCAAGCAGTGTAAATGGCCGCGTAGTGCCACCAGTTCGGTAACTGTACGGCGACCACGTCACCCCTTTGGACACCAAGCGCCGCAAGGCCGCACGCAATACGTTTCGAATAGTGACCTAGCTCACGATAAGTTAGCCGCGTGCTGTTACCTGTCATGGTGTTGAGATCGACGATAGCCGTCGCATCCGGTTTAGCAGCGACGGCGTCGTCCAAATGGTCTGTGACTAAGCGATCGTGCCAAAGATTTCGTGTGCGCATTTCTTCGATCCGACTCGGCGCTAGGATCGGGTCAAAATTGGTCATGTTTTCTACCGGTTTGTAATAGATGGGAGACTAGAGTTGACCCGTGCGACGTAGTCGCGAAAAGCGATGCATCGGCCACATGTCTTGGTCTTCACCCCAGGCGACGACGCCGTTGATCTTCCATTCGATGAGGCTATTAATATCTATAAACGTGTGTCGGTTGATGATCAGTCGGCTAACTGGTGTCCCGATCGCATTCAATTCGCGACCGTCAATATCACTGGCGGTCAAACGAATTTCCGTTATCCAGCCGTGCTCAGGGTCTCGAACTACCGTTCGCTGCCCATCTTTGAGGCTCACCGTTTTGCCATCCTTACGGAGGAACCCATAAGCCACCAAATCGCCTTCGGCTCGTGTGTTGGTGACAGCTAAGAATCCGTTGTCCGAATCGCTCGCCCCGGTAATATAAGCGGCTTGGCGAGGTCGATCCTCTGGTCGTCTACCCCACGTTCGATCGCGCATGCCAATACAATCGATGGGTATTGTCTCACCGTGCAACTCCAGCTCGCCCGTAACGCGTCCAAACTGATCGAAGTGATGGGCGTTGCCGAACGTGGAGCCTACTCCAGTGAGCGGTTCCGGCGGCATCACCGCGTCGAATACTAATTCTGCGCGTAGCCGATCGCCGTCGTCGCAGCCGATAGCATAGCGCTTGCATGGCTCTATAACGCGCATTCGGACTCCGTTAGGCAGTTGGCAGTCCGCCAGATCGCTGCCAGATGGAAGTTGCACGGCAGAGTAATTTGCCGAATACAACGCTTCCCATGGCAGGTGGGCTGAATCGTCCCAAATCCATGTGCCACCTGCGACAGTACCAATATTCGGTCGCACCATGGTGTAAAACCAGCCACCCAGGCGACGCTCAGAGTTGTGGAACGAAAACCATGCCGTTTCTGTTGCCCACCAATCATCACCCATTTGATCAAAATGAAAATGGTCGTCCTGCGGTTTAAAAGGCCGATCTTCCATTACTTTATTCCTAAGGGTTAATGCACTCGCTAAGCAGCTCACTTACAGCCAGTGATTGGCGCAAGCGCCAGTACTTTTCGGCCAAATCGACCGACTACGAAATCTGGCGCTAATAATAATTTATTTCCAGACAAATTTGGAAAAGGCCGGGAAACGGGCTGATTCACGCGAAAATGCGTTGCTCACTGAATTGACGATCTTGAATTCGCTAACTATCGCCCCAATCTTGGGCTAACAGCCCGCCACTCGTGTACGCTAGACACGAGCGAACTATATCGTCTAACTCGACGGTGCGCGCGGCACGCAAATTTGACCAATGACAGAGGATGAGTTTGATGGCAGGAAAAAATGGAAACGGCGGAGACCCCTGGCAACAAGGCGACGGTTTACCACCAGATATTCACGAACTCTTTAAGCATGGCCAAAATCGGGTCCGAAATGCTATGCCGCGGGGCGGCCCTGGCGGACTTATTGCCTTCGCCCTTATCGCGCTCATCGTGTTCGGCTTATATACCGCCTACTACACTGTACCAAGCGACTCGGTTGCCGTAATCCAGCGCTTTGGCAAGTATCTGAAAGACGTACCGCCGGGATTACATTTTAAAATACCGCTCGGTGTCGACGTCGCCACTGTCGTGCCGGTGAAGCGACAGTTGAAACAAGAATTCGGATTCTCGACACCGGGCGCAACCGATCCTTACCAAAGCCCGCGCGATGGTCGACGCGAAACAGAAATGGTGACAGGCGATCTCAATGCCGCCTTGGTCGAATGGGTTGTCCAGTACCGCATCTCGGATCCTGCCAAGTTCCTCTTCGAAGTACGCCTTCCCGCAGAGACGCTACGGTACGTATCCGAGTCGGTCATGCGCGAAGTTGTGGGCGATCGTACGGTTGACGAGGTCATCACCATTGGCCGCCAAGAAATCGAGTCCGAAGCATTGATTAAAATGGAAGAACTGTCGGGTAAATACGAGATGGGCATTAGCATTGATCAAGTGCAATTAAAAAATGTTAATCCGCCAGGACCCGTTCAAGAATCTTTCAACGAAGTTAACCAAGCTCAGCAAGAAAAAGAGAAGTTGATCAACGAAGCACGCCGTGACTACAACAAGGTGATCCCGCTTGCCGAAGGTGAAAAGGACCAACGCATTCGCGAGGCCGATGGCTACCGTTTAAAACGCATCAACGAAGCTGAAGGTGATGCGTCGCGCTTTAATGCGCTGTTAACTGAATATATAAAGGCACCCGAAGTGACGCGACGGCGTATTTACCTCGAAACGATGCAAGAAGTAATGCCGAATATCCGCTCGAAAATTATTGTGGACGAAAACTCTCAAGGGATCCTACCGTTGCTAAATCTCAATGAACGTACGGAGGTGCAACCATGAACCAGATATTACAAATCGGGCTAATTGCGATACTGGGGCTCGCTATCATTGTTAGCGGAAGTGCGCTTTACACCGTCAACGAAGTAGAACAAGTGATCATCACGCAGTTTGGTAAGCCGGTCGGTGAGCCGATTACAACTTCCGGACTTAAAGTAAAACTACCGTTTATCCAGGACGTTAATCCCATCGATAAGCGCGTTTTAGAGTGGGACGGTAATCCATCGGATATGCCGACGAAAGATAAACTGTATATTTCAGTCGATCTCTTCGCCCGGTGGCGGATCACGGATCCTTTGCAGTATTTTCTGCGCCTGCGCAATGAACGCAGTGCGCAATCCCGTCTCGACGACATCCTCGGTAGCGAAACTCGAAACGCGGTCGCAAAACATGAGTTGATCGAGATCATTCGGACCACGAAAGATCGCAAACCTGTCCGTGATGCCTTACTAACAGATTCCGAACGTCGACTAGATATGGGTTCGTTAGTCCCCATTCAGAAAGGCCGCAAATTGGTTGAGCAAGAAATTTTTACAGCCGCAGCAGAAAAGGTTCGCGTCTTCGGCATCGAACTTTTGGATATCCGTTTCAAACGGATTAACTACAACGAAAGCGTGCGGCCGAAGATTTTTGATCGAATGATCAGCGAACGCCGGCAAATTGCCGAACGATTCTTATCCGAAGGACACGGGGAAGCGGCTAGAATTCGCGGTAATCGCGAACGAGAACTTAATAAAATCCAGTCTGAGGCCTATCGTGAAGTGGAAGAGATCCGCGGCGTCGCCGACGCTAAGGCAACTGAAATCTACTCACAGGCGTACAACCAGAGTCGCCAATCAGTCGATTTCTACGAGTTCACACGAACGATGCAGTCCTATAAATCAACCATCTCAGAGAACACCACCTTAGTGCTCTCAACAGACAGCGATATGTTCAAATTCCTGAATGGAATGACGCCGAAGGGATCCGGCCCCTAGCTGCGTTAGGGGCCAATGTCTAAGTTGAATCAGGCAGCCGTAGTGTAATTAGGCAATTCGTTTTAGTTCGACGACCGGAATAACCCGGCTAGTCTTAGCTTGGTATCCGGCAAAGACTGAATAGAGTTCGCAAACTCGGCCGAATAATTTTTCTCGATCGGGTCCGCTTGTCGCGACCGCGCGAGCGCGAAACTGCCCTCCGCCAATTTCGACCTTCACATCGGGATTGCGAATCAAGTTTTTGTACCAGGTCGGGTGATTATCTGATCCCCCCATCGACGCTATCACCACGATACGCGCGTCAATCTCAAAATAGGCCAATGGGATGATCCGCTCGAGTCCAGTCTTGGCGCCTTTAACGGTCAACAAGAGCAACGGCACGGCATCACCAAGTTCACCGGCAATTGCGCCTGAACTGGCACGAAACTCAGTAATCAATCGCGTGTTAACCGATTCTGCGATCGGACCATGGCCGCCGCCGGCTACACACACTTCGGCAGTCAGCTCAGCGACTTCAGCGAGGGTAATCGGTTTCTGATCGCTCATTATTTTTTTATCTCCGAATGCTCGTTGCTTCGTGCGACTTGGCCGTCGCACCCATTTTGTAAATCGCTCGATGCAAAACGCGCATCGCAAGGCGTTCAGGGTCGCCGTCGATTAGCATCGCGATATCGAGGTCGAAATATTGATGCCCTTTGCGCTCGAATAATGCGACGACTTGCGCGCGCACCTCGATGCCTTCGTCGACACTAGCGGTAGCGTAATTTCTAATTTCACTCTCTACGTGGATCCAAGGCCCGATATCGAAATTTCGATCAACGACGATATTCGCTTGGCGTAATAACCACGACGGATGCATGGTGCCGTCGCGGTAGATCGCATGATCATCTTGCATGGCATAGAGAAATGCCGAATTCTCAGTTTCGGAAAACGTCGCGCGCAAGCTACCCAATATTTTTTCGCGTTCGAACTGCTCATGTGTAGCGGGCCACTGCGGTTCCGGCAGGTCTCGGTAGGGAGCGAACGATGCCGGCAGTGATGCAATTTCTGTTGTTAACGAGCCATTGCCAAGCACGCAAACTTCGCCGTCAGGATTGAGCACGTCGATGCCTAAGCTGTCGTTATTGTCATCGCCGAGACGACTGTCGATCTTTAATTCTTCGCCTGCGTAAACTGGTCGACGAAATCGAACTTGCATGTATCCGTTGCTAAGCCATTCGATGCCGAAATGCGCGACCAACGAATGCGTCATATAACCGAACACCGTAATACCCGGTACCAAGGCGCCTTTAAAGTTCATCGCGCGCGCCGCCGCGTCATCATGCATTGGATTGCCGCTATCGGTGGCGTCGTTGTGCGCGATAACTTGACGCGTTAAGACCGTTGAATTATTCATGGTCCGTAGTATAAGGCGAATTTCACTTAATATTGAACTCGCTATACTCGCAGCGATTGCGTTGCAATTGTTTGTAATCTAGTCGGACTGACATGCATTAGTCGATCGTTCTGAGTGGCTTTTCGAAACGGACATGCGCGACAATGATGGGGACACTACCTCGACACGGTATTATGCGACTGACGTGTTTCCGCTGACTAGAATAGGCTTAAAGGGGATATAAGGTATGGGCATGCTGGTTGACGGACAATGGCAGAACGAAGACATCAAGGGATTCGCACGTGACGGCAAAAACGTGCGTTTTAGCAGCGGCTTTCACGGCACGGTACGCGCAGACGGATCGAGCGAATTTAAACCGGAGATCGGTCGCTACGCGCTCTACTACAATCGCACCTGTCCGTGGTCGCATCGCGCCGCGGTGACCTTAGAGACAAAGGGCCTATCCGACGTGGTCGACCAGATATTTCTAGAACCCGCTATGGGTGAACAATCGTGGTGGTTTGGAAGCTCAGACGAATACGCCGATCCGGCCATCGGCGCGACGCATTTGCACGAACTCTATAGCGCAAGTGATCCGCAGTTTACCGGTCGGGTGAGCGTGCCCATTTTGTGGGACAAGAAAACCGCCCAGATCGTAAATAACGACTCGGGCGAGTTAGCACGCATGTTCAATTGCGATTTCAATACGCTGGCGGAATTTCCGGATATCGATCTCTATCCGGAGGAACATAGTGGCGCGATTGACGAACTTAACGACTTCGTCGCGGATAGTTTGAACGACGGGGTCTATCGTTGCTTGCTAGCCAAGAATCAAACCGATTATGAAACCGCGTTCGATAAATTATTCGCAGCCCTCGATTCTCTCGACGAGCGCTTGGCCGAGCAACGATTTTTGCTCGGTAGCAAACCGACGGAACCCGACTGGCGATTGTTCGCCTGCCTCGCGCGTTTCGACGCGGTGTACTACCCAGCGTACAAATGTAATCTAAAAAGGATCATCGATTATCCGCACCTGTGGGATTACACGCGAGATCTTTACCAGCTGCCTAATGTGGCTGTCACCGTGGACATGGAACGGATCAAAGCCGGCTACTACGGCATGCTGTCTCCGAACGGCATCATTCCGAAGGGCCCGGTACTCGATTTCGACGCGCCACACGATCGCGCGACTCTCGGCTGAGCGATTAGCGGCGCTCGCCTACGAGACAACCAATCCAAACACAACTAGCGAGATTCGTGGACAACGACAGCGAGCTCCGGTGTCGCGCGCCGTCGACCGGTTAAGGTTTGTTAGCGCCGGGCTTTAAGCCTCGCGACTCAAACACTGCGCGTGCGGCGCTAATGCCGTTAAGACTCGCCGGAAACCCCGCATACACCGCCATTTGCATGATCACTTCCAGTACTTCCTGTGGTGTGCAACCTGCATTTAAGGCGCCACCAATATGCGATTTCAATTGTGGCTGGGCGTTGCCGAGAGCCGTTAAGGCCGCCACTGTTGCAAGTTCCCGGGTACGCAAATCAAGTCCTGGTCGGGATACGACATCCCCGTACGCAAAGTCGGTGATCCAGCGCCCTAGGTCCGGCGCAATATCTGTCAAAGTATCGAGTCGACGCTGAGTATCGCCACCGGTAATGACGTCCAAGGTTGCCATACCGCGGGCATGCGCATCCGAGCTATTTCCAGCAGCCAGAATGCTAGTCGGATTGATAAAGATCATGGCCAATACGAGTATCAATTTATTAATCATTTTCGTTCCTTAGTTGCAAGGGTGATCGGGTGAGTTCGTATGTGATAGTCAATTGTCATCTGAATAAGGAAATAATGCGCGCTAGCTGTGAAAACCTAGGTTTAGTCTTACGAGAATCTATTGTCGGTTTTGACGTGAACTATCAACCATCGATTGTCGCCTACGCTCACTAACAGACGTTCAATCTTAGGCGACTTCATCGAAATTAGGCCATCTACGGGAAGTAGCGGACGCATTGTCCACCCCGCAAGCGGGGCGCTAAGCGTTGGAGCGAGTTAAATGGCCGCTGCCCGAAAAGTACGATCTTCCGATTGTTCGTGATCTGAGATCTGTTAGCTTGGAGCGCAAAGTCCGCGCCCAGGAAGCTGCCACACTGTCCAGGCAACTATCCCCATCTGTTCCGCAGAGACACTCCTGCACAGGATTGAAATCGATCGCTCGAATCATCTCAGTGACGAGTCACATCTCGGCCATAACCGCTATCACCTCGATGTTGAGCCGATTCTGGAGGAATGATTCTTTAGATTCTTTTACACAGCCTCAACCAATGGCGTTGAATTCGTGTCCCAATACTCACTAGTCGCCCTATCGGGTTGCCGCGCGCCAGAGTACCGGCTAGGATGCGCGCCTCGTTGCTAACGGCTGACCACGGCGGACTAATGCCCCGCTATCAATTTGGTCAGTCGTGTCCGTCGCTAGTTATTGTCCCCAAGACATCCTTCGTATTGCGGCCTGCTCGCAATTCGGATCGCGATCGCGTTTAAGCCCCGATTATCCGCCAACGCTGGATAGCCTCCACAGCGTCGGTAGTCCGTGTCCGATCCATCGTCGCCGACTTTGCATCCACCGCATTGACTGATTCGTTTGTACGGTGAATTGCGCGGCGAGCGCTGTATTACCTTTTTTGTTGCTGAGCCTGATTTTTTATGACCAAGTTGCTTAATTTTTTCGATTTTCACGCTGGAATGAATTACCGCGTTGAGGTGCTGTCGGGTGTGACAGTGGCGCTCGCTCTCATCCCCGAAGCGGTGGCCTTCGCACTCATTGCCGGACTGTCGCCATTAACCGGCTTGTACGCCGCATTTGTGGTCGGATTAGTGGCGAGCGTGCTGGGCGGCCGCCCGGGCATGATCTCTGGGGCCACTGGCGCCGTTGCAGTCGTACTCGCTGCGTTAGCGATGTCGCACGGCCCAGAATATGTGTTTGCGGCGGTCGTGATGGCTGGGTTGCTTGAGCTCATTGCAGGTTTCTTACGACTCGGTAAAGTCATGCGTCTGGTGCCACATCCGGTTATCTTCGGTTTCGTTAACGGGCTAGCGATCATCATTTTTATGAGCCAAATCGAGCAGTTTCGTCATGATTCTGGTGCGTGGCTGATGGGTCCCGAACTTGTGAGCTTCGCGATGCTGGTGCTGGTCGCAATGTTGATCATCTGGCAGTTGCCCAAGCTCACTCGGGCGGTGCCTGCGTCGCTCGTTGCCATTGTGGTGGTGTTCGCGGTGGTAGTGATATTCGGCATTGATACTCGAACCGTTGGCGACATCACCACCATCCAAGGCGGATTTCCACCGTTTCATCTGCCGGCGGTGCCGTTCTCAATGGAGACACTGACAGTAATTTTCCCCTATGCCGCGATCGTCGCCGCGGTTGGCTTAATAGAAAGCCTGCTCACCTTGAATATTATTGATGAAATCACCGAAACGCGCGGACACAGTAATAAGGAATGCATCGCGCAAGGCGCGGCCAATGTCTTGTCCGGACTATTCTCTGGCATGGGTGGCTGCGCCATGCTCGGCCAAAGCTTGATTAATATTTCGTCCGGTGCGCGGGCACGGCTGTCTGGCATCGTGGCGGCAATAATGCTGCTGGTGTTCATTATGTTTGGCGCCTCGATCATTGAACGGTTGCCTATGGCCGCGTTAACTGGCGTCATGATCATGGTCGCGGTGGGTACGTTCGAATGGGCAAGCTTAAGAACGTTCAGACGTATGCCTCGCTCCGACATCATCGTGATGGTTTTAGTCACCCTGGTGACAGCAGTGCTACACAATCTTGCTCTAGCGGTGGTGGTCGGTGTGATCATCTCTGCGTTGGTGTTCGCCTGGGACAATGCGGTGCGCATTCGCGCACGTAAATACGTTGATGAGGATGGTTGGAAACATTATGAGATCTATGGCCCGTTGTTCTTCGGATCAACGACTAAGTTTGCAGAAAAATTCGATGTGACCGGCGATCCTGAACATGTTGTGATCGACTTCGAAGAAAGCCGAGTGGCAGATATGTCCGCAATCGATGCGCTCAACAAGATCACCGAACGCTATGCGAAAGTCGGCAAGAAGGTTCACCTGCGCCACCTATCGGACGATTGCCGAACCCTGTTAACTAATGCGGCGGCCATCATCGAAGTTAATTATTACGAAGATCCCTCTTACAAGGTTGTCAGCGACGAAGTTTAGGCAAGCGACTATCCGCGCCCCACTATCGAACTGATACTCGCTAAACGGAGCTGGACATAGCCCGTCACGAGACAGGCAATAAGGTAACGAGAACCAGACCGTCGCTCACCAGCAGCGACACACCTTCGGTTTCGTCAGCCGGCGTCGCTCTATCTCTGCCATCCACGGGATTGAATGAACGGGCACGCTAGATCTCCGTATGGGCACTTCTATCGCGACTACCGGCACGCCTTGAATTTCCAACGCCCGCTAGGAGCCTGATTGTGGCTCAGACTGTATCGATGCAACGTGGTGTTTTTACGTGTGCCCTATTAAACCACTGTTGTTCCGATTGTGGCATGCGGTGATTTGCCGTACCAGGACGGATGGCGGGAAGGTTCATGGGCAGGGTTAAGTAGCGATTTCTCATACCCAGCACCATGGCTTTTCAGAACCACAGAAAGCTGGAAAAAGTTGTCCGTTGATTTTGGTTTTCGGTTGCGCGAGGTACGTGAGCCTCTCCATCCAAAAACCCAGAAACCGACTTCCATAACTTTCGTTGGAGAAATGGCTGTCTAGGCACGGCATCAACTCTACCCCCGAAAAGCACAGGTTCGCCTTCTTTTTGCGTACCGCTACGTGGTGGCGGATCGCGGGTTCAGCCGCCTCATCTGAACGTAAGCGTTCAGTCCAGACCGTTATTCCGAGTTGTCTTGTGATGAAGTAGGTTGCCAGGTTTTCCAACGAACAGGGGAACCAGCAATGGATCAGAACAAACG
>JBLFWZ010000109.1:0-13240 GCA_047611905.1 Gammaproteobacteria bacterium | reverse complement strand
CCAAATCTGGGGCCAACAACAACGGTGTCCAAAGCCGTCAATAATTTCGACCTCGGCATTTTCTTGCCGCGATATCGTCCGCTTCGCTAGACGTGCTGGAACGTTATCGTCGTCGCCCCCGAAAAAATGGAATTGGCCAATGCGCGGCGGCAACGGCGCCTGATCGGCCGGGTTCATTGAGCCCTCCAGCGGTGAATAACCGTGATGCTCAAGCCATGCGCGCGTATCAAGATTCGCCGCGATCGTGACGACCGCATCTACGCGATCTAGACCAGGTGCGGCAAGCATTGCGAGCGTCCCACCACCGCTATACCCGACCAAAACAATTTTCGAGTCCGGGAAACGTCTGATGATTGGATTGATTGTTGCGAGTAGCTGATCAACCACTTCCTTTGAGTAACGCCCCGTGGTCCATTGTTTAGACGAACACCCATTGCTGCCGCCGTAGTAACAAGGCCTACCGACTAGCACGCTCGTCGCTGTATCGGCGCGAATCAAATCCAGAATCAAACGATTTCTAGAAGTCGGGTCCATCGAGATCCGTCCGTGTCCAAGCGACGGCGTGCCATCACCATCAATGTAGAAATGGATCGGCCGCCCATCGACCAGTTGCCCGTTCTGGTAGAGCACCAATCCACCGGCAACGACGCGCTCAAATCCGCTTCTCCTAGCATCCACGTCGAAACGCGTTGCAGGAGATTCGCAACCACTTAATGCGAAAAGGATCACGACCGTTGCTATTTTTATCATCCAGGGAGCTTGCGTTTTCATTGAGGACACGCGTAATGTGAGTGTTAACAAAGCGCAGATTATCGCAGCTACTGGAGCATGGAGCGACGCTATGAAGATGAAACAGAACTGCGGCTCAATGATAGTTGCGATAACGACATTACTAATTATCGCCCTGAGCCCCGCCGCAATCGCCGCGACAACGAGTTTTGCAGCGAACGTTACCAAGCTCAAAGGAAAAGCGTTTGCGGCCTCCACCGGCGGCGTGATGCGTCGATTAAGAGTCAACGACCGCCTATATGAACAAGAGAGAGTGATTACAAGTAAAAAAACGTCAGCCAACCTAACGTTTACCGATGGAACCGCGATCGCTCTTGGCTCCAGTACCATCGTCACCGTCGATTCCTACTCTTATCGAAAACCAGCCCCGGGCGCGGTCGCTGAAGATAAAGAGGAAGCATTTTCCATGTCGATCCTACAGGGTGCGGTGCGGGCCGTGACCGGTTTACTTGCGAAACGTCGACCGTTCAGCGTGCGTTTCAGGACAAGGGTCGCGACGATCGGGATCCGCGGCACTCACTTTGCCGCAGAAGTCGATGGCGACAGCGCGACGATAATTTTACTCGCGCAACAAGATCCGTCCGCCTCAAACGCCATCGAAGTATCTAATGCATTTGGCAAAGTAGAGATCGACAAATCAGGTTGGGGTACCGAGATCCCTGATGCAACCAGCCCACCTTCGCCTCCGCGCAGAATGAACACCACGCACAATATGGGCAGTATTCTACGCTCGATTAACACAACCGGCCGGGTGCGAATTCCACGATCGCCCATGCGTTAATCCGTCATATGATGCTTAGGGTGAACGGGTCGCATAGTCGCATTGGCGATGAGTGCAATAAATAGCAAGAACGCCATTAAGTACATCGTGTCGTTGTACAAACCTGAGGTTGGATTGGTGGTCCCTGGCGGCGCTATCTCCATTAATTTTGCAATCGTGACCGTTTTAGCCGCCACCAATTGCTCGAGTTGTTCATGACTCGCGCCGAACACTTCTAGAAATTTCGTCTTATCTACTTTGCCGACTAGCTCTTCGATCGCCTTGGTAACGGCATTTTCACGCAAACTCGTAATCGCAAATGGACCCAAAACTCCGGCCGTGCTCCACGCCGTGAGTAAGCGTCCATGGATCCCGCCGACAAATCGCGTACCGAATATGTCGGCCAGATACGCTGGGATTGTCGCAAATCCACCCCCGTACATCGTGAAAATAAGCATCGTCGCCGCATAGAACCCGACTAACCATGACACGGCCGGATCAACGCTGACGCGCTGAGCAAAAAATGGAATTGAACAATAGAGCACCATCCCTAATGAAAAGAAAATCCAATAAGTTGTTTTCCGTCCGATGTAATCCGACAAACTCGCCCAAAAGAAGCGACCAACCATGTTAAAAAAGCTGATCATTAAGACATAGGTTGCAGCGAATTTCAGATCGACAAGGGCAGGCAATGTGGTGCCGAAAATTTCCGTCATCATCGTTTTTGCAACAGCAAGCACACCAATGCCCGCGGTTACGTTGAAACAAAGCACGATCCATAGTTGGTAAAACTGAGGCGTTTTCAAGGCCTCATCGATGTCCACATCGTGCTGAGTGATCATTTTGCGGGGATCGTTTTCGGTCGGCGGCATCCAGCCTGCAGGGTGCCATCCGGCCGCCGGAATTCGGTACGCAAAGGCCGCGACCATCATCACAGTAAAGTAGATCGCGCCAAGCGTGAAAAATGTTTCCGCAGCCCCGACTGAACCGGTTCCCGCGACGTAGACCCCTTGTGGCCCGGGAACAATCATTGCACTGATATCATTGGCACCGACTAAAACAACCTCGCGCGCGTTCCCGCCAATTTCAGCAATTCTTCGACCGGCTGCTGTGGTAAGCGACACCGCATCGGCCGTCCCCAGATATTCCGGAGCGCGGTAATAAAAGGCCAACAAGCCATCAATCATCGGTTTCCCGAGCATCGCGCCGCCGCCAAAGCCCATAATCGCGATGCCGGTTGCCATCCCACGTCGATCAGGAAACCAACGAATTAAAGTACTCACGGGAGACACGTATCCGAGCCCTAGCCCGCAGCCGCCGATGACACCGTAACCGAGGTACACGAGCCATAGTTGCCCGAAGAGGATCCCATACCCTCCGACGATAAATCCTCCGCCCCAACAGCTTGCAGCGACCACACCGACCATTCGTGGTCCGACGGTTTCTAGCCATTTTCCAGCCAGCGCAGCAGACAGACCGAGAAATACGATGGCCACCGTAAAAATCCAGACAACGTTTTTCAACGACCAATCGTCCGCCGCACTTGTGACGACGCCGATACGCTTTATGAGTGCCGGATTAAACAAACTCCATGCGTATACCGAACCGATACATAAATGTATGCCCAAGGCTGCCGGCGCGATCAACCAGCGGTTGAAGTCGGCTCCGGCAATAATCCGCTCTTTCGATAACAGTCCGCTCATGGCGCTCCTCGATTTAGTTGCGATATCGATTGATTGTCCAGATCGTGCGCAATTGTAGAAAGCGCTTGAATTTCAGATCAGCGACGCCGAGGCTGGCTCATGCGTTCAAGCAAGTCACCAAAATCTGCGTCCGCTTAAAACGAGACGGCCGACAATCGGCTATGTTCAATTGGCTCAGCCGATTGATAAACCCCCATCGGCAGAGTCTCGTTCTCGCGGTGCAAAACGCACCATCGCTAGAATCCGGTGCAAGCCGCGTGCGGCCGTCTTACGGCTACGGATCAGGTCCTCGTCAGTCTAGTTTTTTCTTTACTGAGAAAACACCCTGAACTCATCGGGTCGACGCTTAGCATCGGGCGCAAAAACCGTTAGAATTAAAGCGAACTGAGTGCCCTCGCGAATAGCTACGTAGAGCTGCCGGAACCCGACTGGAGATCTGGCAGCTTAGCTGTAGAGCGAACGCCAATTCGAAAATTGCCAAGGTTCGAGACCAGAAAACTCTCACCAATACGTGTTCACCGTTGAGAGTCTAATCCTGCGAGCACATTGCCTACAGATTCTATCGGGGAGACGCAGATGATAGCGCACGAAATTATTGGTGATCGCCTGGCACTGGCCGATGGTACGAAACTACCCTTGTCCAAGGCGGTTCGCGCGGGCGACTTCGTTTTTCTATCTGGGCAACTCGCCCTCGACTCGCAAGGACGGCTAAACGGCGACGATATCGAAACTCAAACGCGTCAATGCATCGAGAATATTCAGGTGATCCTAGCACTCGCAAACTGTGACCTAGGTAACATAATTAAATCGACAGTGTGGCTGGTAAATAAATCAGACTATTCTGGTTTCAACAGGATTTACGCAGAGTTCTTTAAGACTGATTTCCCAACCCGTTCGGCCATTTGCTCTACGTTGATGCTGCCGGGCGCACTGGTCGAAATTGAGGTTGTCGCATTCGGTCCGGGATCAACTTAAGCAACGGTATTTTTACGCATGCGTTACCGAATTGGCGAGGTGCCGCTGGAAAGCACATATTCCGGGACCGGCGAAATTGTCACCATCACAGTATGGTTGACGTTGTTTATTGGTATTGGATTCTTCGTGGTCGGAATGAAGGCCGGACAGCACTGGCTCGCCATTTGGGGAGGCCTCACCATCGCCGCATGTGCAGGCTACGGCGTGGTCAACTATTTCGGGATCCTGTAGCCTCTGACAAATCCATATAAGGTTTCGCTACCCGTCCAAGCCCTCATGTTCGGCGTACCAACTATCCACCCACGCCCCTACTTACTACGGCCACTGCGCATTAGACTGATTATTTAAGGCGTGTCGGAGTCTGCCGTAGTTCGAGATCCATCGATAGGTAGAAACCAACGAATACCGGCATAGCCAGCCTAACAATGCTGCCAATCAGCTCGTTTCGATTTCTCGCCACCAGCGTTCAACTGACTGGTTGACTTCGGTAGCATGAAATCTCGCAACCTGCTTACTGGGGTATAGGGCTTCTTCGTAGAAAAACTCCGGCAGTTCATCGTCCTCGGTCGTGAAACCGGCGTCTTTGTTGAACATCGCTTCGTACTTCAACGTCTCGCGACCGATGCTACGAAAGAACGACCCCGGGAGTTCAGTACCTAGGGCATCGTTAATCGACTGCACAACGAACTCAATGTGTTCATTTGTTACGGTCCTTCCAAACACACATAATCCTAACGAATCTGCGGTAGCGCACAAGGTTTGCATTTCCATGCTGATGTCGACAAGTTCGTCGATATTCTTGCCGCTGCATTCGTATTTCGGCGCGTTTCCTGTTGTGTGATCGGCACCCTGCGCAGTTAGCATCATTGATATCCCGGTGACTTCGATCACTCTCGGATCGTAGGCACTTATCGCCTGCTTTTTAATTACAGGCGTTCGATGCACCTTATAGTGCTCGCCAACTCGTGCCGTACCTTGCGACCATAGCAATCCGTCATCAGAGCCTTCTCGAATTTCCTGCAACACCGATTTCAAAAATGCGACATCGCCGAATTTTGCCAGACCGGCATCAAGCAAGACCCCCATCATTGCGCCCGTTTCGATGGTGTCGATGCCGAGATCATTGGCTAAAAAATTAAGGGCGGCGAGGTCATCGGGATCGGTAAGTCCGCAGTTCGTGCCCATCAGTCCTAATGTTTCGTATTCGACTGGCGATACGATTTCCTCTCCATTTGCGTCGGCATACACGTTGCTACATTCTATTAGGCAGCCGGGCATGCAAGCATGTGAAGTCTCGCCACCGCGGGCAGTGTTAAGTTCTCGAATGTAGTCGCCACCCATTTTCATCGGGCCGTCGTCCGCGCCGATCTGTTGCCCACTGCTAAAATTATTCACCGGCAACCCGCCGACATGATTAGTATAATCGGCCATCATTGCGGTACCGTAGTTTTTCAACGCGTCGATGGCCGCATCTTCCTTTAGTAGTGCGGCGTATTTTTTCACTCCTTGAATAACTTTTTTGCGGTCGTGGAAGGTCGGCATTTTGTGTAAATCGACAACCACTGCCTTCACCTTCTTACTGCCCATCACGGCCCCTACGCCGCCACGAGCTGCGAGGCGAGCCGGACGTCTATCCGTGTCGCTCATGGCAATTCCGGCAAGCAGCCCGCAACGCTCGCCTACCGGCCCGCAAATCGCCAATGAAATTTTCTCGCCGTAGCGTTCGTGTAGTGCCTTGGCGCAGTCGAAATTACCGAGGCCAAGCAGCCCTTGTGCGCTGTCGAAACTATGAGTGCCATCTTTACGTAGATGGATAACGATCCAGTCATCAGAAATTCCGTACAAGGTAAAGCCGGCTAAATGGAGTTGCCCAAGCCCAAGCCCAAACGAACCGCCAGAGTTGGCCTCTTTGACGCCACCGGTCAACGGACTTTTGCAGCCAACGCTGGTTCGGTTTGCGTTGGACCAATTACTCCCCGCGAACGGTCCGGCAGAAAATATGAGTGGGTTGTCGGGACCGAGCGGATCGACGTCAGCAACACGCAACTCGGTCAATGTTTTCGCTATAAAATAACGGCCGGCATGGGCGACCTGGTGTCCGGAAAATTGTTCTTCGCGAACGGTTTGTGGTTTTAAATCGATGTGCAAATATTTACGCATGAGAACTGTCCTCGAAATGGGGCTAACACGCTGAATAGATTATATCGTGGCGCAAATGTTGTAACGAACGAAACTAGCAATGGCGGTCTTCCTTAGTGTATTAAACCCGTTTGCTTAAGGTGCTGGTGAGACGCCGTAGCGCCGGCGAGAAGTCGTCTGCGGCCAGGTGCACATGAATTATCGCGAGCTGCTCTCGATCCGCAAGTGCACAGCGAACCGCTGCAACGAATTCTTCTTCGTTATCGACGCTATAGGCTTGCCCCGACCCGATTAGCTGCGTGACGCGGCCGATATCCCACGCATGTACATCATTGAACGGCCCATCTAGCATCGGACGTTCCGTTCCGTAACCTTGATTGTCTAGCACAACGACAATTGGCGTTAACTGATAACGCGCCGCCGTGCTGAGTTCGATCCCGGTCATCTGAAATGCGCCATCGCCGACGAGCACCAATGGGCGCCACTGTGGTTGCGCCATCTGCAATCCAATACAGGCCGGCACCGCGAATCCAAGAGAGGCATAGTAAGCGCAAGAAATGAACTCTGAGCGCAAGTGCATGGTTAAATCCATTGCACCAAAAAGCGCATCGCCAGGATCGGCAACCACCACAATGTCATCAGGAAGTTCGGCGTCAAGACATTCGAATACCCGCGACACCGTGATCTTACGGTCTATTGCCGCGGCGAAAGCGCTGGGATTCGCGTGGGTGCTCGCGGGCAGCTTGCCACGTTCATTCAACCCGGCGCTTTGCAGCGCTGTAAGGAACTGCGCTAATTCGATCCCGGCATAGTGATGACGGCGGATCGTAAGCGTGTCTGCGCTCGCTACGATCATTCGAGAGGGATCTAATTGGGCGGTAAATATTCCAGTATTGAGGTCCGTTAACATTGCGCCAAGATTTAAAATGCAATCACTTTGTTCGACTGCGGCTCGCACCGACGGCTCTGACAAAATCCCGGCGTACACCCCAACGAATCCGGCGGTAGTTTCAGGAACGACAGATTTACCCATAATAGTCGTAGCAAATCGAATTCCTGAACGCTCGATCAACTTCAACAATTGATCTTGCAGCCCGAACCGGTGAATTTCCACGCCAGCTAGAATGATCGGCCGTTGTGCAGAATTAAGCAGCCCTAGAGCTTCATTGATAGCTTCAGCCAAGGTCTCAGTGTCGGCACCTACTACGTGTGTAGCATGCGGGGCGTTCGTGTCGATAACGAGATGTGCGCAGTCCCGTGGGATTTCAATGTACACGGGTCGTTTAAATCGTTGCGCCGCGTTTAATACCCGAGTCATCTCGCCATATGCGGATGCTGGATCGTTCAAAACTGCTTGAGCTACCGTGATTTCTTCAAAGATGCGGAGCTGCGTTCCAAAATCGCGAACTCGATGATGTAGTAAGGCTTCGCCAGTCATTTCAGAAACGCCAGGTGCGCCGCTGATCACGACCACCGGCGAACGCTCGGCGTAGGCCTGTGCCGTCGAATTCACTAATTTTAGTCCACCGACTCCGTACGTGACGCAAACCGCACCAAGTCCCGAAGCACGCGCATAAGCGTCGGCGGCAAAACCGGCGCCCTGCTCGTCGCAAGTGTTGATCACGGATAGCTCCGAATTCACCATGCTATCGAAGAAACCGAGAACGTAGTCTCCGGGAATTCCAAAAACATGTTTGATCCCGCGGGCGAGCAACAGGTCGCAAAGGACATTTGAAAGAGTTGATCTATGCTGCATAAGTTGGGCCCTATACCTATCAGGTGCTCGCGTATTGGAGCATGAACGCTGACGACACCATAACGTATTTATCCGTCGCACGATTGCTCATCGACTACCCATTACGTATCAGAAACTGGTTCACTTTAGCCGGCTGGCAGGACACTTGAAACTCGAGTCAATTTCCGTGGTTTGAGGCCATAACGATTAGTTAGAGCGGGGAGTTCTCGTGGCTGTTTATTTTCAATTTATGAGGATTGACTCTGCAGCGCGGTCTTAGATTGCTCTGGATTATGTATACGGGATTGACTCGAAAACGAAGGGTTCTCGTCATGACCTCGTTTCTCCGCCAGACTAAAATGCCCGCTGTTGCGTGGTCTTAGATTTCCCTGAATTCGGTACTCTGGGATTGACTCGAAAACGAAGGATCGTTTTCTCGCCCCTTTGGGGCGCGCTATGCGCGTCCCATCTTCCGCAGGAAGATAGTCGAACGAAGGGTTCTCGTCATGACCTCGTTTCTCCGCCAGACTAAAATGCCCGCAACAGCGGGCATTTTAGTCTGGCGGAGAGAGAGGGATTCGAACCCTCGATGGGCGTTTTATACCCATACTCCCTTAGCAGGGGAGCGCCTTCAGCCACTCGGCCACCTCTCCACGAGGACGGGTAGAATACCCGGGGGGACTACAAGAGGTAAACAAGTAATCGTTATTTCTATCGGTATGGAGCTAATCGCGGCAGATCGGGAATTTTATAGGGGGTATTTGCTTGGACGCCGGCGCGCCGCATCGCACCAATCGCGTAATACGACTACGAGTGCCAGCAAAAGCTACCTAGCGCAAATCAGAGGGAACGTCGGATTTCGACGTCGTTTGAGGATCGAGGTTAGCTTTTAAAGTTCTCAGTCGTTTCCGGTCGCCACTTGGTCGGAGTCTTCTTGTTCGTCCTGAATCCGTTGGTAAATTTCTTCGCGATGGACAGCGACTTCCTTCGGTGCATTAACGCCGATCCGAACCTGATTCCCTTTTATCCCAAGAACGGTGACGTTGACCTCATCCCCTATCATAAGGGACTCACCAACCCGTCTGGTTAGTATTAGCATGCCCGACCTCCAAACCGACTACCGGTCTGTTTTATTTTTTTGCTTCACTTAGCTTCCATACTGTTTTTCCCCGGCCTATTTCGTAATGAAGTTCCGCCAGGGTACCCATATTCTATCGGAGCGCAGCACAAAAATCTTAACTGAAAGGTGAAACTTTGCGCCGCGCAAGAAATAATTTGAACCTTTCTTGGTTGAGCCTACCTCGGCTGCTCAAGCTGAAATTCCGAGTGCAAAGTCCGCACTCCTAATTCGGAGTACTTTTCATCCACGACAACGGAAATCTTAATTTCTGAGGTTGAAATCATTTGAATATTGATCCCCTCGGCGGCAAGCGCCCGAAACATTCGACTCGCTATGCCAGCATGGGAGCGCATGCCGACGCCAACGAGCGAAATCTTAACGATTTTATCGTCACCTTCGATTGAACGCGCGCCTAATTCTGCGGCAATTCCATTCAAAATGGTGACAACGTCTTCGAAATCATTGCGATGCACAGTAAACGTGAAATCGGTCGTCCCGTCGGCGCCCATATTTTGCAAGATCATATCGACTTCGATATTCGCGTCGGCCACGGGCCCAAGTATGGCGCTCGCCACACCCGGTCGATCCGGCACTCCGAGCAGTGTAAGCTTTGCCTCGTCTCGATTGAGAGTGACCCCAGACAGCAATGCATCTTCCATTATAGTTTCCTCCGATGAGATCAGCGTTCCGGGCCCATCTTCGAACGAAGATAAAACGCGCAACGCTACCTGATATTTGCTGGCAAATTCGACCGATCTTATCTGCAGCACTTTTGCCCCTAGGCTTGCCATTTCCAACATTTCTTCGTAAGTCACTCGATTCAAGCGCTGAGCGTCCGGCACGATACGAGGGTCGGTGGTGTACACACCGTCTACATCGGTATAAATCTGACATTCATCCGCATTTAATGCGGCTGCGATCGCCACCGCAGTGGTATCTGATCCACCGCGACCTAATGTTGTGATATCGCCGATTTCTGTAACTCCTTGAAACCCGGCCACAACGACCACATCCCCAGCATTTAACGCGCCGTTAAGCCGTTCGGAGTCGATCCGTTGGATGCGTGCCTTGTTGTGGGCAGGGTCGGTAACAATGCTAATTTGCGGACCGGTAAATGATCGGGCCTGCAACCCCAAGGAATGCAGCGCCATGGTCAACAACGCAATCGTGACTTGCTCGCCCGTAGACAACAACACATCGAGTTCGCGTCCTTGCGGACGAGGCACAATCTCTTTTGCTAGTCCAAGTAATCGGTCTGTCTCTCCGGACATGGCCGACACCACGACAATTACTTGGTCGCCGCGTGCTTGAAACTCGCCAACGCGCTTAGCAACGGCTTGGATTCGTTCGATACTGCCGACCGAAGTTCCACCGTATTTTTGAACAATGAGGCTCATGAAAGTCGTCCGGTCGTTATTGTCAATCTAGCGGTAAGTTCACCCGCAACAGGCTGCTTACGGTTATGGCCAAAGTGCAGTCAATACCCTACGAAGAACGCTCGGTTACCCAGGCAACGACGCTAGCCAAAGCGTTTGGCAAATTCGACGGATCGCTACCCCCTGCTTGCGCCATGTCTGGTCGACCGCCGCCTTTGCCACCCACTTGTTGGGCGACGTGATTGACTAGTTCGCCAGCCGAAAAGCGTTGCGTGAGAGTCTTAGTTACACCAGCAATCAATCTCACTTTGCCGTCCTCTACGGCCGCTAGCACGATAATTGCGTCACTCAATCGATCCTTCAATCCGTCCATGGCGCCGCGTAAAGCGGCCATATCCGCGCCATCAATCGCGTGAGCGATGACCTTGATCTCACCCACCTCAACAGCTTTATCCGTGATATCGCCGCTCGATTGCCCAGCCAATCTGCTTTTCAAGGCGACGATCTCTTTCTCTTGGGCTTTTGCTTTTTCAGAGAGTTGTTCGATTTTCTTAGCCGCCTCATCTGGCTTGGCCTTGACCAACCCAGCTATCGTGCGGAGCTTATCCTCATGACTTAGTACATATTCAAGCGCATGCGCGCCGGTTAATGCTTCGATCCGTCTAATGCCTGACGCAACACCGCTCTCAGAGGTCAATTTAAATAGACCAATGTCGCCGGTACGATCCGCGTGCGTACCACCACACAATTCGACAGAGAAACTGCCCATCGCCAAAACACGCACTTCGTCCGCATATTTTTCGCCGAATAATGCGACAGCACCGCTATCGATTGCGTCCGCGTACGCCATGACGTTCGTTTCGATCGAATTGTTCGCCCGGACTTCGTCGTTAACCAGTCGTTCAATAGCAGCCTGTTGCGCTTCGCTTACGGGTTGTTGATGCGAGAAATCAAATCGCAAACGTTCGGAATCGACCAGCGATCCCTTCTGCTGTACGTGCGTCCCTAACACCGACCGTAGCGCCGCGTGCAATAAGTGTGTCGCAGAGTGGTTGAGTCGAATCGCCTGACGGCCATTTGCCGCGACAGACGCCCGCACGGTATCGCCAACGGATAGACTACCGTGCGCAAGCGCGCCGTGGTGCAATGTGAGTCCCGCTTGCTTGTGGGTATCCACGACGTTAAATAACGCCGACTCAGTATTGATTACGCCTTTATCTCCAACCTGCCCACCAGACTCTCCGTAAAACGGTGTGGTGCCGAGCACCAGTACACAGTTTTGGTCGGCGCCAACTTCACTAGCAGCTGAGCCATCGACGAAAATCGCAGATATTCTTGCACTACAAGCCGGCGTGTCATATCCGCAAAATTCTTGATTGCCCCCCAGTTCGGCAAGCGCAGTAGTGCTGATCGAACCAACAAGATCGGCACCCGAAAATTGGCTTGCGGCGCGCGCGCGGTTTCGCTGCTCGTTCATAGAGCCCATGTAACCATCCATGTCAATTTCGAGACCACGTTCGCGTGCTATATCGGCGGTCAAGTCGACTGGAAAACCGTAGGTATCATTTAATTTAAACGCAACTTCACCAGGAATGATCGTGCCTTTAAGCTCCGCTACCGCCGATTCAAATATCTTCAGCCCTTGCTCTAAGGTTTCAGAAAAGCGCGCAGCTTCTTGGCACAACGACGATTCAATTAACGCGCTTGCGCCGGCGAGTTCCGGCACGGCGTCGCCCATCTCGCGTTGCAACGCGGGCACGAGTCGATGAAAGAACGGCTCCGTGATACCCAGCTTATTGCCATGGCGTAGCGCTCGTCTAATGATTCTGCGCAGCACATAGCCGCGCCCTTCATTCGAAGGCGTAACGCCGTCCATAATTAAAAAAGCGCACGACCGTATATGGTCCGCAATGACTCGAAGTGATGTAACTTCCGGATTCGGATTAGTATCGGGGACGAGTTCGCAAACGGCAGCAATCAGGCCCTTAAATAGATCGATATCGTAGTTGTTGTGCACGCCTTGCAGAACGGCGGCCATGCGCTCTAATCCCATACCAGTGTCTACAGATGGCTTAGGTATCGGCGTTAACTTGCCGGTTCCATCACGTTCGTACTGCATGAATACGAGATTCCAGATCTCAACATAGCGATCGCCATCCTCATCTGGTGACCCCGGTGGCCCTCCAGGGATCTCCTCGCCGTGATCGTAGAAAATTTCAGAACACGGCCCGCAAGGCCCGGTGTCTCCCATCATCCAAAAATTATCTTTTTCGCCGCATCGGGACAAGCGATTAGGGTCGACCCCTATGTGGTTTAACCAAATGTCTGCGGCTTCGTCATCTTCCTCATAAACGGTGACCCAGAGTTTTTCCGGCGCGACATCAAAACGCTTTGTTAGCAACTCCCAGGCGAATTCGATCGCTTCTTTTTTGAAATAATCGCCGAAGCTGAAGTTACCGAGCATTTCGAAGAACGTGTGATGGCGTGCCGTATAACCCACGTTATCGAGGTCGTTATGTTTCCCGCCAGCCCGCACGCACCGTTGAGATGTTGTGGCGCGAACGAATCCGCGATCTTCTAAGCCAAGAAATACATCTTTAAATTGCACCATCCCAGCATTTGTAAACAACAAGGTCGGATCAT
>JBLFWZ010000108.1:0-13524 GCA_047611905.1 Gammaproteobacteria bacterium | reverse complement strand
CAACCCCATCGCGATGGAAGAAGGGTTACGTTTTGCCATTCGGGAAGGCGGCCGCACAGTGGGTGCGGGTGTTGTTGCGAAGATCATAGCGTAATCGGTAAGTTTGCACCGCAATGGAAACCAGGTTTTGTTGCATCCAAGATAGCGGTGTTAGTAAGCGAAAAGTAAGCAAATCGTATTACAGGCCAGTAGCTCAATTGGCAGAGCGGCGGTCTCCAAAACCGCAGGTTGGGGGTTCGATTCCCTCCTGGCCTGCCAGATATGCGACGTAAACGATGTCGTTGGCCTGTAACTTTCAGAAGATTAAGTGACGCATAAATGAGTAAAAACGCCGAAACCGGTACATCAACGCTAGATACAGCGAAGCTTGCTGTGGCCTTGATAATTTTGGTCGGTTCGTTAGTCGGGTTTTACTATTTCGCGGAGCTTTCGAAACTGATTCGCGTCATCAGTATGATAGCCGCGGTTGGCGTCGCGGCAGTGATCGCGTTACAAACTGAGAAAGGACGCTCACTATCGTCGTTTGTAAAAGAAGCACAAACAGAGGTTCGAAAGGTCGTTTGGCCAACGCGGCAAGAAACCGTACAAACCACGCTGGTCGTGATGGTCGTGGTGGTCATTATCGCTATATTTTTGTGGCTATTAGACATGGGACTTGGCGCAATCGTCAGTTATGCCATGGAACAAAAGGGGTAATTGGGACTCATGGAGTGGTACGTCGTACATGCGTATTCGGGTTTCGAAAACAACGTTAAGCGTTCTTTAGAAGATCGCATTATGCGAAATAATATGGCCGAGCAGTTCGGGCAAATCCTAGTACCAACCGAAGAAGTCGTGGAGATGCGCGACGGTCAAAAGCGAAAAAGTGATCGGAAGTTTTTCCCCGGTTACGTGCTCGTTGAGATGGAGATGGCAGACGATTCATGGCATCTCGTCAAAGACTGCCCGAAGGTAATGGGTTTCATTGGTGGAACTAGCGACCGTCCGACACCGATTACAGAGCGCGAGGCGCAAACTATATTAAATCGAATTCAAGAAGGTACTGAAAAACCGAGGCCGAAGGTTCTCTTCGAAGTCGGCGAATTAGTCCGTGTTAATGACGGCCCGTTTACCGATTTTAATGGTGTCGTCGAAGACGTGAACTACGAGAAGAGCAAACTGAGAGTAGCCGTTTCCATTTTCGGCCGCTCGACACCGGTTGAATTGGAATTCGGACAAGTTTCGAAAGACTAATATCTGCTTGGCGTAAGTCCGGCATAAAGTTTATTAGACGGGGAGCCGTAAGGCGCTTGAACCCGGGGAGCAAGTACAGTGGCAAAAAAGATTGACGCCTATATAAAGCTGCAGGTCGCGGCTGGTCAGGCAAACCCGAGCCCGCCGGTAGGTCCCGCACTTGGACAACGCGGCGTGAATATCATGGAGTTTTGCAAAGCGTTTAACGCCAAAACTCAGAACTTGGAACCCGGGCTTCCGACACCTGTGGTGATCACGGTCTTTTCCGACAAAAGTTTTACCTTCATCACGAAAACGCCGCCAGCGTCCGTGTTGCTCCGCAAAGCTGCTGGATTAGCAAAAGGGAGTAGCACCCCGAATACGGTGAAGGTTGGTAGGGTCAGTCGCGAGCAACTCGAAGAGATCGCGAAAACCAAAGATCCCGATTTAACTGCATCAGATATTGATGCGGCAATTCGTACCATCGCTGGTACTGCCCGCAGCATGGGTCTCGAAGTAGAGGGTGTATGACGATGGCAAAGCCAAGCAAAAGAATGCGCAACATTGACGAGAAGATCGGCGATCGAAGATTACCAAGACCGCTCGACGAAGCGCTTCAAGTATTGAAAGAAGTCGCTACGACAAAATTTGACGAAACGATCGATGTCGCGGTAAATCTCGGCGTCGACCCACGCAAATCCGACCAGGTGGTGCGTGGCGCCACGGTTCTTCCAAATGGTACGGGCACGCAAGTTCGTGTGGCGCTGTTTGCCGATGGTGAGGAAGCCGAGGCTGGACGCGAAGCTGGTGCAGATATCGTTGGAATGGATGATCTGGCTGCAGACGTCAAACAAGGGAAAATGGATTTTGATGTCGTCATTGCGACACCGTCCTCGATGCGAATCGTCGGGCAGCTCGGACAGATTCTAGGCCCTCGCGGCTTGATGCCGAATCCGAAAGTGGGAACGGTCACAAAAGACGTAGCACTGGCGGTAAAGAACGCAAAGGCTGGACAAGTCCGATACCGGACGGATAAGGGCGGAATAATTCATTGTTCGATCGGAAAGGCATCCTTCGAAGTGCCCGCCTTGCGCGAGAATCTCGAGGCGGTACTAGCGGATCTGAATAAAGGAAAACCCAGCGCAGCCAAGGGCGTTTATCTGCGCGGTATAACGGTTTCATCAACGATGGGCCCCGGTGTTGCGGTAGACAGCGCTTCGGTCTGAAATTGATTTATGTGCGATAGGGCAAACCCGATCGTTGGCAGTATTTTTAAGAACTTTGGGCTATCGAGTTCGCTCGGTAGACGTCAGAGACCGTAGGTCTCGGTGATAATTCTACGGCAGGGATTGGTTGCGCAATTAAGAATTGTTCAGCTAGTTCTCGCCCACCAATGTCAACGAGGTAATTGCAGTTTGCGGCCTACGTAGGCGGTGCTCCCATTCAGGTTATTACCTGGTTAAGGGCATCGAGGGAATAGACGCGGATCTTTACGGATTTGCGGTTATGTCCGAATCGATGATGGCAGATTTTCTGCCGCAACAAGGGATGGCAACCGGACGTCGATCGACGGGTGCCCAACCAGGAGAAACTACGTGAGTCTGACTTTAGAGCAAAAAAAGCGTGTTGTTGCCGAAGTCAATGAAGTAGCAGCTAGTGCACAAGCCGTAATTGCCGCGGAGTACTTAGGACTGTCGGTCGCCGACATGACAGATCTGAGAGTTCAGGCGAGAGCGCAAGGCGTACAGGTGCGAGTGGTAAAAAATAGTCTAGCGCGTCGCGCGATCGAAGGGACGGAATTCGAATGTTTGACTGATTCGTTGACCGGCCCGTTGTTATTGGTTTTTTCCGCGGAAGATCCTGGTGCCGGTGCACGGATCGTCCAGGATTTTGCCAAAACGCACGATCGCCTCGTCACAACGGCAATCGCGTTTGCTGGAGAAGTACGACCAGCGTCTGATCTGAAATTATTGGCAGCGATGCCAACCTTGGATGAGGCACGAGCGCAAATACTCGCCGTCATGTCGGCACCTGCGACGCAGTTGGTACGAACCTTGGCAGAGCCAGCCGGACAATTTGTCCGCGTTGTAGCTGCTTATCGCGACCAACAAGAAGCCGCTTAATCATTGCATTACGAATACAACGAACCTTTAGGAGAAACCTGAAATGGCAGTTTCAAAAGAAGATTTAATTGAGACGCTCAGCAACATGAGCATATTAGAAGTCACCGCATTGGTGTCTGAACTAGAAGAAAAATGGGGTGTATCAGCGGCTGCTGCCGTTGCAGCTCCCGTTATGGCGGCTGGCGGGGACGCTGCGGCCGAAGAAGTGAAGGACGAATTTGACGTCGTGATGTCCAGCTTTGGAGAAAACAAGGTATCGGTAATTAAAGCTGTACGTGCGCTTACCGGGCTTGGGTTGAAAGAAGCCAAAGAACTCGTAGAAGCAGTTCCAGCGACCGTTAAAGAGGCATTGCCTAAAGCGGAAGCAGAAGACGTTAAAAAGACGCTTGAAGAGGCTGGTGCTCAGGTAGATCTGAAGTAGTTCTGAGCTATTGAGACCCAACGGCGTCAAATTATTAGGAATGAACGAGGTGGTCGCGGCTTGCGGCCACCTCGATTTCACATCTTTTGTCGTTGCGGTGTTTACAACGCCGTGCAGTACCCCCGTCTGCCCAGACCTCGAGCTTCGAGGTAATTAGAGGAACACAATGGCTTATTCGTATACCGAAAAAAAGCGTATTAGAAAAGATTTCAGCAAACGACCGTCAATCCTGGAAGTACCGTATCTACTTGAAACGCAAATCTCATCTTATCGGAGGTTTTTGCAACAGCAAGATGATTCGGCTGGGCGCGAAGACATTGGTTTGCACGCCGCCTTTAAGTCGGTGTTTCCGATCGAAAGCTATTCGGGTACGGCTGCTCTGGAATATGTGAAATACCGACTCGGCGAGCCGGTATTTGATGTTAAAGAATGCCAAGTCCGGGGTATGACATACGCGGCGTCGTTGCGGGTTACCGTGCGACTGGTCATCTATGACAAAGAGTCGGGCTCCGACAAAGCGATCAAAGACGTTCGCGAGCAAGAAGTCTATATGGGCGAATTGCCGCTAATGACAACGAATGGAACGTTCGTGATCAACGGAACGGAGCGTGTCATCGTTTCCCAACTCCACCGGTCTCCAGGGGTGTTTTTCGATCACGACCGGGGCAAAACGCACTCTTCAGGCAAATTGCTGTTCTCGGCGCGAGTCATACCCTACCGCGGTTCGTGGCTCGATTTCGAATTTGATCCGAAAGATCACTTGTACGTGCGTATCGATCGTCGACGAAAGATTCCGGCTACCGTATTGCTAAGGGCGCTCGGATACAGCACTGAAGAAATTCTCGAGATGTTCTTCGAACGTAACGAGCTGCGGCTCGACGGTGAGGACGTCCTAATGAAACTTATCCCGGATAGACTCCGTGGTGAGGCACTAGATTTTGATCTAATAGACGCCAAAGGTAAGGTGATCGTCGAGGCTGAACGACGTATCAACGTCCGCCATATTAAACAGATCGAGGAAGCCGGTTTAACTGAGATACGTGTTCCGCGCGAATATGCCATTGGTAAGGTCGTTGCGACACAAATCGTCGATACCGAAACCGGTGAAGTCATTGCAAACGCTAACGACGAAATAACCGAGGAGCTTCTGACCACGCTCAGCGCTGCCGGTATTGAAGAAATACAAACGATTTTCGCCAACGATCTCGATCATGGCGCTTACATTTCTGAAACGCTCAGGGTGGATTCAACGACGAATCAGCTCGAAGCGCAGGTCGAAATCTATCGAATGATGCGACCCGGCGAGCCGCCAACTAAAGACGCGGCCGAAAACTTGTTCAAGAATTTGTTTTTCTCAGCTGATCGATACGATCTTTCAGCGGTTGGTCGAATGAAATTCAACCGCCGAGTTGGCCGCGAGGAAGTCGAAGGCCAGGGAGTTCTGTCGAAACAAGATATAACTGACGTGCTCAGGGTGTTGATTGATATCCGAAACGGCAATGGTGTTGTCGATGACATCGATCATCTCGGCAACCGACGAGTACGAAGCGTTGGCGAGATGGCTGAAAACCAGTTTCGCGTCGGACTGGTACGAGTGGAACGTGCCGTGCGCGAACGCTTATCGCTGGCCGAATCCGAAGGTTATATGCCACAGGAGCTGATTAACGCTAAGCCTGTGTCTGCGGTGATCAAGGAATTTTTTGGTTCCAGTCAATTGTCCCAATTCATGGATCAGAACAATCCATTGTCGGAAGTGACGCACAAGCGGAGAGTTTCTGCTTTAGGACCAGGTGGACTCACACGCGAGCGAGCAGGATTCGAAGTCCGCGACGTCCATCCGACACACTATGGACGAGTGTGCCCGATCGAAACGCCGGAAGGGCCAAACATTGGATTGATTAATTCTCTCGCGGTATACGCACGAACAAATAAGTATGGTTTTCTCGAGACGCCGTATCGAAAAGTAAATGATCGGAAAGTCACGGGCGACGTCGAGTACCTATCGGCGATTGAAGAGGGCCAGTTCGTGATCGCGCAAGCGAATGCCGATATCGATAAAAATGGGATGCTAACTGACAATTTAGTCTCTTCGCGCTATCAGAATGAATTTACATTAGCCGGGCCCGACCGTGTTCAATACATGGACGTTTCACCACGTCAAATAGTCTCGGTCGCAGCCGCATTGATTCCATTCCTGGAGCACGACGATGCCAACAGGGCGTTAATGGGTTCCAACATGCAGCGCCAAGCGGTTCCAACATTACGCGCGGATAAGCCATTGGTTGGCACCGGCATTGAACGCACTGTTGCGCGCGATTCGGGAGTTACCGTAATTGCACTGCGCGGAGGAATCGTTGATTCCGTCGACGCAGGGCGCATTGTTGTGCGAGTTGACGATGAAGAGACGAAGGCTGGCGAGGCCGGTGTCGACATCTACAATTTAACCAAGTACACACGGTCGAATCAAAACACCTGTATCAATCAGCGTCCGCTGGTGAACGCGCAGGATCGTATCGCGGGCGGCGATACCTTGGCTGATGGCCCATCAACGGATATTGGTGAACTTGCACTCGGCCAAAATATGTTGGTCGCTTTCATGCCTTGGAACGGTTACAACTTCGAGGATTCGATTCTTATCTCGGAGCGGGTCGTCCAGGAAGATCGTTACACCAGCATTCACATTGAAGAGCTAACGTGCGTAGCACGTGATACAAAGTTGGGGCCGGAAGAAATATCCGCCGACATCCCAAACGTAAGTGAAAGCGCACTATCTAAGCTGGATGAATCCGGCATTGTATATATTGGTGCTGAGGTTCATCCGGGCGATATCTTGGTCGGTAAGGTCACACCAAAAGGTGAAACGCAATTAACCCCGGAAGAAAAGCTCCTGAGAGCAATTTTCGGTGAAAAAGCGTCTGACGTTAAAGATACATCGCTGCGTGTTTCTTCGGGAACGAGCGGCACCGTAATCGACGTGCAAGTGTTCACGCGCGACGGCGTCGAGAAAGATGCGAGAGCTTTAGAAATTGAACGTGGCGAATTGGTCCGCGTGAAGAAGGATTTGGACGACGAACTTAGAATTCTTGAAGATGATATTTACCAACGAATCACGCGACTGCTAGTCGGTAAGGAACATGAGAAAGGTCTGAAGGGAGCCGCCAAGGGTACGAAAATCGCTCAGCAACAATTGGACGATAGCGCGCGCGAATCTTGGTTCGACATTAGGACTTCGACCGATGCGATAAACGAACAAGTCGAAAGATTAGGTGTGCAGCTTTCGAGTCACCAAGAGGAATACGAGCGTCGATTTGAGGAGAAACGTTCAAAGCTAACTTCTGGTGATGATTTGGCTCCTGGTGTCTTAAAGATGACCAAGGTCTATCTTGCCGTAAAACGACGCATGCAACCCGGCGACAAAATGGCCGGACGCCACGGCAACAAGGGCGTTGTCTCGATGATCGTCCCGATCGAGGATATGCCACATATGGAAGACGGGACACCCGTAGACATTGTACTTAATCCATTAGGTGTGCCGTCGCGTATGAACGTAGGCCAGGTGCTCGAAACTCACTTGGGTTGGGCCGCGCGCGGTGTCGGGCACAAAATCGGCAACCTTCTTGATAGCAAAGCAGGTGCGGGCAAACTTCGCGACTTCCTTGGCAAGGTCTACAACACGAGTGGAAAAACAGAGCAGCTCGACGAATTTAGCGACCCGGAAATTGAAGCATTAGCGGAAAACCTCAGGGGCGGCGTGCCAATGGCGACGCCAGTTTTTGATGGTGCTGACGAAGCTGAGATCAAACGCATGTTGGAACTTGCGGGACTTCCGGTGAGTGGTCAGACTTCGCTAACCGACGGTCGAACTGGCGTGAAATTCGATCGCGAAGTGACGGTTGGATACATGTACATGTTGAAACTGAACCACTTGGTCGACGACAAAATGCACGCACGATCCACCGGTCCATATAGCCTGGTGACGCAACAACCTTTAGGCGGCAAAGCTCAATTCGGTGGTCAGCGCTTCGGGGAAATGGAGGTTTGGGCATTGGAGGCCTACGGCGCCGCATACACCTTACAAGAGATGTTGACTGTAAAATCAGATGACGTGAATGGCAGAACTAAGATGTATAAGAACATCGTCGACGGCGACCATCGAATGGAAGCCGGGATGCCAGAATCGTTTAACGTTTTGCTCAAAGAACTTCGTTCGCTAGCCATCGACATTGAGCTCGATCGCTAATATTAAAACGTACCTGTAATTGCTGGTTCCCGACTGAGGAGTAACCATTGTGAAAGACCTACTTGATCTGCTGAAAAGCCAAGGCCAAGTCGAAGAATTCGACGCGATAAAAATCGGTTTAGCATCACCGGAGAAGATCCGCTCGTGGTCGTACGGCGAAGTGAAGAAGCCGGAAACCATTAACTACCGCACGTTCAAACCAGAGCGTGATGGTTTGTTTTGCGCGAAAATATTTGGCCCCATTAAAGATTACGAATGTCTTTGCGGGAAATACAAACGATTAAAGCACCGCGGCGTCGTTTGCGAAAAATGCGGTGTCGAAGTTACCTTGGCTAAAGTGCGACGTGACCGCATGGGGCATATCGATTTAGCCAGTCCGGTGGCGCACATTTGGTTTTTGAAATCACTTCCGTCGCGCATGGGTTTGTTGCTAGACGTCACCTTGCGTGAAATAGAACGAATCCTCTATTTCGAAGCTTATGTCGTCATCGAACCAGGAATGACCGAATTGGAACGCGGGCAACTGCTTTCCGAAGAGTCTTATCTCGACGCTATAGAGCAATACGGTGACGATTTCGACGCGCGAATGGGCGCCGAAGCCGTATACGAGCTCCTGAAAACGGTCGATCTCGCCGAGCAAATTAATACGATTCGGGAAGAACTTCCGCGTACAAAATCGGAAACAAAGATCAAGAAATTCACCAAGCGCCTGAAACTGATGGAGGCGTTTTTGCAATCCGGCAATAAGCCAGAGTGGATGGTGATGAAGGTACTGCCGGTGCTGCCGCCCGAATTGCGGCCGTTAGTCCCACTCGACGGCGGACGATTCGCAACTTCAGACCTGAACGATCTTTATCGTCGCGTCATCAACCGAAACAACCGCCTGAAGCGTCTCTTAGATCTCAACGCACCTGACATTATCGTTAGAAACGAAAAACGGATGCTCCAGGAAGCGGTAGACGCGCTGCTGGACAATGGCCGCCGTGGACGTGCAATTACCGGAACCAACAAGCTTCCGTTGAAATCTCTTGCCGATATGATCAAGGGCAAACAAGGCCGGTTCCGTCAGAACTTACTTGGTAAACGAGTCGACTATTCTGGTCGTTCGGTAATCGTCGTCGGGCCAACGCTGAAATTACACCAATGCGGGCTGCCGAAGAAAATGGCTTTGGAGCTGTTCAAGCCGTTTATTTTCAGCAAGCTCGAACGTCGTGGAATGGCGACAACGATAAAGGCGGCGAAGAAACTCGTCGAGCGTGAAGGCGCGGAAGTTTGGGATATTCTGGAAGAAGTGATCCGTGAACACCCAGTAATGTTGAATCGCGCACCGACTCTGCATCGCTTGGGAATTCAGGCTTTTGAGCCCGTATTAATTGAAGGTAAGGCGATTCAGTTGCACCCCCTCGTGTGCACTGCTTTTAACGCGGATTTCGATGGCGATCAAATGGCGGTCCACGTGCCGTTGTCGATCGAAGCACAGCTTGAAGCACGCGGCCTCATGATGTCGACAAATAACATCTTATCGCCGGCGAATGGCGACCCGATAATCGTGCCGACACAGGATGTTGTGCTGGGCCTCTATTATATGACGCGTGAATCTGCGGCGGCCAAAGGCACTGGTATGGTGTTTGCGGACATTGACGAAGTACATCGCGCACATGAAACTGGCAACGCGTCTTTACACGCGAGATGTAAAGTCCGAATGACAGAGCGGTTCGTCGACGAAAATGGCGATCAACAAGAATCGACAAAAGTTGTTGATACCACTGTCGGTCGCGCATTGATGTCCTCGATCCTCCCGGAAGGCATGGCATTCGAATTGGCCAATCGCACACTTGATAAGCGTTCAATTTCACGATTGTTCGATTCTTGTTATCGAAATGTAGGACTAAAAGAGACCGTCATCTTTGCAGATCGTTTGATGTATATGGGATTTCAGCAGGCGACTCGTGCAGGGGTCTCAATCGGTGTCGACGATATGGTCGTACCCGATTCAAAGGGCGAGATCATCGCAACCGCAGAAGCTGGCGTAAAAGAAATTGAAGACCAGTACGCCTCTGGCTTGGTGACTTCAGGTGAACGCTACAACAAGGTTGTCGATATTTGGTCACATACGAATGACCAAGTCGCGAAAGCGATGATGGACAAACTCGGAACCGAAACTGTTACGAACACGGAAGGCGAGCTAGTCGAGCAGGCCTCATTTAATTCTATTTATATGATGGCCGACTCAGGTGCGCGTGGATCTGCAGCACAGATTCGCCAACTTGCCGGTATGCGTGGGCTGATGGCTAAGCCCGATGGTTCGATCATCGAAACCCCAATCACCGCTAATTTCCGTGAAGGACTCGACGTTCTGCAGTACTTTATTTCTACGCACGGCGCGCGTAAAGGACTGGCCGATACCGCGTTGAAAACCGCAAACTCTGGATACCTGACGCGACGATTAGTCGATGTCGCGCAAGATTTAGTGGTCACGGAAGTTGACTGCGGAACCACGGATGGTTTTATTCTGACTCCAATTATTGAAGGAGGAGATGAAGTTGAAGCGTTGCGCGACCGTATACTCGGAAGGGTCCTTGCGGAAGATGTCTACAAGCACACAACCGAAGAAATTATAGCTCCTGCGGGGACCTTGCTCGACGAAAAATGGGTTAAGCACCTAGACGATCATGGTGTGGACGAAGTTAGAGTTCGCTCGGCTATCACCTGTAAGACCCGCTATGGTGTTTGCGCATCGTGTTACGGGCGTGATTTGGCCCGTGGATATCGGGTCAATGAAGGTGAAGCGGTTGGCGTGATGGCAGCGCAATCGATCGGCGAGCCAGGTACGCAATTAACCATGCGCACGTTCCATATCGGGGGGGCTGCTTCCCGAGCCGTTGCCATTAATAGCATCGAGGTCAAGTACGGTGGCACCGTCAAGCTCGTTAATATCAAAGTGCTGCAACGGACCGATGGTGATTTAGTTGCAGTTTCGCGTTCCGGCGAACTTGCAATAATTGATGAAATCGGACGTGAGAGAGAGCGCTATAAGGTGCCTTATGGAGCAACTTTAAAAGTTGGAGACGGAGCCAACGTAGCGCCTGGGCAACCAATCGCTAACTGGGATCCTCACACGCACCCAATCGTGACGGAAGTACAGGGTCGGGTTCAGTTTAAAGATATTGTTGACGGCGTGACTGTCACTCAACAAATGGACGAAATCACCGGACTTTCTAGCGTTGTCGTAACCGATCCAAAACAACGCGGATCAACAGCTAAGGATCTGCGACCGATGGTCCAGCTAGTCGACAACGATGGCGGCGAACTGAAAATTCCAGGCACTGATTTGCCCGCCCAATATTTCCTTCTGCCAGGCGCAATTGTCAATATCGCCGATGGCGGTGAAGTGAAGGTCGGTGACATTGTCGCTCGGATTCCACAAGAGTCATCGAAAACGCGCGACATCACCGGTGGCCTGCCACGAGTGGCCGATCTCTTTGAAGCACGTAAACCCAAAGAGGCCGCGATATTGGCCGAAACCAGTGGTACGGTTTCATTCGGAAAAGACACGAAAGGCAAGCAACGACTTGTGATCACCCAAGAAGACGGTGAAACAATTGAAAACCTAATTCCGAAATGGCGACATGTAACGGTGTTCGAAGGTGAGCACGTTGAAAAAGGCGAGACGATTTGCGACGGCGCACCGGATTCCCACGATATCCTTAAACTCAAAGGTGTCCGCGAATTGACGCGTTACATAGTCAACGAAGTGCAGGAAGTCTACCGTCTTCAAGGTGTGAAAATTAATGATAAACACATCGAAGTCATCGTTAGGCAAATGTTGCGCAAAGTGGAGATCGTTAATCCGGGTGACACGCGTTTCTTACGTGGCGAACAGGTTGAAAAAGAACGTTGGATTGAAGAAAACAACCGTATGCGCAACCAAGGGAAGGAGGAAGCAACCTACGAGCAGTTGCTGCTGGGTATAACGAAAGCATCACTCGCGACAGAATCGTTTATTTCTGCTGCATCGTTCCAGGAGACAACTAGGGTATTGACGGAAGCGTCGGTGACCGGCAAGCGTGATGAATTGCGCGGCTTGAAGGAGAACGTAATCGTTGGCAGATTAATCCCAGCGGGCACTGGTTTTTCGTATCACGCCGAGCGGCGCCGTAAGCGAGAAAGCCTGTATGAGACGCCTATTTTGAAAGACGCTGACGTGATGTCTGAGTTCCAGGCTTTAGAGCCGATTGAGGAAGCGACGGATGAAGCAACTAAAAGCGTTTGAAACCGTTGACAGCCTAGAGCCAAGCTCACTATAATCCCGCTCCTGCGACAGGCCGGAGTACGCTCCCGCCTGTCGCTTTAGTTTGAAGCCCGGCAATCCTGTCCCACGCGGCCGCAATTGCGGTCGAACTATCGCACGCAACCACTTAACAGAGGCCGCGTGCCTAGCTGACTCCGAGCCGTGGGCCAATAGCGAGTAGATTGGGAAATTAACCGTGCTAATCGAGGCCCTAACCCGGTCTAGCCGATAAGCCTTACCTGCAACCTAACGAATAAAAGATTCTGTCCTGTTTGGGCGTAATCAGAAGTCGAAATTTATGGCCACAATCAACCAGCTCGTGCGCAAGCCGCGCAAGCGCCAAATAAAGAAAAGCAACGTTCCGGCGCTTGAAGGTTGCCCGCAAAAACGGGGCGTGTGTACTCGTGTGTATACGACCACACCGAAGAAACCGAACTCAGCATTGCGTAAAGTTGCTCGCGTTCGGCTCACAAACGGCCAAGAAGTAACGACATACATTGGTGGCGAAGGTCACAATCTACAAGAGCACTCGGTGATTTTGATACGCGGTGGCCGCGTAAAAGATCTTCCCGGTGTCCGCTATCACACTGTTCGAGGAACACTTGACACGTCAGGTGTATCCGATCGACGTCGCGGCCGTTCGAAATACGGCGCAAAGCGTCCCAAGGCCTAAAGTAGAGAGTTTAAGATGTCCAGACGGCACGCTGCACAAAAACGCGAAATCCTTCCTGATCCGAAGTATGGGGATCAAGTGTTGGCTAAGTTCATCAACCTCGTGATGTCGCGCGGTAAGAAATCGGTCGCCGAAAAGATCGTGTACGGCGCCCTTGAAGATTTGAGTGTCAAAGGCGAGGCGTTGGGTCTATTTAAGCAGGCCTTGGAAAACGTCGAACCGAAGGTTGAAGTGAAGTCGCGAAGAGTCGGCGGTGCGACGTACCAAGTACCCGTCGAAGTTAGACCCCACCGGCGCATGGCACTCGCGATGCGATGGCTGGTCGACGCCGCGCGCAAGCGAAGTGAAAAATCGATGGATAAGCGACTTGCGGGTGAATTAATGGACGCTGCGGACAATCGCGGTTCGGCTGTTAAGAAGCGCGAAGACACCCACAAAATGGCTGATGCCAACCGTGCGTTCTCGCACTACCGTTGGTAGAAAAAGCGTTTTGGAATTTGACAAGTGGCACGTATTACACCCATCGAACGGTATCGCAACATTGGGATTATGGCCCATATCGAT
>JBLFWZ010000107.1:0-13712 GCA_047611905.1 Gammaproteobacteria bacterium | reverse complement strand
GAAATACTCGACAAACTCGCTCATCAAATCAGCGATAATCAGGCCGCCGACGAACTACAAAAGGCACGCCGTAAACTCTTCAATACCATTCATGGACAGTCGCTGAAAACCGCATAACAGGATCTTCGAAATGCCACTCTCCAGACTCATTTGTGGATTGGAATATACTCGGTCACGGTGTTGAAAGGGCGCCGCGGTCGGTGATCTCGAATCGATTCGGATACTCGGTTCAATTGCGCTCGCGCACGAGCTTCCGGGCGTGGAAGTTGATCGTAAAGAAGCTTTTCACTGGTGGTCTCTCTGCACCGATCTCGGGGACGCCATGTGTACGAGAAATCTAGGCTCTGCGTATCGCGGTGGTCTCGGTATCGAAAAGAACTTAGCGAAAGCAGTGCCCCTATATTTGCTTGCAGCAGAAAAGGGTGATGCCATCGCGCAAAAACGAGCCGGCGAATGGTACCTCTTTGGGACGGGTGTCGAGACCGATATTGAAAAGTCGATCTATTGGCATACGCTGGCTGCCGAACAACGCGAGGCTATGTCACAGTGGCGTCTCGGTTGGTTTTATCGAAAAGGAATTCACGTTCCTAGCGACTACTACGCAGCGAAGCGTTGGTACGAGACGGCAATCGGTAACAATTTCACAGAGGCGTACCACGGTTTAGGGGAGCTCTATCATTTCGGACAGGGTGTGCAACGGAATTACCGAAAAGGCTTTGCACTCCACTACGAGGCAGCAGGTCGCGGATCTAAAGACAGTATATTTAGGATCGGCGAAATATATTTTTTCGGTCAAGGGGTAGAGCAGAAAATCGATTTAGCACTGTCATGGTACGAGTCCGCCGCCGCCCTGGGCCATACTCAGTCGCTATTTCGTCTCGGACAGATTTACTCGAACAAGCTCGGTAGCGAACCGAACATACCCAAGGGTTATGCATATCTAGTGCGTTCCGCAAACCATCCCGACAGGAACCAAACAGATGCGTCGCAAGCAAACACATGGTTGGCAACGCTCAAGCCTCAACTGATACCGGTGGACTATGAAACGGTCGAAGAGATTTTAGTCAATTTACCGCAAAACGATTAGGTCGATTCGCGGGATGGCCCATGTGCGCAATCAAAACCCGCTAGCGATGATGTGCGCAACTTTCCCGAAAACGGTTATCGAAGCCCGGTGTTCCACGGTCGCAGAAACCGCATTTAATCTAGATAACTCGATCATACCTTTCGCGAAAAGAGCCCATTTCGGGAATGACTGTTGTTCCGGTGTTAGGTGGCCGCCATCTGTTGCAGGGCGGAGCCATACGACAGTCCGGGGTACCTCCAGATAGCCGACGCTCAGGCCGAGGTAAGCGACTTAGTGTTAACGGCCATTAACTGACGTTCACGCCTCCACGCCAGTCGGATATGCTGCCCCTTGGATTCAACGACGGGAAAGTCACAAATGAATTGGGAAGCAGCAGGCGTAATCGCCGAAGTGGTCGGGGCAATCGCAGTCGTTCTCACGCTAGTGTACTTGGCTGTTCAAGTACGATACGCAAGAAATGAAACTATCGATCAGAACCGCCTTACCCGTTCAACGGCTGTTCGAGAAATAATCCTGGCAACGACCGCAAATGATGACTTCAGAAGCGGGCAGATTCGCCATTGGGGATTAGGAGAATACTATGAAACGTTGGCTAAGAAACTCGGAATTACGAGTGTTGAAGCTTCGAGAAACGAATGGGGAGATCAGTACTATTTCTGGATGTATTGGGGACAATGGACTGCAACAAATGATCCGGATGACTTACGAGAACTAAAGCACATAATTCAGACGCTATTCGCTCTCCCTGGTATGCGACATACATGGGACTCTAGCCCGCTCGGCAAGGTGCTACTCGATGAACGGTTCGTCGAATTTGTTGACGAGGTTCTGGATGAGGAGATGAAATAGCAAAACACTACGGCTAAACATTCGGGTATCCCCGAACGGCTTCGCTTGATAACAGACATTCGCCCGGCGGTTGGGAACGGACACTAACGGCCACCTTCGGACGGTCGCGCACTCAATGGCGGACGTTTGATTCGGCTAATTTACACCTGACGGCGACCGACCGCAGCGGTCGAATGTCGGTCTCCAACGGCTTGTTTGGCGGCGTTTGCACTGGAGCAACATTACTCAGGCTTTAATAGCAACGAGATGAACGCAACAAATGCGATCCCAAGAAAGAAGATCAATGCTACTTCGTAGATAAAGGTAGTGTAATTTGTCCAATGCCCGGCAACCACGAGTCCTTCCACCACCGTCGTAGCTATGCCAGCCGGAAGGAGCAGTCCAAATATAATTGCCCGCTCCGTTTTCGGCAGGGAATTTATGATCGACAAAAAACGGGTCAAGCTAATTGAGCCGATAATCCACGCTAGGATGTGGACGGCGAAAAGTATTCTGATTGACCACGCCCAGATATCGAGCCCGACGATCGGGAGCAGAGTCAAGCAACTTGGTACGAAAGCTAGAAAGACTATGACTGCCGTCGCCTGCAGTAAGTTAACGATATGGAGTCGTTCGCGGTCCGTGAGGATATTTCCGCTTCGTTGTTGAAACACACCAATAATACCAGTGAATCCCGCGAGGGTTATCGCAATCTGTGCGAGAACATGAAGATCGGCAGTTGGAGACATTGGTGAAATGCGGCCTAAATGGATTTGGGCAGAAATTTCTGGGATCTACGGATAGGCATTTTGTTTGCCTTTTACCCCCATCTGGCAATTTTACTGTGTTTTGAGCTACGTATCATTTCATTCACTAGCGAGGATAAAGAGGACCTGAAGCTGCGAACGTTCGCTTAGCGGAAACGGCGCGACTCGTGGGTTTGGACGGGGGCTACCTGATGTTGGCGGCACGCAACCGTCCGAAAGCATGCCTGCGCCGACGTTCAGGGGGAGACAACCGACTGAGTAAAATCGGCCAGGAACCGTCGTTCACGCCTCCGCGCCTGTCGGATATGCTGCCTGCTGGATTCACTGAGGGGGACGCGAAAATGAACTGGGACGCATTAGGAGCTATTGGGGAGCTTGTTGGCGCTGCGGCAGTAGTTTTAACTCTGGGCTACCTGGCATTTCAGATCAGGCAGAGTTCGGCGCTCGCACGTGCGGCTGCGCAACGCGAAATCAACAATTCCTTCCAAAGCGCGCTTGCTCATATGAGGGATCATCTGAAACTCTACCAACGAGGTAGCGTTGACTTCGATTCGTTGTCACATGAGGAACAAATCCGTTTCGAATTCACACTGGCGCCGATCCTAAATCATCTTGACCAAGTCATTAGGATGTACCAACAGGGCTTGGAGACTAAAGATAATCTCGACGCCTACGGAACGTATTGCCTAGCAATGCTCCAAGCACCGGGCACCCGAAGTTGGTGGGAACGCATCAAACCTTACTTCGTCAAAGAAACCAGAGATTATTTGGAAAAGAGATTAGCCGATCCCGGGTCTCTTCCCACGGCATTTATCGATGCCTTGCCTTGGCACTCCCCCGATGCGGATTGAGGCGCAAGAAAGTAATTTTGGTATCTCCACAAGACAGTAAGGCGTGCGATCGTCCGGCGTACTTCCAGATCACCGACGTTCAGGGCTAATTAAGCGACGGAGGATTTTCGGCCAGGAAGCGACATTCGGCTAACTGGTAAATGGGAACCCATTGGTAGCAATATGGGACGCTACATCACGGTCGATTATTAGGTGACCGCTTCATGTTTGTCTAATTGCGCTAGTTCGCGGCTTCCTTGACTAGGACCCGCTCAGGCTGCCCTTTCTCGTGGACTCGAAACACCAACAACTCAGCACCTTCCTCGCCGGTTCTAGCGGCGTGCACATGTTTGAGGGGGACTTTTCCTAGCTCGCCTTCACCATATTCCGCATCACCCTTGCCTTCTAACGTCAAAATCACGCGCCCCCTAAGCACATAGGCAAACTCCTCTCCCGGATGCCAATGCGTCGGGAGCGAGGTATTTGGTGGGAGGTCGACGCGGCTGACGATGAACTCGGTGCCTTCGACCCGTTCGAGTTCGCCAGACAATATCGTTGAAAGAGATATTTTCCCTGGCACCGGTTCCTCAGTATTTACCACCGTGGTGTCAGCAAAGCCTGGCGAGAGCCAAATAGACACCAATAGCGACAATGATGTTGTACGAAAAATTCCCATCACTAACTTACTCCAAGAATATTTGATTATATCCAAGCGGCGATTCGCCGTTCGCAGCATGATTGGTTCTCAGGTTGGGTGAATCACCCCATAATTTAACAGACGAATAACGAGGCCCCAAGGTAAAATCTCATTCTGAAAGGCGAACATCTTAAGGTCAAGATCGCGAGGGGCAGCTCGAGGTCTATTCTGTTGAAAAAGGCCGCGATAGATAAAACTTGTTAATTTCAAGGATCGTCGAACCCTTACTTAAGTATTGTTTGTCCCTTAGACGCGATCCTGTGCGGTCGAATTTTACGAACTATTTCTATCGTCGTTTTGTAAGGGCTTTTTCAACGGAATAGGCCAGCAACGGTCATTCAGCCGACAAATAAAACATGATAAATCGGTCGCGAATGGAGGACGCAGCACCACAGTCGCTTGTTAGGCGGATTTTTCAGTTTCTTCCGACTCAGGACCCAAAAGGAGTAGTAAAAATACTGAGAACCCATTAACGACCAAGCTGAATATTCCGAATAAGTAGGGCCATTCTAAACCGGATGTCGTCAAGTTATAAAATTGTAACGACGACGACAGCAGCGCCCACATTACCAGCAGCCGCGGCATGGGTGAGCTTACCCCCATCTTTCGACTCTGAATCAGGCGGTATGGGATTACCCCAGCATACCAGGCAAGCAATCCACAACTGCCAATTTTCCAGATTGTCTGCGGCGGTACTCCCACTGAGGTTAATACGGATGGGAGTAACGCAAAAACGATCGCCATTGCTGAAGCGAAAAAAAGTATCTGCAATAAAATTCGCTGCCGCGCTGGCCATTGCGAAAACCCACGATGTCGTATAGCGGCGATGATTCCAGCAAAGCCTGCAATACCTATAGCGATATCCACTATTGATGATAGAAAAATGTCGACGTTCAACTCGAACCGCCTAACAGACGAATAGCGAGACCCTCGCGGTCTCGATATCCGGGGTTTTAGGTGGCGCTGGTTCGTTTCGAATAGATCTCATATTAATCGCCAACCGCCGGCGCACACAGGGCCTCAAGAACCTGCCTTCGGAAACATGAATTCGGACGTTTCCAAACTATTCACAAACCGCTGATATTCAGGATCCATATATGGCCCTCTCAATTCCCAGATTCGTTTCGGGCAGTTTCCGGCCATAAACATCGCGAGATACTGGGCCATGGAGTCCCAGGTACGCTTATCTAATCGCCCTTCAGTGTGCTGGATGTAAGCCTCTTCGAACATTCGCAAATACTCCGCTACCAGCGCGATCATTTGCAGTTGTTCGGCAGAGTCGAGTGAATCGTAATCCTCATTGGCCCGTACAAAGATTCGGGCTAGTTCTCCATTAGTAAAGTTCGATATAGACGCTCGAAAGCTGACTGATAGATCGTGAAGCGCTGCGATCCGACTCTCTCGATTTTGAGCTCGAATTTGAGTCGCCAAATAGACAAGGCTAATGATGACGCCAGTGGCACCCAACCCCTCAGCAACTGCCCCTATAGCATCCCAATTCATATGCGTCTCTTAGCCTTCTAACGTCGCGATAACGTGCGCTTGATAGTAGCCGACTGGAGCGGCAGCGCAAGAAGGATACTGTCAAGCGTCACTGTTCATCGCCTGGTTAGGTGGATGTTGGGTGCATTCCGGTTAGAGCCTTACGTGGTGTGCGCGTTGATTCTGACATGATAGAAGAACCATATTGAACAGACATACACGAGTACCATTACAACCACCGCCAGCCAAGCTACCGAAGGTATGAGCCAGGATGGCTCGTATATCGCTGGGTGCCATTCGACAGTACCTCTCATCTCATCTCGAACACCAACGTATATTGCCGCAACTCGCTGAAACGCGATTATTAGATAGATCGAAGCGAGGCTATAGATCATCACTGCAACGCGGGCGAGAAACCGAGGAATTTCCGAACCCGCCATATAGGCAACTACTAGAAACGCGGAAGTCGCGGAGAGGTACGCCATAAAATAATTCATGCTCAACTCAACATGATTGAGAAAAGTTTCGGTAAGCTCGAATTCAGACATAATTTGAATCTTTTAAGGACACCCACATTAATTTTGCATGATGTTGAATTCGCTGATTTCTTGGGGGTCCTTAAGTTTCCTTTAAGTTTTCTCTTACGAGAGATTGGCGTCGCCCGGGACCGGAGGGCCGCTGGTACGATAAAGCGGTGAGCTGTGCTCGCTAGCCATACGTATACCATCGCCTAGCCATTTTTCAGTTTTTCATGCCGATGATGCTCCAGAGAGTAGCCCCTTTTCTTGTTCGACAACATCAGCGATAAATGCTCGAAACGTACGTAGCCGCGTCGCGTCTCGAAGGTCAGGATGCGACAACACCCAGATATCAAAGCTGTGGTAGGGCTCGCACGTTGGAATTCGTATCACGCCTTCAATCTTGTCGCCAACAAAGCACGGCAGTACACCCAGTCCCATCCCGCAGCGCGTGGCCTCCGCCTGGAGTAGGACATTGTTAAATCTACTGTACACAGGAAATTGTGGGAATGGGGATGCCTTCACCCAGTCCGGAAATCGCTCCTCGTCGTCCCAGCCGATCCATCGGGCGTCGCAATCGGCACCCCAAAGGTTGTTCTTCGCCAGGTAAGTGTCGCTCGCGTAATAACAACTGCTGATCGTCGCGATGTTTCGGCCAATCAGATCTTCCGGCGGGTTGGATCCTACGCGCATGAAGCGAAGTGCTACGTCCGCTTCGCGCCGACTCAGGTTGAACAGATCGTTAGCGATGAGGACGTTTAAGTCTATGTCGCGGTAGGTTTCGCTGAATTCCACCAAGTGTGGCATCAGAAAATAAGTGGCGATGGTGTCCGATATCGTCAATCGAATTTCACCCGACAGTTGTGCATCACGACCTTGTAGCTGGCGGCGTGCCGTCAACAGCGCATCTTCGGCCTGTACTGTGGATGCCAACATGGTCTCGCCAGCCGCCGTCAAACGGTAACCCCGCACGTCGCGATCGAATAACCTTACACCCAGGTCGGATTCGAGCAGGTCGACTCGCCGAGTCACAGTTGAGTGACTCATCCCTTCTTTTGCAGCAGTCGCGCGCGCGGATCCATTGCGGGCCAGGACTAGAAAAAGCCGTATATCTTCCCAATTCATGGTCTATATGTGCAACATGATGGTCCATCAAATGCTGTATCGGTGCATTGATTGTCCGTTCAGAATGGCTACGGGTCAATCAAAGGAAGTGACCGGCATGACGCCAAGCAAACGCCCGAAATCTGGGTACAAGTAGGAAAATAACGACCAAAATATTTACGGTCCCGATGGTCTATCGGGTTGGACGTAGACGATGCGAATTTTCGACAACAGTTATCAGAAGGAATGCAGATAGATGGATTTTCAAGAATTAAACAAATCGGTTATCAACGAATTTCACGAAAATGGAGGAGTGGTCGGCGGTTACTTTGCCGATGTAACACTACTTTTGCTAACCACTACCGGGGCCAAGACGGGTCTAACTCGAGTAAACCCATTGGCATGCCAAACCGATGGAGACCGATGTATCATCATTGCGTCTTACGGCGGCGCGCCTACGAATCCGCCTTGGTACTACAACCTGCTTTCCAATCCCGAGGTTGGCGTAGAATTAGGTAGTAACCAATTCACAGCCAAGGCAGCCGTTTTAGACGAACCTGAACGCACCGAATTCTATGAAAAGATGATCGAGATAAAACCTACATTCGCAGAATATCGGAGTAAGACCACGCGCGTAATTCCGGTTGTTGCGTTAACACGCTGCTAGCGTCGCCCAATATTCTGAAATCGCAGGTCCACATGAAAATATATCAAGCAGTCACTTCCCCCTTTGCCGTCCGTGTGCGTATCGCTCTCTATGCCAAGGCACTGACACCAGAGTTCGCCGCCCCACCAGATGGCATGGGCTCCGAGGCGTACCGAAAGATCACACCCTTGGGTAAGGTTCCGACACTTGTGTGCGACGATGGCGCCGTGATCGCGGAGTCAGCCGTCATCAACGAGTATCTGGATGAGACATTCCTCGCCCCGGCGTTGCTGCCCGTTAACCCGCAGGAGCGCGCTCGTGTACGCATGGTAGTCCAGATGACCGACGCTTATGTGTTTGCCCGCTATCTGCCCCTGTTCACGATTGCCAAAGCCGAGGGCAAGGAATCGTTCTCTGTCGCCGACGGTATCAAGGGGGTGAAGGCGGGCTTGGCCGCAGTGGAGCGGGTCGTCGACGACGGGACCTATGCGGTTGGCGATGGTTTATCGCTGGCCGATTGCGCTCTGGCCCCGGCCCTCTTCTACGTTACGGAATACGCAAAGGAATATTTTGGTGCGGGCGATCTGTTGGGGCACTGCCCGAACCTCAAAAACTACTGGATGCGCATCCAAACCAACCCGCACGTGTCTCGGGCACTCGCCGACAGCTAAGCATCCCGAAAGTACAACGTAAATATCCTTTCTTAACTAATAAACATGGTCGAGAAGATATTCTTAAGATGGAAATGTTATTTATGCCTATGCCCACGCCGTTCGGGAATATTGTTCGGTCGACGGCCCGCTGATGGGCGTGTGAGTTAATCGTAATTCTGCAAAGCAGGCGTGCCGATAAAATTTTCTAACGTCCGAGATGGGTCGTTATGCGACGGTCGACTCCAGTCAACTGGAAGTTAACAAACTTTCCCGAAACCGATGTTTAGAGATCGATATCGGGTAGCCGCGAAAGCCGCATTTACCCTAGAGCGTCAGATCAGAACAGTGCGTAAAAGGGGCATTTAAGGGAGAGAACGTCGGTTACTCTCTACGTGCCGCAGAATTGCAGATTAACTGGTGCGCATTTTACTTAGTGGTAAAGATTTACCGAATGACTCACACGTGAAATCTGAATACCCATCCTTCGTCGGCGTGTAGCGAACACGAATTGAACCAAGATTCCCTCCGATAACGCCCATAGTTCGCGTCTTAGTCTCGATCACCTTTTGGATCGCAACGGTACGTCCTTTTTTTCCCGCCCGATTATCAGAGAAGCAGAATAGGCTGAGTTTATTTTGTTCAAAATACGAATAACATTTTCTTGCGTCGGTAATTTGGTACTCCCCTTTACGAAAGGTGTCAGAATCGCGGTTGAATTCGTACTCAACATTTGATTCCACACGCCGTCGTGGTGGGCCGTGATAGATCCATGATGAGGGATTTTAAATATCCCGGCCCTCCCGCTTGGTTTATTGAGCGATGCTACTACCGCACTCCATCCGCTGCTGTTTCCAGGCACCGTTTCAAGGTCTGATCCGAGTAGTACCGCAGTACGTCCTAGTTCGATCCATAACGCCGTCGCTAGGTGATCTCTTTTTGGTTTTGGAATATGTCGTTTCGATTCGCCAGCGCATGGTTTTAAGTCGGCGATTTCCTTTAGAAATTTCTCTACTTGTTCGTCGGAAGGTGAAAGCGAATAAATCCCACATGATTCGCCATGCCCGCTATTTTGAGGGAGAATCGTAAAGACCTTTCGATCTTGAATGGCGCGAATTGGCCTGGGATAGGATTTTCTTTGCCTTAATAGATTGAGTATTTCTCGGAATTCGCGAACTCCGGAAGGCAATTTCGTCATCGTGTCGGTATCGTATTTCCGCGCAAACGCGTCAAACTCATCCCGTGATACAGGGCAAAATCATACTTGAGCAATTATTAACCAAATAGGAGCTCCGCTCGAAAGGCATCATTCCATCCAGCGTTCTTCAATTTGCCCCGCATACTGTTCTTGGTGGTGTTGAGGCGGGCGAGATTCATGCAAAAACGTCTGACCGTGCCCATGTTCTCCGCCCCGTTGTCTCGGCGGATCCGGCTATCGTCTTCTTTGAAAACCACATCCAGTACCCAATGGACTTGATTCTCGACGCCCCAATGACTGCGGATCGTCTCGGCAGCTTGCTTTGGGTTCACCGCTAAGGAGCTCAGGTAATACTGAGTCTCGGTGGTCATTACCTCGCCGACATGTCGTTCCCGCTCGACTTCAACCACACTCGCAGCCCCCGCCCATCCCTGTGCTTCACTCAACCAGTCCGTTATTGCCAGTTGACGATAACGTCGGACTTCAATGCGACCATGATCCGCGTCGGTCGTCTCGGTTTGGCCGGCCTCAATGAGTTCAGGCGCTTCTCGATGTGTCTTGTGAAAATAGGCCTTCACCTCTTTATGCAGCTTGCCTTGATTACCCTTGAGCGAGATCAGGTAATCCGCCCCCTTCCCTGTGATCTTCTTCGCGATCTTGCGCTGGCAACTCATCGCATCCAAGGTCACCGTAGCGCCCTGCAATTCTAGTAACTCCAACAGCGCCATCACGGTCTCGATCTCATTCTTCTTGCCAACCGGGCGGCTTTGACCCAGCACTAATCGGTTCTGACAGGACCACACCGAGACCCTATGTAAGGCGCTACTGCGATTGCCGCTATGCGAACGCCTCAGCGTCTTCCCGTCGATAGCCAGCACGTCCTTACCCTCAGCCGCGCGGATCTCGTTCACCCAACTCACGAAGCAGTCCAAAAACTGCTCAGGCACTAACGCACTGATGACCCGAGCTATCGTGTCATCAACCGGGATCCCTTCTTCAAACGCCAGAAATTGTCTTAACCATCCCAGTTTCGCATCACCAAATTCCTTGATGTCTTTCCAACCTTCCGCCCCTGACATGATCGCTGATACCGTTAAAAACAGAATGTCATGCAGATCATGTCGCCGGTTGATCCGGGAACGCGGATCCTCAAGACTGCCAAAGTGGTCAATAAATGCCATTGCTCGCTGCTCTATAGAGAGGGACTGCGAGATCTGATCCGGTTAGCGCTTGACAGTTCCTGTCCCCTTATATCATTTCGCGATCAATCTACTCATCCTTATAAATCAAAGTATGATCTTGCCCTGTCCCGTGATAATGCATCCGACGCAACAACCACAGCATTAGGGCATCTTTTTACTATGTTCGATAATCCCCTAACGTGATCGTCGTGCCAATGGGTGACGGTGATCAATTGTACGGCGGACGCCGGTTTAATTCCTGGAGATTCGAGATAAGTAATCGCAACAGGTTCAGTTTCTCCTCGCGCTATGAGGGAATCAACTATCATCCATATCCCACCACCGAGATGGCAGACGATACATTCACCGTAACCTGTTCCAAATCCTGTAATCTCGACTTGAGATGAATTCGGTGGTCGTGCCATTCAATTCCAATCAATTCTCTCGGATCCCTGCGCGAGCGCATCTGCCAACACGAGGTCATTGCGTGTCCAAGCAGGGAGTCTTCGAGAGCGTATTTTTGATACCGTTGTTGGGCTAGGGTCATCGGCATGTTGCATCCCGATCACCCGCCAAAATATCGCGCCTTCTCTCAACAGAGAAGGTCATCTTCGCTGATTTGATCGAATTCGAATTTCGCTGTTTCAAATTCATTTGGCACGGAGCTATTTAAATCTACGAGGATTGCTTCGAATGAATCTTCGTTCACCTCGGTTACACACCCTTCCCATTGTTGTTTTACTTCAAGGGCCGGCAGCACACCTTCGACCTGATTGGTTTCGAACAGAGGCCTAATATTTTATTCGTGCTGACCAGTAGTTTGGGAGGATGAATTACCACTCTTATCTATTTCGTTGTTCAACCGTTGTAATTCGAGCATTGGCAATCCGTCGATTTCATCGGGCACGATTGAAGTTTCTGAGTTAAAAGTGTCTGTTGAGAGTGAGTTTATTTTCATAATTAGTCTTTCGCTAATTTAATCATCGATTCAGAAATCTGCATATTTATTTCAGCTGATTTGGTCCAATTCGTTTGCAAAATTGAACGGATCATCTCGCTATTCGGCTCATTAGCACCGGACAGAGTGTAATGGTCGTTTGCCCCGACAAATAGCCCATCTTTGATAACACTAGATGGCTCTATCTTGACTTTTATTTTACCCGCAATCGCCTCATGGCTTTGGTCCGCTTCCATCGTCATAGTCGTCAATCCTAATCGTCATCATCTTGGAGTAACGCGTCCCAATATCCTTTCGGCATTATTGCGTCACCGATCTGATCGAGTTTTTCCCGCGTAGCTATTCGATAGTGAGCGTCGTTGTTGATACCTAAAGCTCTCACGGGAGTTTCGCGTAACGTCATCATCAAATTGATCGCGAAGTCGAGGATTAAATCATGCGGTTCCTCGCTAGACGCTAGTACAAATTGCTCTCTAAATACTTTAACGTTGAATGAGTCTAAGAAAACTCAGTTGCTTCTGCATGAATCAAATTCACGCGTGCGTTTTTTGCAGCTGCTGCTTCGATAATTTGGTGGTGCGCGCACCAATACGGTTGTACAGTTGCAGGATTGAAGTTTCCTAGAATGACTATTGTGCGAGTAGTCAGATCTGGCTTCATACCTTTGTGCAGCTCATTAGCTTCGTCGATTTCCTCGTTACATCTAATTCGGACTAAAGTGGACGTGGAATCAAACAATGTGGTGTGAAATTGACGGTGAGGGGTAGGTACGGTTTTCCGCTCAACATCGTTTCATAAGGTCCGCAATTGTCGTGCATCACCCAACTCCAATAAACCGAAGTTATCAATCAGTTAACCTTCAATTTCGGCTCAAACAATGCTGCGTTCAATTGTTGAATTCCGAATCGCCAGTAACGAATAGACTGCATTTTTTGAAAAATTACTTGTCCCGGCAATAGCACTGTAGGGATTTCGCATGACGTCTAATCGACTCCATTGGCGGTGTATCTTCCTAACCTCGTTTACACCGCCGCCAAGAATATAGCTGTTCGAACTCCAATTCCGTATATCCGTTCGAAGCGGGGTCGAGCAGTTCGCCACTTCGATAGTGTCATTAGGACGAGCGACTCAGTTTCCCATTCTCAGCAATTTGACCTGTATCGCGTTTCACTGCACAGACTACGAGCGGAATCGGTTAGCTTTCGTGCAACGTTTTACTTCATCTAACGTAAGACCTGCTATCTACGATAGCTAGTCGCGGATCCCTCGATGTATCAATTAACGAAGACCGTCAAGTTTAGGAACTCCGTGTAGTCGCCGTGCAGTTTTTGTCACCGCTGGCCAACGCTGCTCAACATGTTCTTTCTCTAAATCGAACGTAAGTGCCCGAGACTAAACGTTGGTGAGCGTTGAAGGGCGTTGGGGGAAGGGCGTGCCCGACAGGAGTCGAACCTGTGGCCTCTGCCTTCGGAGGGCAGCGCTCTATCCAGCTGAGCTACGGGCGCATGCTGCGTATAACGATACAAGCAATTCGGATACCGTGGAATCCACACAGTAATTTCACCACGTCGCGGCTCGAAGCCTTACATCTAAGTTATAGCCGCGCGTGGCTCGCGCTATTACGGTCTAGTGCGGCGCGGCAATTTCGCTATAATGTGCGGCTCAAAGCATCCGCAACGATGCTCGATAATAATCTAGATCTTTCAGCACCCGTTCTAGTTAGGAATTGAACATGAGCCAAGTAGAAGACGCCGATTTCGTTCGTA
>JBLFWZ010000106.1:0-13727 GCA_047611905.1 Gammaproteobacteria bacterium | reverse complement strand
CGCAGTGCGGCGGAAAGGTTCTAATTTCGTTTGATCTTCCAAGGTGAGGCACATTGCCTGTTGTTCACTCTCAGCTAGGAACACAGTTGGTTCTACGCGATAAACAACTTCGGACGTTAGGACTCCGCGGCACGCTGTTTGGCACTCTGGTTGCTTCTCGAGTTCAGACGCCGCAACGGCTTTGGTCAATAGCCGTTTTGCGACAGATCGGATAGATTCCGGGTGCTCCGCGATGTTTTTCATGAATCCGACAGATCCGAGCTCGCTATCGAGCGGCGTGACATGCAGTTGTTGACAGCCGAGAGGCGAGTCCGGGTGTTCGTCAATCGTATCGGCGTGCGTACTCACGAAACCGAACGCGATCAAAAAGGCGACAAAAAGTCTAAGTCGTACGCATTGCAGTGGGTAGTTGATTAGAGTGCTCCGAGGTTGGCGGCGGGTATATTAGTACGATTTTGGCACTTAACCTAACCTGATGATGATTCTTCGCGAACGTCGCCGCTGCTCCGATCGGAATTAGTGACCGGACATAGGTCGGGAAATTAATTCACGCCGCAGCGTGTTATTCGCACATTCCGGTTACCACCACATTTCCTGTTACCCCAACAAAAGGCTTCTTTGCTCCATCGGCGTAAGCCCGCACCCACAGGTATTTGAGGTGATTGAATGGACCTTCAGTAAGCCAGACGATTTTCAACGCTTCCTGGTCGGTGCCGGAACTCAAGACCCGGCCATCTTTTGCATCCACAGTGGCAAATGGACCACCCGCTACTTCGCCGGTTTTGCGATCGACCGCAAAATGTGATTGGTGCATGCCCAAGGCCTTCGCGTAGTTGGTTTCTTCAAGAGCGCCACTTTCACCTAGCTCCAAGACACTGGTGGCATCACAGATATAGGTATTTTCGTCTGCGAAACTGGGGCTGGCGAACGCCACGGCGACTAATATCAACCAAATTCGATTCATCTATTGCTCCATTAAAGTAACTTTGCGTTGTCGATGAAAAAGATACCGTGAAACGCGTTCCGCGACCATAGGCACGTTGCGTTAGCTTACCTAGTCAATCGGGTGTGAGATCGGTCTATTCAACTACCGTAGACAGAATCGAAGGCCCCTGACACAGCGGCATGCGCGCCCGAAGGCAGAAAGCTGCCATGAGCACTTAGTAATGCGTCGAACTTTAGGTTTAGGAGCTTTTGAAATTCGTCCTTTAATGTCCCGCCTTCCGGGGTCATGAATTTTAGCCACAGCGGGCCAATGATCATTTTTTTCGGAAACCCGATGAGAGGCATTAATAATCGCGCGGGCAAATTGTTCATTCGATAGTCGCCGTAGTGTTGTACGGCATCACACGTCAACAAGATCCCATTGTCGCGATTCAGGAGCAGCGCAGATTCGGGTTGTTTTGTCGCCTCGAAACAAAATAATTCCGCATCGGCGAATGGCAATTTAGAGTCGCTGGTTAAAATCTGATCGATGGGCGGTTGCGTATAGGTGGTGCCGCCCGACTGGCTCCAAAATTGTGCGCCGAATTGCTCGACGTAGTACGGGTCGTCGACCCCATGAAAGCTACCTAATCTAATGATCCTCCGCACTTCTCCGATGGACTTTAATTGCGCCTCACCGGCGGCATTTAATCGGATTGGGTTGATCAAGGTCAGTTCGCCGGCATCGCGAATTATTGCCATGTTCCGCGTGATCCGCATAATCGGATTCAAGCGAATGCTGCCTCGGGCCATGAATACGTCGGTGGCGATTTCTTCGATGGGATCGTGTGGATAGATAGGGGGATAAGACATCGGGTAATTCCTCGGATGGCGGCGCTGGAGAATCAATGCTAGCGACAAGGCCACCCTTAGGCAAACCTAACGCCGCGGCGCTTAAACGGCCTCGCGGCGGCGCACCGGCGCTCGGAGTTTTTGCTCACAGTTCGTGCTCCCGAGAATTTACGTTTCGGATGCCGGGCTTGGTAACAAGTAGGCCGTAACTAAGCCTTTGCCTTTCACTTCTATTTCGCGACCGGCTTGGAAATTGTAGCACTCGCCGAGTAGATCGTAAGTTGTTTGGGTTACTTGGACGCAGCCACTAACGCCGTGCGATTCCATGCGTGAGGCGAGGTTCACTGTTTCTCCCCAAAGATCGAACGCAATGCGACTATGTCCAATAATCCCTGCTAACACTGGGCCACTGTTTATCCCGATGCGCACTTCAAGGTCGTCGAAACCCGCGATTGCCGACAACATATCTATTGCCAGCCGCATGACTCGTTGGGCATGCTCGGGATCCGGCTCCGGCAGGCCGCAGGCGGCCATGTAGCCATCTCCGATCGTTTTGATCTTCTCGACACCATGCGCTTCGGCGAGAGAATCGAATTGGTTAAATACCGAATTTAATAAGGCGACCAGCTCTTCCGCAGTGAGCCGTGAAGCCATGGGCGTAAAGCCGACGATGTCCGCAAAGAGAACCGAGCACGAGTCGACCCTTTGTGTGAACGTTGTCCCGTGCGTGCGCACTCGCTCGACAACGGATGGCGGCAACATACTACGCAGCAATTGTTCCGATCGATGATTGGCATCGCGCGCGGCATGTTCTGCTTCGGCCAACGCCGTTATATAAGTGCGTAATATGATCGCAATTGCTATCAATACCAGGCCTAACGTTAGCCCGTGTCCAAACAAGGTGTCGTGCGCCGGAAAACCAAAGCGTGGCGTAAGGGGTACTAGATTGTACTCCACGACAATAAATATCAGCACGGCAACGGAAATATAAAATGTTTGGATAACGCGCGCCGCGTCGAATAAAACGAAATGCAAACCGACGATGTAGACGAACAACCAAAAATGAACGGCGCCGTTATCGTTAACACCGGAGCCCGACACAAAATACGCCATGGCTGGGATCCAAAAGAGCAGCGCAACAAGAATGAAATGGATGGCTGCGGTGATCCAGCCATTGCGCACCATAAGCAGCGCCACGGTTCCAATCGCGATTAGTACGAGATCGGCAACTAATAGACCTCGATGACCAGCGACCACGGCATAGCCAGACCAAATAACACCGAGGGTAATCAAGACTGTCGTAGAGACGAGTAAGAATCGACGCACCCGGTGCGGTCGACCAAGTCCTGCCGGCGGTTCGCGTAATATTTGGGAGGTAATGAAATCGGTCATCGATTCGTCCCAGCGTACTGTCTACGCCATAGTAACGCAGGTAGTGAGCAATGATTCGAGCGTGCGGTCACAATCGCACGAGCGGGCTAAGCAGGAGGTAACTACCGAAGATTAATAACGCACTGAAAAACACGCGCCTGAATTGCGGGGGGGTCAATCGTTGGCGGAAACGCAAGCCAATAGCCATGCCGATTAGCGCTGGCAGAAGCGCCAAACACGACAAAATCGCGAATTCGCCGGACAGTAAATTGTTCGCTCGGAGCGATACGCCAAGTGCAATCGTCGAGGTTAGAAATAAAAGCCCCATTGCTTGAATCAGCGTGTCTCGTGGCAGGCCTAGAGACTGTAGATAGAGTACTCCGGGGACGACGAAGGGACCGTTCAAGACCCCCGACACGACACCGATGCCCGGAGACGCGCGCGCCTCGTAGCGACCTGGAGATGGGATTTGTGCCGTGAACAAGCTCACGACGGAATAACCACACAGCAATGCGCCGAGCAGGCCTATCAACCAGCGCGGGTCGCTTGCTGCATGCCACGTGGCACCAAACCACGTTGCGAGTCCGAGCAGCAGCGCCCAGAAGCGTTTCACGAGGGCGAAAAGCTGGCCCCCGCTAACTGCTTGCCAAAGGTTCGTTACGCCGCACGGTACAAGTAATAACACCATCGCTTCATCGAGGCCGACGCTGGTTGCGAAAAGGGCGAGCGTGACGGTCGGTAAGCCGAAGCCGATCACCCCTTTCACAACGCCAGCGATAAAAAATGCAGCGGCGATGAGGAGTAAAATATCAATTGAGGGCAATTACTGAACTCTTTAGATTTTCGTGGTAGGAAATTGGTGACCAAAGTAGAACTTAGTTTTAGGTGAATTCCTATCCCGGCAACTCAGATGATGTACGCATTAGAGTTTTTTTTGCCTATGATGACTGCTCATCAAACGGCCAGTTAATACTCGAAGCCGCGACTCGATTGCGACGAAGGAATTGTAAATGAACAGTAAACCGATTCGAAAATCAATTTTCATTACCGGTGCCGCAAGCGGGATGGGCTTGGCTACCGCGCGCTTGTTCGCAGACGGTGGCTGGCTCATTGGCGGCTACGACGTCGATGCAATAGGTCTTAAAAATCTCGCCGACGAACTGGGATCCACGCAATGCATCACCCGCGTGCTAGATGTCACCGATCGCGACGACTATCGACTCGCCCTAGATGAATTCGCACAAACGACCGACGGTCACCTGGATCTGCTATTTAACAATGCGGGTATCGGACGCGCCGGGTTTTTCGACGAGCAATCATTCGATGATGTGATGGCCGTTATTAACGTTAACTTGATCGGCGTGCTCAACGGAATTCACCTGGCAACACCGCTCCTTAAAGCAACGCCGAATTCGCTTTGTTTTACGACATCGTCGTCTTCTGCAACCTTCGGTATGGCGGGAATTGCAGTTTACTCGGCGACCAAACACGCAGTAAAAGGCCTCACCGAAGCGCTGTCCGTTGAGTATGCTCGATTCGGGGTTCGCGTGGCCGACACGTTACCAGGCCTTATCGACACGGCGATTTTGCCTGATGAATTAAAGCAAAACGCGCCGGCAGAGGGCATGTTTCGCCTCATTCAACCGACGGAAGTCGCGAAAGCAGTATGGGCGTCCTATCATGACGATCCAGAACGGCTGCATTGGTTTGTGCCACCTGAGATAGCCGACCTGGATAAAGCTTCGGCGCTCGATCCGGAAGGCACCCGAGCACAGCTGGCGGCGCAAGCCACCATCGCAGAGTTAGTTGAAAAACGGCGCGATGGGAACGACTGAGGCGCGCTAGTGAGCGATATTGCGCATCGCGATCGGGGCCTACGTTAGGTTATCTTAAACGTGAGCGATCCGAATAGTAGGATTTATAAGCGCACCGGATAAATTAATTATTGAAGGAGAACGTGATGGCAGCTGGCGATCGAGCGAACGATTATTCTAAGGTTGGCGAATTGGCCGGAAAGGTTTTTGCCGATCTTGGTGGCGCAATGAACACTGGCATGATTTGGTTAGGTGACCAAATGGGCTTGTATCGTGCGATGCAGAGCGCGGGCCCGCTTACTAGCGGCCAACTCGCCGAAAAACTCGAAATGTCCGAGCGCTGGGTTCGCGAGTGGCTGCATGGCCAAGCCGCGGCTGGGTACATCGAATACCTCGGTGATGAGAAATTCCTGCTAAGCGACGAAGCTGCGATGGTTTTGGCCGACGAATCGAGCCCAGCTTTTTGCGCCGGCGGAGTGAGCCATATTCCCCAACTGATGGGTGATGTTTTGCTGCGCATCCCGGAAGCATTCAAAACCGGACTAGGCCTAACTTACGATGAGCTCGGCCCGGAAGCGGCGCGTGGTGTTGAACGCCTTCTAGCCCCGTGGTTTCGTCACAAACTTGTGCCCGTAGCGTTGCCGGCTCTCGATGGCGTGGTAGACAAGCTTGAAAAAGGCGCGAGAGTCGCCGATCTGGGCTGCGGCGCGGGTGTGGCTTTACTTGAAATCGCGAAGGCGTACCCGCGTTCCGAGTTGCATGGTTACGACATCTCTCAACATGCGTTGGAGCGAGCGGCTGCGAATAAACGTGAGGCCGGTGTTACCAATGTCACCTTTCATGACGCAAGTATCGAACCGATGCCGGCTGATTCGAGTTTCGATTTTATTACGACTTTGGATTGTATTCACGACATGGCGCATCCTAGCGACGCGATTCGCGCGATCAAAAATGCAATCAAGCCGGACGGTACTTGGTTCATCGCGGATATCCATTGTGGTGCGTCCTTGGAAGAGAACCTCGAAGCGGCCAATCCGATGTTACCGATGTTGTATGGCTTCTCGGTGTTGTGTTGCATGTCTTCCAGTCTCTCCACACCCGACGGCGAAGGCTTAGGTACGGTTGGCTTCGGCGGCGCGATGGCGAAAAAAATGACGCACGAGGCGGGTTTCTCGAACTTCAAGATGCATGATTTCGACAACCCATTGAATGCGTACTACGAGGTGAAGATCTAACCAGGATAATCGTTGCTCTTGATCATCGAACCATCGTTACGATGGCCTCGACCTGGCACCGATTGCTCCACGATCCGATAACCCGAAAGCCGTTTGCTCCGATGACGGGGGAGGGGTGTCGATATTCGTCGAACGTGGGTTTGAATACGAAACACTTATGCGCTGGTTCGTCCGGAAAATAACCATTTCACATTCTTGATGCCAATTAAGATCTGGAGCTTAGAACACGATGTGGAAAATGATTAGCGTCGTCCTTATTTTCATCGCCGCGGTTGTGGCGTACTTGTATTTTCTCGATCGACCACGACTCGATACCTATCTCAACGGAACCCCCTTAGAACTTCCCGTCGCAGCCACGGAAGTGTACAAATGGCGCGATTCGAAGGGGCAATGGAATATCACAAGCACAAAACCGCCGACGAACATTTCATTTGAAACGATGCGCTATCGCAGCGATGAAAATATCTTGCCGCCAGCGCCGCCCAAAGAGCAGTAAATTAGAGATCTTTCAGATTATCCCTCGCGCCCTGTAAAAGTAACCGTGAGTAGATTTTATGAAAGCCGATCAACGAGTAGAACACGGGCCCCAGAGGGGATGTGCGTGATAGGGGTGCACGAGGCTGAACGACGGCCGATCCAAACAGTAGTTGCGTTCCGATTTCACTCTCGCCCTTGCCCGGTTCAACCTTCAGCCAAGATCGGGTGCGGTTGCGGAAATCGCACATTAGTAGCTCGCTCGTATCGCGTTGTTCAACAGTCCAGGCCGCGAACCTGTCGGTTACGCCAACCGCCAACTGTCGCGCGTCGAGATCCGTCGACGGCATCGACACTCCCCATTTCAGTATCGTTCTTTCCAATTTAAATAAATGGGTTGTATAAAATGCGTTGATAAATTCTGCTAACGACACCTCACGGGCGATGGACGTGCAGTAACTGTCCGTATAGTTACCGCCGATGGCGTAGCTCGCAAGAAACGAGTTTTCCGGTACTTTACACACCTCAATTGAGAACATAAGCAAAGGCCCCTATGATTTGTTGCAACCGCCCAGCGCATCCGGCGCAGCGGCAGGATTATTCACGCTGATAGTATTTCGAATACACAGCAACGCCAAGGTGTAGCGGCGATTCGATCACTGTGCAACTGCCAGTGACGTAGTTCAGCCTTTCGGTGGCTCGTTCGGGTACGCAAGCTTGTCCCAGAAAGTGCTGGTTTACTGCTGTAGCCGCGACACGCGAAAGCAGGCCGGTATCGAAGCAGCCGCGCGCTGTACTGCGCAATACTGAATCTTTGAGCGCGCAAGCCCTTAGCGCTACTCATTCGGTGACTATGCCCCGTCGCTGTAGCCCGGTGTACCATAGCAACGGGGCCGCGCGGCCGCTTCCAAGAGCCGTGCGCCTTCAACAAGTTCGTTTCGTTTAACAACGGATCGCGATACGCCACATTGCGTGCGTATCGCGCGGAGTAATCGCATGAATCCACTGTGTGAAATGTTCGGCATTGATGTACCCATATTTGCGTTCTCGCATTGTCGCGACGTCGTCGTCGAAGTTTCGAAAGCCGGCGGCATGGGCGTGCTCGGGATGGCGCGTATGGGGCCGGAACGACTGCGAGAACAATTGCGTTGGATCGACGATCACATCGACGGTCGACCCTATGGCATCGACATCCTTATGCCGTCGACGTTTGCGGCGCCGCGTACGGAAAAATTTGATGTGGACAAAATATTACCGGAAGAGCACGTCACCTACGTGCGTAATATGCTCGACGCCGCTGGCATTCCACCGCTACCGGAATTAGAGCGCGATAACATCATTAAGGAGCTCTTAACTGAACTATCATTCACACCAGACGAGAGTTTGAAGATGCTGGAGATCGCACTCGAACATCCCATCAAGTTGGTGGTTAGTGCGTTAGGGTCGCCAGACGCCGCTCTCGTGAAACGAATCCAGGCGCGCGGAATCAAGGTCGCGGCACTCGCGGGCAAGGCGCAACATGCGATGCGGCATAAGCAAAATGGTTGTGACTTTGTCGTCGCCGTTGGCACCGAGGCTGGAGGCCATACGGGGAAGGTGAGCTCAATGGTTTTGTGGCCGCAAGTTGTTGATGCCGTCGCGCCAATGCCGGTGCTGGGCGCCGGTGGCGTGGGGCGCGGGCGGCAAGTTGCTGCGGCGCTGGCACTCGGATGCGCTGGCGTTTGGTGTGGGTCCGTTTGGTTGGGCACGGCGCAAAGCGAAGTTGTACCCGCAATCAAAGACAAAATGTTCGCGGCCACCTCAGAAGATGCCGTTCAAACCCGAAGTGTGACAGGCAAGCCGTGTCGGACATTGCGCTCAGCGTTCACAGACGCCTATGAACAAGCTGGCGCACCGCTACCGCTACCAGCGCCCCTACAGAACATACTCTGGTGGGCAGAAGGCCGCACTCGAGTGGAGCGCGTTGGCGCGAAGGATTTTCTAACTTATCCGGTCGGCCAAATCGTCGGGGATTTGCAGCAGCAAACGTCGGTTAAAAACGTGATTCAAGAGATGATGAAGGAACTGCTAGAGTCGCACGAAAATTTAACAAACTTCATCAATGATTAGGATCTTCACTTAGGGTGAAGGACGCTTCGAATTTAGTTCTTCTGATTGTCGATTCGCTGTGAATGCTCAGCTCGGCTCATCGGCTGATTCGCCGGACTGGGCGTCTGCGCTGGCAGTCGGACAGTGGTATCGAATCTCCGGCGACGAGCCGGATCTCGGGCTCGTAGCGACAACCCTCGGCACGCGGTATCTGCGCGACACCGATCCCGCGCGTGACGCCACGCTTAATCCAGCTAGAAATACGAAGGAACGGATCCGCAGACTCGTCGGCCGGGTTTGGGATTCACCGTGGCACGGAAAGCGTGGCTTCGATGCCATCACCGAGGCGTGGAATGGGGCAGTATTCGCCTCTCGTCACGGACGCGCGGGCGCGATGATTTGCTTTGGCGGCGGCCATAACAATTATTTTGGTTCTTCCGTCCATTCCTTCGATCTTGCAAGCCGACAATGGCAGCGCCTCACCGACGGGTACATCGACGGACAAGTAGACGAATACGGAGAAGGAGCGATTTATCCTGACTCGATCTATCCAGACGGATCTCCGCTACCGCCACATACTTACAACTATGTTCAGTATGACCCGCAGGGAAACGATTTCATTTTGCTGAAAGGCCAAAGCGAGTTAGGGCCAAATGTAAAAGCGGTGGCGATTCCACACCTGTTTAATTTGGACACCCGTGTATGGCGTCGTGGACCGAAACACCCAGATGCGATATTGAACTCAGGTGGGTTTACCACATGGGATGCCGAGCGTCGGGTGCTGTGGGGGCATTCCGGGGATGCGGGTGGCGGAAATGCGTTTGTTGCCTATTGCCCAGACGGCATCAACGCCGACCAAACTGTTGGAACGTGGATGGAATTTCATCCCAATAAATTGCTCGGTCATGCCGATCACAATGTGATGCGAATTCATCCCCAGAAAGACCTAATCCTAGTCGCGATCCCTTCTAAAGATGCACTTGGCATCATTGATCCGAAGTCGCCACGAGAACCTGTCATCCCTGTTCGCTCGTCCGGCGAAAAACCGCATTTGAGCGAATGCGCGTCTCTGGAATATTCGCCACGACTACAAAGGATCGTGTACTACTCCGCTGTTGATAATGCGCAAGTGTTTGCGATTGAATTAGGGCAAGAGGCGCATTGGACGGAGATCACCGCATCGAATGCTCGAGATCCGATTGCGGATGCAAGACAGCGATCACCATCGAGTACAAGCCACACATTTGGACGGTTTCGCATCGCGAGTTATCGCGGTTTCGATATGGCGATACTGATTCGTCACGTCGATTCTCCGGTTTACGCGATGCGACTGCCAGACTGACCGAAATTGCGATAGGTTTATTCAACGAATCCGGCGGCGGGCGCGATTTACCTAATAGAAAATTAGATGGTTGTGTTTATTGTGATTTTAAAAATGACGAAAATCCTCTTAGCAGAATTCCGGCGACGAACGCTTCAAGATCGGAACCGGACGGATATTGTTCTTACGGGATAGCCCGTTATGTAGTTCGTGCTAACGCTCGGCATCATATGAGCGATAGGGTACTAACGGCCGAGGGTGTGCAGAAACCCAGAAAAACGTATCGGCGTCGAAACTTTCTCCCATTTCGACCGCACGCCGGGTTCGAGATAGGGATCAAGACATTCATTTCATTATCAGCCGTACCCTTGCGTGCCACTTTCGAAAATCGAAAATAGTTTTTACACACCTTGGGCCAACAACGGGCGTTCGCGCTTTCGAAAGCTAACGTGCAGTTGACGGCAGCTGACCGGAGCGGCAACGAAGGTAAGGAGCGGCCAAGCGTCAGGTAGAGCACCTTGTTATGTGCCATGTCCATTTGTACGATTAGTGGTACAGGTACTTTGGATAACCATTATGGACAACATTACTTATTCAGAAGCCCGCAGTAAGCTCGCGAAAACGATGGAAAAGGTCTGCGACGACCATTCGCCAGTAATTATCACACGTAAGAACTCGCGCTCCGTTGTAATGCTTTCCCTTGACGATTACGAGGCATTAGAAGAGACAACTTACCTTTTGCGAAGCCCGAAAAATGCCAGGCGGTTACTTGAGTCGATCGCCGATCTGGAAACCTCAGGGGGAACGGAGCGGGCTTTGACTGAATGAAATTGATCTTTTCGGACCATGCCTGGGAAGATTATTGGCAACGGACAGATAAAAAACTCGTCAAGCAGATCAATTCGTTAATTTTAAACATTCAACGTTCGCCCTTCTCAGGCATAGGGAAACCCGAACCCCTCAAGCACGGTTTAGCCGGCTACTGGTCGCGCAGGATCAATGACGAGCACCGTATCGTCTACAAAATCGAAGGCGACGGGATCTACTTCGCCCAGATGCGTTACCACTACTGACCTTATGGCGGCTAACACCGGGATAATCCGAGTGTTACAGCGCCCTTTCATGAAGTGAAAATAGCGCAGCTACGCAAGAAAAATTCGCTGTAACACGTCAGGTTAATCCCTTTGTTTGATGGCTGGATCACGATCCTGGATTGTGAATTGAATACAAGTTTTGTGTGCACTGATATGCTCTTCTCGCTACCGAATCTGTGATGTTGGAGGTAGAAATGACTGAAGCTAAAGCCACGGCCGCTCGAGCAGGGCTTGGGGACCAAATATTTACGGGCGTTGATACTTGGCTTGCACTTAACTTTCGGATACCTGACGGTCGCGTACTTTGTTGGTGAAGATTCAACCAATTTTCAATGCGTCGCAATTTCGCTACTTTATGGTTTCGGCGCGATGCTGTACGACGTCGCGTTACCAATCCACACTCACACATGGATCCTATTAGTGAACCGACAACCTACGGTCTACGACGGTACGTGGATAAAACACGGGGGCCTCACGTCGGTAGTTGGCAGTGGGGTAATTTACGTCACTGGGACAATTCTCGCCCTTTATTTTATGTACAACATTCGAAGACCTCCTCGGACCTAGTTTCGGGAACACTCGGCCTACCGGTACAAAGCCATCTAGCAGACGAATAGCGAGACGCTTACGGTCTCGATATCCAGGTTTATCTCTTTCCCGAAAGAGGCGAAAACATAATCAAATTAAAACCCTTACAAATTTATGTCAAAACGGGGTTTTCCGGAAAACGAGACCCGGCTTTGTCGCTCCATTTTGAGAATTAAGCATTACGAGGTCAACACGAGGTCGAAGGGCAGCCTTGGTCGTTTTTACGCATTCACCCGCGTCACGCGATCGTCTGGAATTAACTTCTCGCGGACGTTCAGGGCGAGACAAGCAACTGAGTAAAACCGGCCAATACCGGACCTGGTGTGAGTTCTCCGTTTTTCGTAAAGGGGTCGTTAGCGCCGTGGCGATCCATGACAATTGGCGGAGACTGCATCCACACAATCCAGGAATTACATCATGACATTCAACATTGTATTTGAAGTTAACTCGCAACCGCGCATGAAAAGCGTGTTGGCTCCGCGTTAGCCAGTCGGAGACAGGATCGACACTGAACCACTCAGCGACGCAAAAATTGTTGCGTCATGGCGAACAAATGCCCTGCCTTGGATCGCTGCGGTACGTGAGGGACAGATTGAGAGCCGCAAGCAGATCACGGACCGGGCCATCATCGATGCCGTCCTCAGTCGGTCGCCACGCTCGGTCCTCGATATTGGTTGCCGCGAAGGATGGCTTGTTCGTGAACTTACCGCCGGAAATATACCAGTAGTTGGAACGGATGATGTACTAGAACTTGTTGAAGAGGCTCGGCGCGCAGGTGATGGAGACTTTCGCAGTTTGTCTCACGAAGAGATTGCCGCGGGGAAACTCAATGTTGCGGTTGATGTTGTCGTCTGTAACTTCGCGTTGCTCGGCAAAGAGTCAGTTGAAGGAATCATTGGATCTGCTCCATCCCTGTTGAATTCGCGCGGCTCAATTGTTGTGCAAACCCTTCACCCGGTTTTGGCCTGCGGCGATTCGCCGTACCAGGATGGATGGCGGGAAGGTTCATGGGCAGGGTTCAGTACCGAATTCTCGAACCCAGCACCGTGGTATTTCAGAACCGTCGAGAGCTGGATAAAGTTGTTCATTGATTTCGGTTTTCGCTTGTGCGAGGCACGTGAGCCTCTCTATCCAAAAACCCAGAAACCGGCTTCCATAATTTTCCTTGGAGAAACGGCCGGCTAACGACGGTATCAACTCGGATGCGCGGAAGCGCAGTCTTTTTGCACCCCATTTAACTCCAACGTTAATAGTCCCTGGTGGGTCCGTCTCGCCCAAAAGCCCCTTATTGAATCATTAACGGTCCGAGGGTGTCGAAATCGCTATACCCGAATTCGGCCGAGGCTGTGTAAAAACTATTTTTGATTTTCGAAAGTGGGGCTCAAGGGTACGGCTGATCATGAAATGAATGTCATGATCCCTATCTCGAACCCGGCGTGCAGCCGGAGTGGAAAAAAATTTCGACGCCGATCGGTTTTTCGGGGTTTTTGCACACCCTCGGCCATGAAGGGACGTTCGTGGGTTGTATTCCTCGCCAATCCGCAAGACTAATAACTGCGTCCCATTTACTGAAACCGGACGCGGCACAGTATTCCTGATCGGGATGCAATCTTGCCGATGCCCGTCTGGGACCTAAGACCCGTTGCGATCGAGAGTGTTGCTATTCAACGGAAATTTGCCTTAGGTAATCGCAAGAAATTAGTCGTTCGCGCGCCGGTCGGCGTTCGGCAATCGTATGTCGTTCGACGATCCCCACAGGCCGAAGAGTTTGCGCAATCCAGAACCCGGCCTAGGAGCTTTCGATTGCTGACCCGCCTACGCGCGCAGACAATCAATTACCGCGGCCAGCCGGTCGAGGCCGTCTTCATTCCAGGGATGCGGGATTGTCGACATGTGTTCGACGCCACGCGCCGCGTACTCGGCAAAGCGATCCGCAATCTGTTCAATCGACCCACTGAATGGCGTC
>JBLFWZ010000105.1:0-13815 GCA_047611905.1 Gammaproteobacteria bacterium | reverse complement strand
CGCGCATCTGCCCATCGACAATCTTGGGATTAATCATGTTGCCACAATCTTCGACCGCGACAATTCGTTTGATCTCTAAAATGCCAGTATCGGGATCGAGTTCTATTGCAACGGCGTGAGATCCGTTCGCATAAGCCGCCGGCGGATCGTAGTGCCGAGTCGCGCTTAAGGTCGGCTCGACCTCATCTTCATCCGGTCGCGAAAAACGGTCGAAATAAGTAATGTAGGCTATTTCCGCAACGGTACGGCTCCGATCGGGCGAGCCTTTCACATAAATCTTACCTTCGTCGATCGTCAGGTCGGCGGCGTTAGCCTCCATCACGTGGGCGGCGATTTTAAGTAACTTATTGCGCACATCGGTCGCAGCGCGGATCACCGTGCCGCCGCCGATCACGGCGCTGCGGCTGGCAAACGTCCCCATGCCATAAGCGCCAGTCGCCGTGTCGCCATCGAGTACGACAATATCTTCAAATGGCACGCCGAGCGTCTCTGCAGCGACTTGCGCCAAGGTCGTTTTCAAGCCTTGTCCATGACTGAACTGTCCGCTCTTGATTGTGACCTTGCCCGTTGGGTCCATTTCTACCGTGGTCGTGTCGTGCAAGGTCGCTGGGAAGCCGCTCTCTGCCGCCGATCGACTACCCCAATTCGTCTGCTCAACAAAAAATGATATCCCGACCCCACGCAATTTCCCGTCAGCGGTGAGCCGAGTCTGTTTCTTTTGATTCGTGTAGTCGGACGCCTCAATACACTTATCCAACACTTTATGATAATCGCCGCTATCGTAGGTCTGCTCTGTTGCGGTCTTGTACGGAAAGTCTTGCGCGCGGATAAAGTTCTTACGGTAGATATCAACGATATCAAGATTCAAAAATTTCGCCGCTTTGGTGAGAACCATTTCACGTGCATAGCACCCGGCCGACCAACCGACGCCGCGATAGGCGCCCGTAGACATTTTGTTGGTGAGGCACACGACCGTTTCGAAACTGATGTTCGGGAACGTAAACGCCCCCGGCGCGCCGTTGTTCGCAGCTACGGATTCAATGAGTCCCGACCACGGGTACTGCGAGTACGCACCAGAGTCGCCGATGTTCTTCACCTTCATCCCAGTGATTGTGCCGTCGCGCTTAAACGACATATTCATGTAGATCGTGCACTGCTTAGCATGCGCGGCACTGAGCAAATGTTCGCGCCGATCTTCGATCCACTTCACCGGCTGCCTAATTTCTTTAGCGATCCACGGCACGATAAATTCTTCGGGGAAGAAATGCGCTTTCTGGCCGAAGCCACCGCCAACCGTGGGTGCGACTACGCGAATAATTTGTTCGGGAATGCCGAGATTAACGGCGATAGAAGTTCGCAAGGGATACGGCATTTGCGTGGAAGACCACACCGTCAAGGTATCGTCCCATCCCCAGGTGGCCATCACCCCGCGCGTTTCCATCGGTGCTGCGGACGTTCGCCCAGTGCATATTTTTTCACTGACGACGAGATCCGCATCAGCGAATGCCTTATCCACATCGCCATTGCTAAACGAATCGGCGTAATAGATGTTCGTGCCAAGTTCCTCATGGATGAGGGTCGCATTCGACTGCATCGCATCTTCAACATTACTGTAGGCCGGTAAACTTTCGTATTCGACTTCGATTAAATCGACGATGTCTTCAGCGATGTAACGGCTGGGCGCAACCACGACCGCGATGATTTCTCCGACAAAGCGTACTTTTCCAGTCGCAATAAATGGCATTACGACAGGTTTTAATGTGCCACGGGTATGTGGGAAAAATGTAGTTGCCGAGCCGTCGAATTCAGCTGCAGTAAAAACATGCAAACAATCAGGGTGTTGCTTCGCTGCGTCTAATTTTAGATTCTTAATTCGCGCATGCGCGTGGGTACTGCGGAAAAACGCGATTTCCAAAGTTCCAGGGAGCTTAATGTCGTCAACGTATTTAGCGCGCCCCATTAAAATTTGCGGGTCCTCGCTGCGCTTGCGTGGCACGCCGATGTGTTTCGTGACACCGCTCAATACGATGGGTTCTTTCATCGCGATTCTCCTCGTGCCGTCTTCGAAGAAGACAGCGCTGCTTCGGCCGCGGCAACCACCGAGTCGACGATGTCATGGTAACCCGTGCAGCGACATAAATTGCCCGACAATGCTTCGCGAATTTCATCCCGTGTCGGTTCTGGGTTGTCGATGAGATACGCTTTCATACTCATCAAGATCCCAGGTGTACAGAATCCGCACTGCAAACCTTGGTTCTCCCAAAAGGCGTTTTGTAGTGGACTCAACTCACCGTTCGTATCGAGTGATTCAACGGTTTCTACAGGCCTACCCTCCGCCTGGACGGCGAACGTTAAACAAGACCGCACCGGCAGGCCGTCGAGAAGAATCGTGCATGAACCGCAAATTCCGTGTTCGCAACCCACGTGGGTGCCAGTGAGATCGAGATCGTGGCGGAGAAAATCCGACAATAATGTTCTGGGTTCGATCTCTCGCTCATAGGTAACGCCGTTAACGTCGAGTCTAATTTTTTGTTTGGCATTCATAGTGATTTCCTTAGTTAGCGGCCGTGGCTCGTTTGGCGGCGTCGTTCAAAGCTCTTGCGGCCAAAACCCCCGCAACCCTGCCTCGATACTCGTCGGTTGCATGCACATCGCTTTCGGCATCAACTACCTCGTCCACCTGCGTGGCGGCGGCTTCAATCGACTCGCCAGACACTGTTTTGCCAAGCAATGATGCTTCAACTTCCGCAGCACGAACCGGCGTAGCCGCGACGCCAAACAGAACCACCCGAACATAGGTACAGATATTCGAGGCATCAACAGCTATAACCGCCGCGCTACCGGCCATGGCGAAATCACCGTCGCGGCGCGCCACCTCATGAATTCCCCAGCCGCTATTTTTGGGCGGTTCTTTAAACAAGACAGACGCAAGCACCTCGTCACTTTCAAGCGACGTCGTCATATAGGTAATGAAAAAATCCTCGGCTTCGATTGTGCGTTCGCCGGCGGCGCTCTTAACTTGCAACTGCGCGTCCAGAAGCAGCGACATGGCGGGTAGTTCAGAAGCCGGATCCGCGTTCACGATACTGCCGCCAACAGTGCCTTTGTTGCGGATCTGGAAGTGCGCGATTTTTTCAATAGCGGCTGCCAGTACCGGCAAGCGCGTACGCACTGAAGAACTCTGTTCTGCGGCACGCTGAGTGGTCGTTGCTTTAATTCGCACACCAGCGGTTTCGTCGGTGATCTCGTTAGGATTCTCAATATTACTAATATCGATCAGGATCTTCGGCCGAGCTAAGCGAAAATTCATCGCCGCGATAAGGCTTTGCCCGCCGGCTAAGATTTTTGCGTTATCGCCATGGGTGCCTAACAATTCGCAGGCATGTTCGAGGGACGTCGCTCGATAGTAATCAAACTTCGCTGGTTTCATAGGCTTTAACCTTCTGCGGATCCGATGCTTACTTCATCAAAGTGATTTTGCATTTCGTCTTTAAATGCTTTGAAAAACTGCTTAGCCATAAACTTCGAGATCCCGGTTAACACACGCCCACCGATCCCAGCGATGAGTCCGCCGACTTCTGCGTCGCAGGACCAGCGCATTGAAGTACCGCACTCGCTAGGATCGAGCCAACAATCGACCGTCATGTTGATGTAACCGGGCTGCCCGGAACCACCGCCTTCGAGCTGGTAGTGGTGTGGGAACTCCACGTCGATAACCTTAACTTTGCCTTCGTAGTCGCCTTTAATCGAGGCGACACCAAGCGACACTGCTGCTACGTACGATCCATCGTCCGTTGCCGTCATCGACTTGCAGCCTGGGATAGTCTTTCGAAGGATGTCGATATCGTGCAGCGCGGTCCACACGTCGGCGGCGCAATAGGGGAAATCGGCGGTTCCCTCAAGCTTCATCGTGTGGCAGCTGTGTCATGTTCAATGGGCTAACCCCGATATTAGGAGAACCGGAATCGCGCCCGTCGCCAACGCAGTGAAATTAATTAACCGGATAATTAGCGTAATATTTACCTCCGGTCGATGCAAGCGCGTAAAACCATGGGCCAAGTCTTCGATGCTCCACATAAATCAATCTAGCGGGTCCTTAGCTGGTGGCCGTGGATGCAAGCAGCAGTGGAGAATTCGTCGCTTTAACGCTACGTTGCCGAATCTCTTATCTAAGGATTATGCCAATGACGACAAGCACGCACCCTGAAATCGAAGACCATGCGAAGGACATTATTGGCGAATTCTTCGAAGCCCTACCCGCCACCGGCGCGGCTTTTTCTCAGCTCCAACAAGCAACGTTCTCGGACGGCACCCTAGATATTAAGACCAAGGAATATATCGCCCTAGGTATCGCTATTGCCCAAGGCTGCGATGGCTGCATGGCTTGGCACAATGCTGCGCTACATCGAATGGGGGTGTCACGCGAGGAAATCGCCGAGGTTGCTGGGGTCGCGGTCGAGATGGGCGGCGGCGTTGCCTTGTATAGTGCCAGCAAAGCCCTGGCCGGATTCGACCAGTTTCGTTAAGCGCGGAATGCGCAAAGTGTCAAGGCATAGACTCGTTGTTCTAAGCATCGATTAGGAATCTTGACCAGAGTAGCGAATAACCCTCGAACGGCGCCCGAACCGCATAACGGACGTTCGAGGCCCTACGTTGTATCCACAGGTAACAGCCAGGAACCGTCATACGAAACAGCGAAAGGCAAGACGAGATGACTTAACTTGGCAGTAACGACAGCAACTCACCACAAGTCTCGAAAAATCACTCTCGAAAATGCTAAGCCACTTATGGTTGCGACCATTCCGATTATGATGCTTTGGATGGCAGCCGCTCTGACCTTCGGTTCCAATACGGAGTTGGCCGGATTATCCGGATCAAAATGGACATCGACATTTTCGCCGGGAGAATATTTCGCCACCAGTCGCTTTGATCGTGCCATTGCATCCGACCCACTACTTTCGTCTCCAAAAAACACACGTTTGGACGTGTATTGTGAATCGTTGACACTATAGCGATAGGTAATGTTCGCCCGGTATGCCCAATTTTCGTCGGTACCACTGTTAAAGGCGATATCACTATTGATACGTTCGAGTTCAGAACTGACAACCGCACCACAAACCGTTGGCCAGCTCATGCCCTGCCTTGACTCTTTGAAATATAGAAAGCCACGATGCAGCATTACTGCGCCCAGGGCGACAAAAAGAAGGCAGGCGAGCATCACTAATGTCACGATAGCGATGGTCATTGTTGGTAAACCTCTTCAGTACTAAACCCAATTATGGACACGGAAGGCCGGCCCGGAATGAATTATAGTCAAACCTTCTGGCCCGCTTTCACCAGCAGCTACCTACCAGCTGGGTCCAGTATGAGTATTAGGACGAACAAACGCCCTTTCCCGCGATCCCGTCGAGTATCGTCAGTTCATCAAACCGTGCATTAGTCATCGCGTCTCGTTCGAGCGCGAATAAGTAGCCCAGTCCCGAATGGCACTAAGTTAAGCTTTCTCACCCCGTCACGGCTCACGTGAGACAAGGGCTAAGCGATTGAAAACATACGGTGAAGCTCCTTAACTTAGTGCCATTCAGCCCAGTCCCTAATAGAATGTGGCGTCCTTCATACGGGAAGCCTACCCCATCTAGATCTGTTCTGGGTCGTTTTTATGCCGTCACCAGTGCCACGCAACCGTCCGGAATAGAGTTCGCGCGGACCCTCACGGTTGAACGACTATTCGAGTGCTAACAGCCAGAAACGCAAGTAGGTTAAGTAACCACCTTGCGGCCGGACGCGGCGAGATCATGATTTGCTCAATTCTGTGGTGGCAGCAAACCAGGGTAAGATTTTGTGTACGGGTAACTCGTCTTTTTCTGAGTCGCGCAGTTCATTGATGTATGTGTGGAACCCTTGACTGAAAGTAGGTCCGACCTTCGCCCACCATTGCTGTATCCCCGGCGCACGAGTCATGCTTGCAAGTACCGGAGGATAATCACTCAGCTCGCCAAGTCCTCGTTCGCTTAAGGTGACTTCAGTTTGCGCGATCAAGAACATTGCGACCAGGTAATTATGGATGGTCATTTGGTCGTCTCCGGGTAAGCCTTCGAAATCGACCATTGCCCTTCTGAAAAGCGGCGAATTGACCTGGAGTATCGTGTTGACGTACGCGTGTGTTGTGGCCCGGATCGATTCCGCCGTCTCGATTTGATTGCTCTGGCGCACCTGAACCGCCAAATATACTAGTGTTGCGACCACGGCGACCGCTCCTACGAACTCCCCGTAATTGCCCAGCAGCTGGGCGAATGCCTGGTGATCCATGATTTCTCCCTCCTGTATTGGCTTAACGCTATCCTAGTCTCTTGCGCTGCAAAATGGGCAGGTTTGGGTGGGGAACGGGCAAACAACTGCGTCATACGACAGTCCGGTGTACTTCGAGAAAGCCAACATTCGATCCGAATTAAGCGACTTAGCGCTAACGGCCAATAGCGGAAGTTCGCGAAGGACTTCGATGCCCGTGACTCCGGAGTCGAGCTTCCGCCTTAACGACGCGTTTGTTAATTATCTTAATATGATTAACTTTTCAGTGCCCCCCGGGTCCGCGTCCCGTACGGGTCCAGCTTTGCACAGAACTACCGTCGGAGCCCTCAAAATCTAGAGTTGGGCATTTGCGCGAAGAGCGCAAACGCCGGCGTGGGCCAGCGGCCCAGAGCACGGGCCACCTGACAAACGGAATCTAACATCTTCGGGAACGAGAGGTAGCCATGGACGCGGCCGAGCGATACGCCGACAAATCCGTTGGGTTGATCGGGGTAAACTCGTACACTCACGTGAATAATGAAACCCCGATTGAAATGACCGAAGCGCCCAACCAGTCAGTCGCCGCTCTGAAACAACACCGCTTGTTTCAAATAGCAGCTGTTTACGCAGTGCTGGGTTGGTCCGTGATCCAGGTCGCCGATATCGTGCTCGAAGCATTCGAGTCGCCGGCCTGGGCAATGCAAACCTTACTGATCGTGATACTTGCGGGTTTTCCCGTCACGCTCGCCGCTATCTGGGTAATTGAGCGCGGTCGACAGAGTGGGCATGGGCACGCGAAATCGTTGGCGCCGGTCGCAACGATTCTTCTGGCATTCCTGACGTCGATCGGTGCCTACCACTACTTCATGTCCGATGTTCTCCCACGAGATACGCAACCATCTGCCGTTGAACAGGGACGCACATCGAATCCGGTGCTGGCGGTATTGCCATTCGCGAACATGTCGAGCCTGGCGGAGAACGAATACCTCGCTGACGGAATGACCGAAGACGTGATCACCCTGCTCGCGCAATCGCCCGGGGTGGAGGTGATCGCACGGAACTCGACGTTCAAATACAAGGATCAGAATCCGGATATTCGGGACGTCGGCCGCGACCTCGGCGCCGACTATGTGATAGAAGGCAGCATCCGGCAGCTTGGCGAGCGCATCCGGGTAACCGTACAGGTCATCAACGCAATGTCTGGTGCGCATATTTGGGCGGAGAAGTTCGATCGTCCACAGAGTGAATTCTTCGATATTCAGGACGACGTTAGCCTCGGTGTTGCGGCTGCCGTGGGTGACGCGGTGTTTAAAAAAGAATACTCACAGATCAATCAATCCCGGACCGACAACCTCACCGCCTGGGCGCTGATTTCCCAAGCCGAAATTGCACATGCCCACCAGGGTTCGGGCGGAGACGATGCAACGTCGAAGGCGCGCCAGGCCGTGGCGCTCGACCCGGAGTACGCGCTCGCACACGCCGTGTTAGGCCGCTCACTGGCTCTCAAATCGGGGAACGATAGCGACGTCGAACTCGCGCGAGAGGCCGAATCAGAAGCACGTCTCGCTGCAAAACTCGACCCGGACGACCCCAAGGTACTTGCGTATCTCGCGCACACGCTGCTCGTCACGGGTCACCCAGCGGAAGCACTCCCCTACGCCGAGCGCGTGGCCAGAATCAGCCCGAGCTACGCTGAAGGCCTGATTTACTATGCGGACATTCTCATTCACAACGGTCGATCGCGGGAATCGCTTCCTTATTTCGAAAAAGGCATCCGGCTGACGCCGAATGCACCGCAGCTCGCCTGGTACCACTGGCTGTACGCCGAAGCTCTCGCTCACCACGGCAACTTCGCCGACGCGGAGACGTCGCTCATCACCGCGAACCGCATGTTTCAGGGCGGGGACCAAGTACTGCTACGACTCCTGGCAGGCGTACAACTGCGGCTCGGGAAGATCGATGAAGCACGCGCCCGTCTCGCCGAAGCCGACCGTCTTGACGGCCGCCCCTTAGGCGAGGAGAAAAACATGTGGGCGACCTTTTCGACCGACGATGGAGGCGAGCACATCAAGAGTATTTTCGCCGATCTCGAGCGTATCTCTGCCTCAGATAATCCGTAAGGTTGACCCTATTCTTCGCACACGCGGGTTACGTCGCACCATGCAGCCGCGCTTAAAGGCCGATGGGTTCGGACTCCATTGATACACAAACCACTAACGGTTTCGCACTTGTTAACGGACTCTCATAAATTTATTTCGACCGGCGGCAATCGGCAACGAACGGCCGGCCGGCCGCTATAAGTCTAGTCCGACTTATGCAATACACCAGAGCGGCCTAATCCAGGCCCGAATCCGAAGGTGAATTGATAGCCAGTTTTAAATCTGGTACCTGTTTAAGCGAGTCCGCAATCCGATACCACGGCGCTTTCCAGTCCGTGAATAAGTGTATTTGCGGTTCGAGACCGGGGGCTTCATCGAGGCCACCACAGCGCAAGGAAACCAAGCCTTCACGAGCTTCCGCCTTTCCATATATCGGGGACCCGCATTCGGAGCAAAAATATCGTGTTTCACCGGGGCTAGAATTAAATCCCTTTATGTAGTTTTCTCCAGACTTAATCGTGAGGTCGGATTCTTTCATTAGCATGTTTGTCGCAAACGACGAGCCGCTAGCTTTCCTGCACATGCGGCAATGGCAGTAGTACATTGAGTCCCCGGTGCCCGTGACTTCGTATACGACTTTACCGCACAAGCAAGAACCATTAATCATGTCCGCTACTCCTTTCGCTGTTTATTGAGAACCGACTTTCTACCGTGGACCAATGTCTTTCCTCACTGCTGTAACGCTGACTTCTATTAACGTCTTACCTTCAAGCGAAACGCCCAAGCAAGCTCATTGTGGCCAAGCTCCTGACTCGCTACCTATCCACGCAGTCCAGATCTCATCCATAATTGGTTTATCAATTATGTCGACCATATATTCCTGAGCAGACAGTATTCTCGTTTTGTCCGATCCAAGTTCAATTAAATTACTTTCGATGGCGTCAAGCGTGTCTAAAGTTTGAGCGGCTAAGTTTTGATTTGTGTTGTCGGCTGTTGCCACAGCCCACACTAAATCGTTATAGGCAGAGGACTTACTTCTCCCTGCGTAATCACCTCGAATACGTTCAATCATGTCCTTTTCCGAAGGCCTTCAGTCTGGCAGAAATTTTATGCTAATTCTGCATCTCGCGGTCTGTTCAGGGTCGTTTTTGCACATTCAACTCCGGCACGCAATCGTCCGTAATCAAGTTTGTGCCGACACTCGGCGCCATCTCGTCTACAGGCTGTTATCGCCCACCTACGGATAGTTAAATTTTTGCAAGCAGACGTTCAAGAAAAATACTAGGCGCTAAAAATCAGAAAGAATGTTATGCAACAATCTAATTACAGGTGTTGCACTTCACTTGTTAATCTAAGTGGCGTTCGCCACGTTGCCGACGACCTAGAAGTACCGGCGAATTTTCCGCGCCCGAGTTACCCCGGGTTTTGATTAGGGAGCCTGATTATTTCACTACACTCCCCTCGTGCAGGTTTCGAATTGACGCATAGATCTCGTAGTTCCACGTGCTTGGATATCGCTCGTATTTTTTTGATGACCGTCATAACCGTCGTAATGGCGACGATTAGAAATCGTCCGATTCTCTCCAGATCGGCGCTGATCTTGGTTAAAGATATGGTTGTGTGTGTGTCCATCCTTCCAATTGGTGCGTGTGCATTTGGGGCCTCGTTGTAAATGACAGTAAAAACTTAATTATGATTAGCTTACCGCTATTTCAGCATGGCGGTACTTAACGTTTTTTGAACCTTGAGGAAGCGTCACTATTCAATGACATGCTTTTAAATCACGCTTGAGTAGCCGCCAGTTTACAGGCCATGCAGCGAGGAACCCTGCGGGAACTGCCGCAGCGATTCCTATCCAGAACATTCCTGTGAATATCGAGGCCGCCTGCATCCCGCCGACGCCGTAATCAACGGCGTTCATGACAATCTCCATGACGCCTATAGAGATCACTTCACCAACCCAGATGAGTTTCAGTGCTTCCTTGACCGTTTTATTCTGATCGCGCATTACCGGCAACAACCCTAACGTAAATCCGGAAAGGTAGGCTAGAGATGTGGCCAGCAGGATGGTCGGCCAGACGCTCAACCCGATGGTTACGGCGATCATCAACCCTGCAACCTCACCAAAAACGCAGCCGGTTAGGCAGTGCATTGTGGCTTTAGCTGACGTGACAAATGGATTCCCGTGGTGCTGGTGCGCGTGTGCTTCGGTCATCGTAATGTCCTCATACCAGTGGGTGTCAGGTGCAATGGCTCATCCATGAGCCGGGTTCAATTTCGGGTTTCGCTGGGTACGTTTTAGTCGCAGTTCTTGCACCGCGCAGTAAAGAACAGGGACCAGTAGGGTCGTGATGATGGCGACCAACATGCCGCCAAAAGAGGGGATGGCCATTGGCACCATGATGTCGGAGCCACGGCCGTCAGAGGTTAAAACAGGAATTAGCGCGATCAACGTTGTAGCGGTCGTCATCAATGCCGGACGAATACGACGCGTTGCGCCCTTAACCACTAACGCCCTTATCGTTACGATGTCATTTGCATTTGCTTTAGAGAGTGTTTGATCTAGATAGGTCGCCGTGACCACGCCGTTATCTGTGGCAATGCCAAACAGCGCTAGGAACCCGACCCAAATCGCAACGCTCATATTGATCGGGTTGACCTGGAAGAGGTCAGCCATATTGGCGCCGAGCAAAGAGAAATCTAAAAAACCGCTTATGCCGTACATCCAGATCACCAGAAACCCCCCTGACCAAGCGACGGCGATACCGCTGAACACAATTAGAGTGGTTGTCACCGAGGAGAACTGCAGATACAAGATCAGGAAGATCACCAGCAGCGCAATCGGTAGTACAACTGATAAGGTCTTTTGCGCGCGCAGTTGGTTCTCATAATTACCGGCGAAGGTGTAGCTCACACCGGCCGGTAGGATGAACTCTCCGCTGTCCATCTTCGCGTTGAGATACGCTTGGGCATCTTCGACTACATCCACTTCAGCAGCATCTGCGCGCTTATCGAAAACGACATAGCCAACCAAAAACGTGTCTTCACTTTTGATTGCCTGCGGACCACGCACGTAACGAATTTCGGCCAGTTGTCCCAGCGGAATTTGAGCGCCTGTAGGGGTAGGGACTAGGATGTCTTCTAGTCCCTCGAGTGAATCGCGCAATTCACGGAAGTACCGCACTCGCACGGGGTACCGCTCGCGCCCCTCGATCGTAGTCGTGATGCGCTTGCCACCCACTGCAACCTCAATGACTTGCTGAGCGTCTTGAATATGGAGCCCATAGCGTGCGAGTGCACTGCGGTCTAAGTCGATCTCTAGATAGGGTTTGCCCACCAGCCGGTCTGCTGTCACGGTCCTAGCTTCAATGCTGGGCACTCCTTTCAGTAAGGATTCCAGCTGCAGGGCTACGCTTTCGATTATCTCAAGACTCGGTCCTTTGACCTTGATTCCCATGGGTGCCCGCATGCCGCTTTGTAGCATCACAATGCGCGCTGCAATGGGTTGCAGCTTAGGGGCGGAAGTCGTGCCTGGCAGATCTGCCGCTTGGATGATTTCCTGCCAAATATCGTCCGTGGAGTGAATGTGCTCGCGCCAGTTACGGAACTGCATGCCGTCTTCATCGACAATAAGCGCGCCTGTCGTATCGCGCTCAAAGGCATTCGCTTTGCGGTCATATGCAAAGTGCAAAATGCGGCCATCGTTGTCTGTTCGGTATTCGGGGTGATAGTTAATGATCGTTTCAAACATCGATATGGGTGCCGGATCGAGTGGCGTATCGGCCCGACCAAGCTTGCCCACCACAGACTTGATCTCGGGGATAGAGCCAATGGCCTCGTCCAGGATCTGGAGTGCGTCCTGCGCTTCACCAATTGACGCGTGCGGCATGATGGTCGGCATATAGAGAAAAGAGCCTTCATCAAGATTCGGCATAAACTCTTTGCCGAAACCCGGAAAGCTTCGATCCACCGCCTGCCAGGCGGCGCTCTGCCGCAGACCATCGGGTGCGAAGCGGAACATATTGTCGAACCCTGACCAGGCCACCACTCCAACTAGCGTTAAAAGAACCGGCACGCTAAGAAAAGCGGCTTTATGTTTCAAGCAGAAAGCTAAGACCCGCGGGTAGACTCGTTGATAGCCGAGGAAGCTCAACAGCAGCCCGCCGATCAACAGCACGACAAAGATCAAATTTATGGTGAGCCCGCGCCCGGGTCCTAAGGGCAGCCATTCCTCCGTCAGTAGTATGGCCACAAGGCCCGCCACAATCAGACTAGCCGCAGCAGGGCCGGCGCCCTGTAGCCACTTCGGTAGGCGCTTGGCCAGTAGTTGTAATAATCCGAAGCCGCTGAGTAGTAGCCCGGCGAGTGGGCTGAAGACAAAGGCGATCACTAGGCCCGCGAGAATTAGCCCCGCGTAAAAAACTGCTTTCAACCGCAACGAGTCGATCTTGGTCGAAAACAATATCTGGGCTGCTGGCGGAATGACTGCGAGTGCCACGATCACGGCTGCTACAAGCGCAAAGGTTTTCGTAAAAGCCAGCGGTGTGAAGAGCTTGCCTTCGGCCCCGGTCATGGTGAACACCGGCAAGAAGCTGACGACGGTCGTTGCCACGGATGTGAGGACCGCGCCGGCGACCTCGCGCGTTGCGCGAAACACAACTTCTAGCCGGGCTTCGTTGTCCTTTGCTTCATCCATGTGCCTGAGAATGTTTTCGCAAACGATAACGCCCATGTCGACCATGGTGCCGATCGCGATAGCAATTCCGGACAACGCCACGATGTTCGCCGAAACGCCAAACTGCTTCATCGCGATGAACGTCATGAGGACGGCAACAGGTAGTAGCGCGCTGATCAATATTGAGCTGCGCAGATGCATCACCATGATCAAGATTACAATCATCGTGATAAATATCTCTTCCGTTAGCGCATCGTTCAGCGTACCTAAGGTTTCATAGATAAGTCCCGTTCTGTCATAGAAGGGAACGATAGTGACTTGCGATAGCGTCAGGCCATCTGGCCAGGCTTTTTGCGCATTGGAGCGAAGCCAGGGCACCCAGTCATCTTGGTTGAGCTTGTTATCGACAAACGCATTGATGCCAGCAGTAGTGGCAAACTGGTCTAGCTGAGCTTTAGACGTTTGCTGGAAGTCGACGATCGCCTTTGCCGGCAGTCCCGGAGAAATCTCAGCGATCTTTGCCTTTGTGTTGCCGATCGCCGCCAGCGGGTTGAAGCCATAGCGGACAACGACCACGCCGCCGACTGCTTCTGCACCGCCTTTATCGAGCGCGCCGCGCCGCAGTGCAGGCCCTTTCGCCACGTTGGCCACATCGCGGATCCGGATCGGTACGTTGTCGCGCACACCCACGGCAATTTTTTCCACATCCTCGATGCTCTCGATGAAACCGAGCCCTCGAATGACATACTCCGC
>JBLFWZ010000104.1:0-13819 GCA_047611905.1 Gammaproteobacteria bacterium | reverse complement strand
GAGCTATCGTCGCAGAAAAAAATGCAGACGGTAAAGTTTCAGCTAGCCTGAAGACCTTATCTGTAGCCGATTTGCCCGATGAAGACGTCCTTATTGACGTCAGTTATTCGACGGTGAACTACAAAGACGGGCTTGCAGTTACGGGCACCTTACCAATATGTCGGCGTTTTCCAATGGTGTGCGGCATCGATCTATCCGGCACAGTCGTTGAATCTCGTCATCCAAAGTGGAAAGCAGGAGATAGAGTCCTTGCCAACGGCTACGCACTTTCTGAGGACCATTGGGGCGGGTACGCTGAGAAGCAGCGAGTCAATGGCGATTTTCTGGTGCGCGTGCCAGATGCCTTTAACCTCGAACAGGTGATGGCGATCGGGACGGCCGGATACACGGCGATGTTGTGCGTCCATGCGGTACTCGACCACGGTACGAAACCTGAAGATGGTCCGATCCTGGTGACTGGCGCGGCTGGGGGTGTCGGGTCAATTGCGGTAATGGCAATGGCAAAACTCGGCTTCGAAGTTGCGGCATCAACCGGCCGACCAGAAACGGCAGACTATCTACGCGGCCTTGGCGCCCAGCAAATCGTTGCTCGAGCAGATTTGGCGCGCGCTTCCAAACCCTTGGAAAAAGAACTCTGGGCCGGTGTTATAGACGCCGTCGGAGACACCACGTTAGCAACCGCAATCGCGCAGACCAAGCACGAGGGCATCGTTGCGCCGTGTGGGCTCGCGGGTGGATTTGGATTGCCAGCAAGCGTCATGCCATTGATACTCAGAGGCGTTACGGTGCGCGGTGTCGAATCCATTATGACGAGTATGGAGCGGCGCGAACGTGCCTGGGCTGCCCTTGCCGAATTAATCGACCAAGACAAACTCGCCTCAGTTTTTACAACACAACCCTTAGACAAAGCGATCGAAATTGGCCGCGAGATTTTGGGTGGGACCGTAAGAGGCCGGGTCGTCATCGACGTCAATAAATAATTGGCAATAACTCTCGTGGCGTTGCCTACGAAAGGGACCGTCCCGGCGGCGCCGCGCGAGTAGTGAAATTACGAGCAATCCACAGTTCTATGTGTGTTGCTCGTAAGCTTTGTAATAAGTTCCGATTTTTCGTCTAGGTTGTGGGTTCCATCACTGCGAGTGCAACGCCTTCCGCGGTGATCTGCTCACCCGCTTTGAACCTGATTTCGCTGACAATACCCGCATAGGGCGCAGCGATCGTGTGTTCGATCTTCATCGCTTCGATTAGCATGATCGGCGCGCCAGCCGGGATCTCATCACCAACCGACACAAAGATCTCAAGTACGGTACCGGGCATCGGGGCGGTGAGACTACCACCGGCCGCATTTCCACTTTGCGAAGCTAGTAAGGGATCGATGACTTCGATCGCATCGTGTTCACCACCGACGAATACGTCCAAGCTGGTGCCGTTCGACACCACATTCGCGCGCACGCGGGCGCTGCCAAAGTGCATCACGATGGTCGGCCCAGTGACGCTGTCGATCGAACAGTTCGTAAAGCCTCCGGGCAGATCGAGGACAAATTGTTCTCCGCGATGCTCAATACCGACCTCATAGTCGACTCCGCTCGCCGTGACGTGCAAAATTTCGTGGAGGTTTAGATTCACACGAAATGAATTATTCGCATCCCAGGGTGATTTGCTGGATCCGTCGGTTGACTCGAGTTTGGCGCGCGAGGCGATCGTATAAAGCGTCGCGGCGGCAAGCGCCGTGTCAGTCGGCGCCTGAGGCTCACCGAGTAATTGCGCTTGATGACGTTCAATAAAGTGCGTGTCGACGGATCCCGCAACGAAATCTTGATGCTGCAAAATACCTTTGAGGAATTCCCCGTTGGTGAGCACCCCAGCGATTTCAGTTTCGCTAAGCGCAGCGATCGCTTTGCGCAACGTCGCCTCGCGATCATGGCCATGGGTGATGATTTTAGCGATCATGGAGTCGTAGTAAGGTGAAATGGACAGGCCTGCCGCAACGCCATGATCCACACGAACGTCATGGCTCGGCAGCTGCAAATGCGAAATAGTCCCTGTCGATGGAGCAAAGTTGTGCCCGGGATCTTCTGCGCATAAGCGTAATTCTATCGCGTGGCCGAGCGCCTTGATTTCGGATTGAGCGGGAAGCTGCCCGCCGGCGGCGACGTCCAATTGCCAGGCAACTAAATCTTCGCCGGTAATCATTTCAGTGACGGGATGTTCAACTTGCAGGCGGGTGTTCATTTCAATGAAAAACACCTCGCCGGTGTTTGCCACGACGAACTCTACAGTTCCCGCACCAACGTAACCGGCAACCTTGCCGGCCAAGACCGCAGCGTCGTGGATGTGCTGTCGCTGCTCTGGACTAAGCCCCGGTGCCGGAGCCTCTTCGATGAGTTTTTGGTAGCGGCGCTGGACCGAACAATCGCGCTCGAACAAATGCACCACATTGCCGTGTGTGTCGCCGAATATCTGCACCTCGATGTGACGCGGTCGGTCGATGTATTTTTCCAGCAACACCGTATCGTCAGCGAATGCGGCGAGGGCTTCGCGACGGGCAGATTCGAGACTCGAAGCGAATTCCGACGACTTCTGGACGAGTCGCATTCCGCGTCCGCCACCGCCCGCAGATGCTTTGATTAGTACGGGAAAACCAATTTTTTCTGCTTCTTGGGCTAGCACCTTATCGGTGACATCGCCGAAATAACCGGGTACAACCGGCACGCCATGCTCGGCCATTAAGGCTTTAGCGTCGCGTTTCGAACCCATCGTACGAATGACCGCCGCGCTTGGCCCGATAAAGCAAATTCCGGCTTGCTCACAAGCGGCCGCAAAATCGGCATTTTCGGATAGGAAACCATATCCCGGGTGAATCGCCTCGGCATTGGTTTGGCGCGCCGCGTCGATAATTTTATTGATGTCGAGATAGCTTTGCGTTGCCGCCGACTCTCCGATATGGAGTGCTTCGTCGGCAAACTGGACGTGCGGAGCGTAACGGTCCGCATCGGAAAATACGGCGACGGTACCGACACCTAAGCGCTTCGCGGTACGCATTATGCGCAGCGCGATTTCGCCACGATTTGCGATTAATATCTTCTGAAACATAGCTAGAACCTACATTCGAAATATGCCAAAAGGCGTTGTTTCTATTGATGAATTTAATGCGGCCGAAATCCCGAGGCCGACAACTTGCCGTGTATCTGCGGGATCAATAATACCGTCGTCCCACAAGCGAGCACTCGCATAGTAGGGATTGCCTTGGGTTTCGTACTGGGCTCGGATCGGGTCCATGAACCGCTCTGCCTCGTCCTCAGGCCATGATTCGCCGTCTCTCTCGATATTATCTCTTTTTACCTGTGCCAATACTTGCGCAGCCTGTTCTCCACCCATCACAGAGATCCGCGCGTTCGGCCAAGTCCACAGAAATCGTGGGCTGTAGGCTCTACCGCACATTCCGTAGTTGCCGGCGCCAAAACTGCCGCCAATGATGACGGTCAATTTCGGCACTCTCGCACATGCCACAGCGGTCACTAGCTTCGCACCGTCTTTCGCGATACCACCCGATTCATATTTCGACCCAACCATGAATCCCGTGATGTTTTGCAGAAAGAGTAAGGGAATACCGCGTTGACAACACAGCTCGATAAAGTGCGCCCCCTTTTTTGCCGACTCGGAGAACAAGATACCGTTGTTGGCCAATATCCCGACTGGGTGGCCGAAGATGCGCGAAAATCCACACACCAATGTCGTTCCATATAGCTTTTTAAATTCGTCGAATTCGCTGCCATCAACGATACGGGCGATAATTTCTCGAACGTCATAGGGTTTGCGCGCCGCAGCCGGAACCACCCCGTACAATTCGGTTCTGTCATATTCTGGCTCGCGTGGGGCGACCATATTGAGCGGGTTATCCTTGCGGTGATTCAAATTTCCGACAATGCGACGCGCGATGTGGAGCGCGTGGGCATCATCGTTTGCGTAATGATCAGTCACCCCAGATATACGGGAATGGACGTCAGCACCGCCGAGATCTTCGGCGCTAACGACTTCACCGGTTGCCGCTTTAACGAGCGGCGGGCCGCCGAGAAAAATCGTTCCCTGATTCTTAACAATCACGGCTTCGTCCGACATTGCTGGAACGTATGCGCCTCCAGCCGTACACGATCCCATCACGACGGCGATTTGCGGGATCCCAAGGCCGGACATCGTTGCTTGGTTATAAAATATTCGACCGAAGTGATCTCGGTCGGGGAAAACCTCGTCTTGTTTGGGCAAAAATGCACCGCCGGAATCCACTAAGTAGACGCAGGGGAGTCGATTTTCTCTAGCAATTTCTTGGGCACGCAGATGTTTTTTTACCGTGAGGGGGTAATACGTGCCGCCTTTTACGGTTGCGTCGTTCGCGACTATCACGCATTCGACGCCGCTTACTCGACCGATCCCGGTGATGATTCCCGCGCTCGGAACACCATTGTCGTACATATCCCAGGCGGCAAATTGGCCCAACTCTAAGAATGGCGAACCTGGATCTAGCAAGGTATTCACCCTATCGCGAGGTAACAGCTTGCCACGACCAATATGCCGGTCGCGTGATCTTTCGTCACCGCCACGCGATACCGAAGCAGCGTTACGTCTTAATTCTTCCACCAGGCCCGACATCGCCGCGGTGTTTTCAGCAAATTCGGTTGATCGAATATCGATACTTGAATCAATCTTAGTCATTACTAGCTTCCATTGAGGTCATACGATTGTCCAACAGGCGTTTCTACGATACGACTCACATTCGACGGCGTTAAATATTTTTGTGCTCACGTTTAAGGTATGAACGTGGATGAAACAGCTCTTCACTTTGAGCTGTTGTTACGGCGCTTTGACGCCTCGCGCGGTTGTTCATATATTAGTTTCAGTGCGTCTCTTATATTATTGATTTCACTAGTTAATAAATTTCTATTTTTTCTAATTTTTGCGCACAATAACGAGGTTTTTTTTAGATTTCCGGTGGCTTTGGATTGCAGTGATCAAAAGCTCTTGTGGCGTTTCCGAAGAAAACCTCTCGCAGTCGTGTCGACCCATTAGGCTTAGCCGCCGCTCGCCACACACGAACTAGGCATGCGTGTCGCCTGGATGCGTCGCACAGAACAATTCACTTATCCTCGTCGAATTAATATTCCGCGTGTCGGTCAGAATCCTAGCGCAACTTCTCGAATTCCACAGCAGCACAACACCATCGTTCGCATCGTCGACGTTTACGTCAATTAAGGAACATCAGACGATCCCTGTCAACGTCCTCGACTAACGAATAGTGGATTTCAGGGCTCGACGGATCTGCTACCTTAACCACAAATTCGCGGGCAGCTATAACTTCTTTATCGGATGAATGTTTGCAAATGAAATTAGCGATAAGTGTCGGCGATATTAACAAAGATAATCTAGCTAAAGTTACGGATTTCGTGGTGCACGCGGAGAACCTCGGCGTCGATTACGTTTGGTCACACGAAGCCTGGGGAACGGAAGCCGTCAGCCCGTTAGCGTACTTGGCGGCGAAAACGCACCGCATTCGGCTTGGCACGGGGATTATTCAAATTAGTACGCGCACTCCGACCATGATTGCGATGACAGCGTTGACCTTAGATACCTTATCCGAAGGGCGGTTTATTTTAGGTCTCGGCGCAAGCGGGCCGCAAGTGATCGAAGGCTTACATGGCAGCGCATACAGCGGTGCGCTCACTCGTTTAAAGGAAACCGTTGAAATTGTCCGGATGGCATTGCGTGGCGAAAAAATTGCTTATCGGGGCGTCTATCACGAGCTACCACGACCGGGTGGCGAAGGAAAAAGCTTGCGCCTAGATTTCACCCCACGGCCTGAATTACCCATCTATTTGGCAACTCTCGGGCCGCGTGCGCTGCAGTATACCGGGGTTGCAGCTGACGGTTGGCTTGGGACCTCATTCTCGCCTGAGCACTCGGCTGCGCACTTAGATTACATCCGGCAAGGTGCACGTGATGCGGGCCGGCGACTCACAGAAATCGATCTGCAAGTCGCCTGTCATGTCTCGATTGGAGAAGATGTCGAACGGTTAATTGCCGAACGAAAAACTGCAGTCGCGTTTTCTTTGGGCGCCATGGGATCGGCAAAAACAAATTTTTATAACGACGCTTATCGCCGTGCTGGTTACGATGAAGACGCCAAGGCGGTGCAATCATTATGGCTTGCCGGTAAACGCGACGCAGCGCGCGCACGGGTTCCCGACGAACTCGTGACCCTTTTCGGCGCAGTAGGTAGCCCTGTTATGATTCGCAAACGCTTCCAAGCCTATAAAAACGCAGGCGTAAATTGTCTATATTTGCGTTTCGAAGGGTCTCGGGAAGCCGAAAAATACAGCACGCTTGAACAGGTTTGTGAGATGGTCGCAGCGCTAAATTGAATTCGCGTTGCCGGTACATTAAGTAAAGCAGGGCAGATATTATGCGGTTAGGGATGTTCTTACGAAATTCGGGGCCCGCGTCCACGCGATCAACGATCACTGAATGTGCCAAAGCGGCAGATACGATGGGCATCGATGATTTGTGGGTGTTGGACCATGTTGCAATACCGCCGGACGAGGCCGAAGGATCCGGCGGCCGCTACGTCGATCCTTTGGCGACCTTAGCTTTCGCCGCTGGCATCACGAGCCGCGTGCGGCTCGGTGTATCGGTCTTAATCGCGCCATATCGAGCTCCTTTGCCGACGGCAAAATGGCTGGCGTCGATTCAAGAACTTTCTGGCGGGCGATTATGTGTTGGATTCGGAGTCGGCTGGATGGAGGCCGAATTCAAAGCGCTTGGCGTCGATAGAAAACGACGTGGGGCGATAACTGACGAGACGTTACGGGTGATTCATCAGTGCTTCGCCAACGATGAAGTTGAGTTGAATGGCCAGCGGTTTCTATTCAAACCGAGGCCCGAGCGACCGACAATACTAATTGGCGGCGCTCCAGAAAATGCACTACCAAGAACGGTGGAACTCGCCGATGGCTGGATGCCAATGAACTTAGACGTAGCGACGTTACGAGAACATGCTGTTGATTTGGCTGCAAGAATGAGCGCTGCGGGCAAGCCCAAACCGGAAATTATTCCTTTAACTCAGTTGCCGCTGGACGATATAGGCGCCGCAGCGGAGCGTCTTCGAGAACTCGGTGAGGCTGGAGCGACAGGAGTCGACCATCCTGGACGATATACAGACGTGGACGAGTTTTGTCGTAATGCAGAAAAGATGCTCGAGGCGAAAACTCGCGCGGGTTACTAGCAAGTCTGCGGTGTGGGACGCGCCTCGCGCCCATCCCCAATCATTGAGGGAGCAGTATGATTAAAGCGGAAGACCTTCAATCGCACGCGCTATTTGGCGGCGTCTCCGACGAAAGTCTGGCACTGATTATTCCGTTATTCAAGCAAGTGTCTTTCGAAAAGGGCGCCACCGTTGTCAACGAAGGTGAACAGGGCAATCGTATGTTCTTCATCCGACAAGGCAGCGTCGAGGTGGTAAAGAATACCGATGCCACGCCGCCAACTCGGCAATTGGCGATCTTGGGCGAGGGTGACTCGTTTGGCGAAATGGAGCTAATCGACGTACAGCCCCGGTCCGCTTCAGTAAGGGCATTGGAACGCTTGAACCTGTGGACCCTAAGCAATGAGGACATGTACGAAATCTACCAACGAGATAAGGAGCTATTCATCATTATATTGATGAATATTGCGCGCGAAATAAGCCGGAGATTGCGCAAAATGGACGTTCTGGTCGCGAGTAGCCTCTACGGCAATGCGAACTCCTTGGTTAATTAGCGCATAACGCTGACAAAAGCACTTCCTAAGTGCGCCATGACGGTCTTTTATAGCCGCCATGCGCAAGCAACTTCTTCGCCGACCCTAGCCCTAGGTCCGACCGGACCGGTATAATTCGCGACCTCGCTCGGGCGGGTTCGCCCCTAAGCGCATCATTAGCGCCAATCCAAGCTACAAGGAATTCGATAAATGGCTGACGTAGTTACTTATGTTCGCGACGGTGATATCGCCGTTATTACCGTTGACAATCCGCCCGTAAATGCACTGTCTTTGCCTGTTCGCCAAGGCCTAGCAGCAGCCTTTACGCAATTTGAAGCTGATTCGCAAGCGCAGGCCGCCATACTGATTTGCGCCGGCCGTACCTTCATCGCAGGCGCCGATATCACTGAATTTGATAAGCCGATCCAGGATCCATGGCTGCCAAAGGTCGTCGAGCAGATGGAAGCTTGTTCAAAGATCATTGTTGCCGCCATTCATGGCACAGCACTCGGCGGCGGCTTTGAAACGGCGATGGCGTGTCACTACCGATGTGCCATACCGACAGCGAAAGTTGGCCTGCCAGAGGTTTTACTTGGGTTGCTGGCCGGTGCGACGGGAACTCAACGTTTACCGCGATTGATCGGCGTTAAGGACGCGCTAGATGTCATGATCTCAGGCGCGCCAATGCCTGCCGACGTAGCGCATAAGCGCGGGGCTATTGACGAGATCATTGATGGAGATTTGCTTGATGGCGCGAAAGCGTATGCCCGCAAACTGCTGAGTGCCGGAGCGGCGCCGCGTCGAATTAGTGAAATCGTGATCGACCCGGCGTCCCTGCCTGACGGGTTCTTCGCAGATTATCGCAAAGATATGGCGCGCAGAACGCGCGGATTTTTTGCCCCAGAACAAATCGTCAAATGCGTCGAGGCTGCTGTATCGCAGCCCTACAGCGAGTCTGTTTTACGGGAGAACGAACTGTTTATGGAGTGTATGGCTTCCACCCATTCCAAAGCGCAGCGGCATCTCTTTTTCGCCGATCGCGAGATCAGCAAGATACCGGATGTGCCTAAAGGCACGCCAGTTCGAAAGCTAGAAACAGTTGCCGTCGTTGGCGGCGGAACCATGGGCGGTGGGATCGCAATGAACTTCGTCAACGTGGGCATTCCAGTCCTGCTTAAGGAAGTAAACCAGGAAGCCTTGGACCGCGGACTAAGCATTATCCGCAACAACTACGAGGTCGTGGTCAAGAAGGGTCGTATGACCGAAGCACAGCTCGAGAAAAACATGTCAATGATCAACGGGACGTTGGATTACGACGCACTCGCTGAGGTCGACATTGTGATTGAAGCAGTGTTCGAAAATATGGCGCTCAAAAAGGAAATTTTTGCGACCCTAGACAAAGTCTGCAAACCAGGTGCGATCCTCGCATCGAATACCTCGACCTTGGATATCGATGAGATCGCTGCCAGTACGCAGCGTCCGGAAGATGTGATCGGCTTGCATTTTTTCGCCCCTGCAAACGTGATGACGCTACTCGAAATAGTACGCGGCGAAAAAACGGCCAAAGATGTTATTGCAACTTCTATGGCAATGGCGAAAACAATTCGAAAAGTGGCAGTGCTGGTCGGCTGTTGTTTTGGATTTGTCGCGAACCGCATGTTTTTCCCCTATATCCGCGAATCGCAGTTGATGATCCTGGAGGGTGTTGCTCCTGAACGAATCGACCAAGTGGCATTCGATTGGGGCATGGCAATGGGCCCGAATGGAGTCTCAGATTTGTCCGGCTTAGACGTCTTGGAAAAAGTTCGTAACGAGTGGATTGAACGACCCAATGATCCCGTCTTCTTTCGGATGATCACCAAGCTTGTGGAAAAAGGCCGGATGGGCCAAAAATCCGGTGCTGGGATCTACAAGTACGAGGGCCGTAATGCAGTTCCCGATCCAGAGGTTGCTGCGCTCGCCAAAGCCGAGGCGGCGGCACTTGGTGTTGCACAAAGAGAGGTTAGCGATGAAGAAATCATCGAGCGTTTGTTCTATTCGATGATCAACGAAGGGGCTCAGATTCTCGAGGAGGGTATCGCGCTTCGTCCGAGTGATATCGACGTCGTCTACGCAAACGGCTACGGCATGGCGCGCTACCGTGGTGGCCCGATGTGTTACGCAGATACTGTGGGTTTGAAAAACGTCCGCGATGCAATCTTGAAATATCGCCAGCGTTATGGAGAGGTCTACTGGACTCCGGCGCCATTACTCGAACGACTCGCTGATAGTGACAAAACGTTTGACGAGTGGAATCGCGAACGTAGCTAGCAATAGTCCTGCGGGTCCGACGACCGCGATAGTTCGAGGTCGTCGACTTGAAATCGTGATGCCTGTGACGGTGTTAGCTCGCGCCGGCTAATATCGAAACAGGCGCCTGCGCTTAGCGATTACGCCGTCTTATCGATAACCAACGCAAGGTCTTCGATCATCGTGTCTCGCATGACAAATTTCTGAATTTTCCCAGTGACTGTCATCGGGAATTCGTCGACGAAACGGATGTAAGCCGGCACCTTATAGTGAGCAATTTGCTCGCGACAATAGTTGCGAATATCGTCTTCACTTGGCGATTCACCTTCCCGTAACTTGATCCAGGCAGCTACTTGTTCGCCGAATTTTTTATCCGGAACGCCAAACACCGCCACATCTTGAACCTGCGGGTGACGATAAAGATATTCCTCAATTTCGCGCGGATAAACGTTCTCTCCACCTCGAATGATCATGTCTTTAACTCGACCAACGATATTGCAGAACCCCTCATCGTCGATGATCGCAAGGTCTCCTGTGTACATCCATCCGGCCGGGTCAATTGATTCCGCAGTTTTTTCATCGTCATTCCAATAGCCACGCATGACGCTATAACCGCGAGTACACAACTCCCCCTTTTCACCGCGCGGCACGATTTGACCGTCTTCGTTGACGATTTTTACCTCGACATGCGGATGAATGCGGCCAACGGTGGATACGCGTTTATCCATCGGATCATCAGTGCCACTTTGGAAACTCACGGGGCTTGTTTCGGTCATGCCGTAGGCGATCGTCACTTCACGCATATTCATCTCGTCGAAAACCCGTTTCATGACTTCTACGGGACATGGCGCGCCAGCCATGATGCCAGTGCGCAACGAGCTCAGATCGTAATTTCCGAATTCCGCATGGTCGAGCTCGGCGATAAACATCGTCGGCACTCCATGAAGGGCGGTGCATTTCTCTGCTGCTATCGCGCTTAACACCGACGCCGGGTCGAAAGCTTCATCCGGAAATACCATCGTCGAACCATTTGTGACACACGTGAGGACACCCATCACCATGCCGAAGCAGTGATACAACGGTACTGGACTGCACAGACGGTCGGATTCTGTAAAGCGCATGGCTCGACCGACAAAGTAACCATTATTGACGACGTTGAAATGGCTTAAAGTCGCGCCCTTCGGCATGCCCGTAGTGCCACTGGTAAACTGCACGTTGATCGGGTCATCCGGTTGCAGTGTGGTCTTGATTGCCGCGAGCCGTTGTGTGTGCTCGTCTGAACCAAACGCCGCGACTTCATCAAACCGATACATCCCTTGGTGCACGTTATCTGAGATGCACGCGACGCATTTCAAGTGCGGCAGTTTAGTGCTGGATAACGCTCCAGGTTTGCACTCGGACAATTCCGGGGCAAGCTTACTGAGCATTTCGACGTAATTCGAACTCTTAAATTGTTCCGCAAGGACTAATCCCTTGCATTCAACTTTGTTCAGAGCGTATTCGAGTTCACCGATCCGATAGGCGGGATTGATGTTCACCAGAATAATGCCCGCTTTCGCGGTGGCAAATTGTGTGACAACCCATTCGACATTGTTCGGTGACCAAATGCCGATGCTGTCGCCAGGTTCGAAGCCGAGGGCGAGTAAACCACGAGCCATGTTATCGACCGCGGCATTGAGATCGGCATAAGTCCAGCGGATGTTCTGATGGCAGGCCACCAGTGCTTCGCGCGAACCCCACGCGGCAACGGCATCCTCAAGCGCTTGCCCAATGGTAAGAAACTTTAACGGCTCGGTGCTCGTACCATGAACATAGCTCATTAACGTTGACGACATAGTGGCATCCTTAGTTCTACGAGTTACAAGTTATCAACGTTCCAGCTTCTCGGTAACGCTGTCGAGTTTGTCTTGCATAGTTTGTGCGCGGTCGGTGCGAGTGCCAATTCTCATGCTCGTCGAAATTCGCGGAGCACCCATGTCGTGTACTTTCAAATGGCATTGCTTTACCACCGCCATAACATCATCCCATTCACCTTCGATCACCGTTCCATAGGGATGCAGCTGCGAACTTAGCCCGGCGTCCGCGATAATTCGCTCACACTCAACGATATATTCAGAAACGGAAACGCCGACACCCAACGGCACAACACAGAGATCGATCATTACGTTCATTGCAGCTGCCTGATTAAAATTCCAAATGTTTCGGTGTGCGAGGGTAGGGAATAACGTCTCGAATATTCGTCACACCCGTGACGAACATGAGGAATCGCTCGAAGCCTAAGCCGAATCCAGCATGCGGCGCGGAGCCAAAGCGACGTGTTTCCAGATACCACCAGTAGTCCTCGTGACTGAGCGACTCATCTTCGATGCGCCGGTGGAGCTGGTCGTAACGCTCCTCTCGTTGGCTGCCACCGATGAGCTCGCCGATTTGCGGAACCAACAGGTCCATCGCGGCGACCGTTTTACCATCATCATTTTCACGCATGTAGAACGCTTTGATCTCTTTCGGCCAGTCGAAAACGAACACGGGTCGACGAAAATGCTCTTCCGTGAGATAACGCTCGTGCTCGGTTTGCAAGTCTGCGCCCCATGTTGGTGCGTACTCGAAGGACACGTCGCTAGTGCGGAGGATATCGATTGCATCGGTGTAGGACAGCCGCACGAATTCGGATTTTTCGACTTGATCAAGTCGCTCAGTTAGATCTTTGTCGACGAATTTTTCGAACAAAGCGAGATCCTCGGCGCAATGACGGCGAAGATACTTAATGAGGTAGCGGACCATCTGTTCGGCCAAATCCATGTCGTCGGCCAGATCTGCGAATGCGATTTCGGGTTCAATCATCCAAAACTCCGATACGTGGCGCGACGTATTCGAATTTTCCGATCGAAAAGTGGGACCGAAGGTATAGACGTTGCCGAGCGCTAAGCAATATGGTTCCACCGCAAGCTGCCCGGATACCGTTAAATGAGCCTCTTTCGCGAAAAAATCCTCGTCAAAGTTGACCGCGCCGTCAATATTGGGAACGGATGCCAAATCGAAGGTCGTCACGCGAAACATTTCGCCGGCGCCTTCGCAATCGGACCCCGTGATTATAGGTGTGTGGACGTAATGGAATTCACGCTCTTGAAAGAATTGATGGATTGCAAAAGACAGTTGTGACCGGATGCGAAACATCGCGCCGAATTTATTTGTGCGTGGACGCAAATGAGCAATTGTGCGTAGAAATTCGTCGCTGTGTCGTTTTTTTTGCAACGGATAATCCGCCGGAGCCGCGCCGACGAGTAAAATCTTGGTGACTCGAATCTCCCATTTTTGTCCTTTGCCGGGCGACTCAATGAGATCGCCTTCCACCGCGACCGCAGCGCCCGTGCCGATCGCTTTAAGGTCCGTCGCGGTTCCGTCATCGGTGTCCAAGATCGCCTGAATACTAGCGAGGCAGGATCCGTCGTTAATCTCGAAAAACGAGAACAGTTTGGCGTCGCGTCGCGTGCGTACCCAGCCACATACTTGGATTGCGGACTGTGCGCTCGCACTGCTGAGCAAACTCGCAATTGATTGGCGCTCCTTGAACATAGGCTCTTAGGAATCCGCCTCGTAGCCAAGATTCGGACCGAGCCAGCGCTCTGCTTCACGCGTGTCCATGCCTTTGCGCTTCGCATAGTCCTGAACTTGATCCCGGTTTATCTTGCCGACGCCAAAATAACGTGACTCGGGATGCGAAAAATACCAGCCGCAGACGGCGGCG
>JBLFWZ010000103.1:0-13992 GCA_047611905.1 Gammaproteobacteria bacterium | reverse complement strand
CGAGAATGCAGAAGGAGCGCGGACGACGCCATCGATTGTGGCATTTTCAAGCGACGGTGAAGTGTTAGTGGGCCAGTCTGCTAAGCGTCAAGCCGTGACGAACCCCGAGAACACTTTGTTTGCGGTGAAGCGTTTAATCGGTAGACGATTCGACGACGACGTGGTCAAGCGTGACCGCGACATGGTGCCCTACAAGCTTGTTGCAGCTGACAACGGCGACGCTTGGGTCGAGGCCAACGGCGAGAAGATGGCGCCCCCGGAAATTTCCGCGCGGGTTCTAATGAAAATGAAGAAAACCGCCGAAGATTACCTGGGTGAAGAGGTGACTGAAGCGGTGATCACGGTGCCGGCTTACTTCAATGACTCGCAACGCCAGGCAACCAAGGACGCGGGTCGCATTGCTGGCTTAGACGTGAAGCGCATCATCAACGAGCCGACTGCGGCGGCGTTGGCGTATGGCATGGATAAACGTGGCGGAGACGCGAAAATCGCGGTCTACGACTTAGGCGGCGGAACATTTGACGTCTCGATTATCGAAATCGCCGAAATCGATGGTGAGCACCAATTCGAAGTGCTCTCCACCAATGGCGACACCTTCCTCGGCGGTGAAGATTTTGATATGCGCCTGATTGAGTTCTTGGCGGGAGAATTTAAGAAAGAACAAGGTATCGACTTACACACCGATCCGTTGGCGCTGCAACGGCTTAAAGAAGGCGCCGAGAAAGCGAAGATCGAACTCTCTTCGAGCCAGCAAACCGATGTGAATCTACCCTACATTACGGCCGACGCAGCGGGGCCTAAGCATCTCAATGTGAAGATTTCTCGTTCAAAACTGGAATCGCTGGTTGAGGATTTAATCACCCGGACGATAGAACCGTGCCGTACGGCACTCGCAGACGCGGGCCTAGATGCTTCCGAAATTGACGACGTCATTTTAGTTGGCGGCCAAACTCGCATGCCCAAGGTACAAGAAGTGGTGCAGGCTTTTTTTGGTAAAGAACCACGTCGCGACGTTAATCCTGACGAAGCGGTTGCGGTCGGCGCGGCCATTCAGGCCGGGGTACTGGGCGGTGATGTAAAAGACGTCTTGTTGCTCGATGTGACACCGCTATCGTTAGGTATCGAAACCCTCGGTGGCGTGATGACCAAACTCATCGACAAGAACACCACCATCCCAACCAAGGCGAACCAAGTGTTCTCGACCGCCGACGATAATCAAACAGCCGTGACTGTGCATGTTTTACAAGGTGAGCGTGAGCAAGCAACTGGCAATAAATCCTTAGGTCGATTCGACCTGGCGGACATTCCGCCGGCGCCGCGTGGTGTACCGCAAGTCGAAGTTACATTCGATATCGATGCGAACGGTATTCTCAACGTGTCCGCCAAAGATAAGGCGACCGGCAAAGAGCAGTCCATCATCATTAAGGCATCCAGTGGTCTGTCGGATGACGAGATCGATGCGATGGTGAAAGATGCGGAAGCGCACGCCGAAGAAGATAAGCAGTTTCAGGCGCTGGTTAACGCCCGCAACCAGGCGGATGGTCTTATCCATGCGACGCAAAAATCAGTAGAAGAACTCAGCGAGCAAGTGACTGAGGAAGAGCGTGGCAATATCGACTCGGCAGTTGCCGCGTTGAAAACAGCGCTAGAAACCGACGACGTCGAAGACATTACGGCAAAAACTGCGGCACTTGGTGAGCTATCTGGCGCTATTGCACAAAAGGCCTACGAGCAAGCACAAGCCGCCGGCGCGGCGGGCGAGGCCGGTGCTGCGGAAGCCGAAACGGCAACTGCGGATAATGACGACGTTGTGGATGCGGATTTCGAAGAAGTTACCGAAGAAGTTACCGAAGAAGTTAAGCAAGACGATAAGTAAGTCTTACTCCTATACTACGCTCCTCAAATATGAGCCCGAGTACGGATCTGCCCTGCTCGGGCTAAACTTTTACTGGCCCACTGAAAACCTAGATTATGGCGAAGCGCGATTATTACGAAGTTCTCGGGGTTAGCCGAGATGCTGACGATGCTGCGATAAAAAAGTCCTATCGTCGCCTTGCGATGAAGCACCACCCGGATCGCAATGAAGGCAATTTAGAATCCGAGGCAAAATTCAAAGAGTCCAAAGAAGCTTTCGAGATCCTAAGCGATGCGCGTAAGCGTTCTGCCTATGATCAATTCGGTCACGCTGGGGTTGACGCCTCTGCAAGCGGCGGTGGTGGCGCAGGGGCCGGGTTCGGCGACATATTCGATACGGTCTTTGGCGATATTTTTGGCCAAGGGGGCGGACGAAGCGGCGGTAACCGGGCTTATCGGGGCAGCGATTTACGCTACGACCTAGCGCTCTCGTTGGAAGATGCAGTGCGCGGCACGGAAGTGAAAATCCGTATACCGACGATCATCGATTGCGAGTCCTGCAAGGCCAGCGGCTCGCGCAGCGGCGCAGCGCCGCAATCCTGCACGACCTGTGGTGGTGTCGGGCAAGTGAGGATGCAACAGGGCTTTTTTTCGGTCCAGCAAACCTGCCCCAAATGTCGTGGCCAGGGTAGCGTCGTCACCGACCCTTGTGGTTCATGCAGTGGCACCGGTAAGGGCCGTGGCAGCAAAACCATTTCCGTTAAGGTCCCGCCTGGGGTGGACAACGGCGATCGGATCCGTCTATCGGGCGAAGGTGAGGCTGGTCAACGGGGCGGTCCGCCAGGCGACTTGTACGTCAACGTCGTGGTTAATGAACACGCGATTTTTTCCCGTGAAGATAACAATCTGTATTGCGAAGTCCCGATCGGCTTTGTGACCGCTGCGATCGGCGGTGAGTTAGAAGTACCAACGCTTGAAGGCCGCGTAAATTTGAAGATCCCGTCGGAAACTCAAACTGGCAAAATGTTCCGTATGCGTGGCAAAGGCGTGCGTCCCGTGCGCGGCGGCAGCGTTGGTGATCTGCTTTGTCGGGTCGTGGTTGAAACCCCCGTAAACTTGAATAAGGCGCAGAAAGAGGCGCTGCGCGAGTTTGGCGAAACCCTGGCCGAGGGCAAGAGCAATAGCCCGAAAGCCGATTCATGGCTAAACGGCGTTAAAAAGTTTTTCGAGGACATGAAATTTTCTTAGCCGCAACAAGGTAAGAATGTCCGCCGTGCAGGGCGACAACGAGGAGAAAATATGTCCAGCAAAACAAAAGTAGCGATAGCCGGCGCGGGCGGGCGCATGGGTCGGACTTTGGTCGAACTGATCAACGAACATCCGGAGATTGTTCTCTGCGATGGATTTGATCACCCTGATGAGCCGATTGTTGGAACCGACATTGGTCTCGCCGCCGGCGTTGGCGAACTCGGAATACCGATTAAATCCAACATACTCGAACTCGATGCGAGCTACGACGTGCTAATCGACTTCACGTTGCCTGAATCGACATTGAATAACGTTGCCGCTTGCCGCGCGGCCGGTAAACGAATCGTTATCGGGACAACCGGCATCGGTCAGGCGCGGGCAACTATCGATGAAGCCGGCGCGGATATCCCGATTGTGTTCGCGCCCAATATGAGCGTCGGTGTGAATTTGTGCTTTAAACTCGCCGAATTGGCGGCGCTAGCACTCGGTGATGATTTTGACGTGGAAATTATAGAAGCGCACCACCGCAACAAAGTCGATGCCCCCTCCGGTACTGCCGTACGGCTCGGTGAAATCATAGCGGACGCGCTAGATCGCGATATAGCCACCTGCGCCGTCTACGGACGCCAAGGGCACACCGGGATTCGTGATCAAAAGACCATCGGCTTCGAAACAATTCGCGGTGGCGATATTGTCGGTGACCACACGGTGTTATTTGCAGGCGCCGGCGAACGGGTCGAAATAACGCATAAGGCCTCGAGCCGTATGACTTTCGCTAGTGGTGCACTACGCGCGACAAGGTGGTTGGCGGACCGCCCAAACGGCGTTTACGACATGCAAGATGTGCTGAACTTACGCTAGCGGTGCGGCAACGTGACTAGAAACACAATAAATAACAATTAGCTACAACCGTTTTGAACCGAACGACGCTAAGCTCGGACTAAGTAGACAGGAATAACGAATTCTCATCGTAAATTGGCACGCGGTACAATTAACCCGATGAGTGAACTTGGATACAAAATGAAGCGAGCAGCCCCGCCACTGACAACCAAACAAGCCGACGCGAAGGCCGCGGCGGAGTGTTTAGAAGTACTGCGCCTTGAGGCGGTGGCGAACCATGATCGCGATGCGTTCGATGCGCTGTATCGAGACTACTATCCACGACTCATGGATTTCCTGGCGCGGCTGGTGTCGCACAGCGGCTTATCGGAAGAAGTCGTCAACGACACGATGTACATCGTATGGACTAAGGCTGGGACATTTGCCGGCCGATCGCGCGTTTCCACTTGGATTTTCGGTATCGCTTATAAACAAGCAATAAAGCGTCTAGAGAGAGAGGCACGCATGCGCCTCGATAAGTTACCCGAGGACTGGGAAACCCTGCCGGAGACGGCCAGCGCCGAAAGCGATATATCGAAGCTTCAGGCGGAAGAGGCCTTAGACAAGGCGATGCAACGATTGAGCCCGGCCCACCGTAGCGTCATCGAGATGACGTACCATTTTGGTTATTCGAATTTAGAAATTTCCGAGATTGTCGGTTGCCCGGTCAACACCGTAAAAACCCGAATGTTCCACGCACGCGCACAGTTGCGCCGAATCCTAGAAACGCTCGCGCGGCGCGAGGCCTGATTATTATGCACAACAATAATAATCAAGAATTGTCCGCCTTCGAGAGCGAGCATGATCGAGTGTGGGCTAATTTGCCCTGGTTTGTGAACGAAACCTTAGATGCGGACGAATTCGTCGAAGCCAAAAAGCATTTGGCGACTTGCCTTGTCTGCCGGCGCGAAATTGCGAGTCTAAAGGTATTGAGCAAGGTTTTATCGACGCGGACTTTGGATCCGCAATGCGAGACGGCGTTAGATCGGCTACATGCCCGTCTTGATGAAAACAATCAGCAAGCGTGGACGTTTCCGTGGGCGGCTGCAGCGGTACTCGTTATCGTAACGGGACTTGCGGGCATCATTAATTTGAATTCTGGGTTGCTTACAAATTCGGGTGCTAATGATGCCTACATCACGTTAGGCGCTCGTACGACAGAAATGGGCGAAACGGGAACGTTCTCGGCGCGTATTGTTTTCGCTCGTGACGTGACGGAATTTCAAATGCGGCGTCTACTGTTGTCGTCTCAAGTCGAGTTGATTGATGGGCCGACCCCGCGGGGCGCCTACACGATAGCAATGTCGGCGGTGACGAACAGCGCAGACCTACAAACGGCGTTGGGCAAGCTTCGCGACTCCAAACAAGTGTTGTTCGTTGAACCAATTGTTGGCATTGGCGGAACCTACTAATCGCGCAAGGGGTGAGTCCGTGCTAGCCACAAATGGCTAAATTGTCGCTCGCTGTCATTGCGTTCGTCGCAATATACCTTGCTAGCCTTATCCAACCGGGGACGGCGAAGATCCTGCCTCCGACCGGATATTTGCAACCCAGCACGGATGTCCAATTACTTGTGGTGCTGTCACCCGCAGTTGTGGGCGACACAGCTCATATCGCACATCAGCTCGCGCAAAAACATGAATTGCGTGTCCTCGATACGTGGCACATCGAATCTTTGGCGCGTGATTGCGTGATCTTGGCAACGAAGTTCTCAGCCGATGTCGACGCTAAAATGGTGTTGCTCAATGGCGAATCTGCGATCGAAAGCGTCCAAACCATGCGGTTTTTCAAGGTCGCAGGTCGAACTCAAGCATTGAAACCAGATCCTTATGCACAATTGCAGCATTCGTTGATCAACGCCCGTATCGACGAAGCCCACGCATTGAGCACCGGTAAGGATGTGCGGGTCGCGATTATCGATACGGGGCTTGATCGGAGCAACGTTGATCTCCGCGACCGTATCGCAGGCACATTAAACTTCGTGGACGCTGATCAGACAATCGAGATTGTCGAATTTCACGCCACTGCGGTCGCCGGCATTATTGGTGCTGCTGGAAATAATGGACGCGGTATCGTCGGCATTGCGCCAAATTCTAAGATGTATGCACTACGCGCCTGCTGGGAATCCAATCCCGGCGTGAGTCGCGGGCAATGTAGCAGCTTCGCTTTAGCTCGCGCACTGGATTGGGCGATTTCGAACGATATGAAAGTTGTGAACATGAGCCTTCAAGGCGAATATGACCCGCTCGTCTCGCGACTTATTGTTCGCGCGGTGGAACAGGGGCTTGTTGTGGTCGCAGCGACGGACATCGGCGAAGGACAATTCTCGTTTCCGGCGTCCATGAACGAGGTGATCGCAGTGACCTCAAATGACAGTCAAAGGGCTGTCGATCTTACCCGCAGCGCGGGCAAAGTATTTGTCGCGCCGGGCGAGGAAGTCTTGACTACAATGCCGGACAACACCTTCGATTTCGTTTCCGGCTCGTCGTTTGCGAGCGCCCATATTTCGGGCATCGTGGCACTCCTTGCCGAACATGTACCGACTATCGACGCCCACACCGTTCGTGCCGTGTTGCGTAGTAGCACCCGAATCGCCAACTGGACCCTATCGATAGACGCCTGCGAAGCGTTGGCAACGGTGACCGGCGCCGAGGACTGTCGCCCGTTGCCGTAAGGCGAGAGTCATCGGCTGGCGGCGAGGGTCGTGGCTATACACCGTGCTAAATCATTGTTATCGTTCGAGTCGAACGCTCGCCTCCAAATAAAAAAATATCTGACCCCGCAGTTGGGCGAAAACTTTGAACCAAGATCTCGTTTATTTTGACTGCGACTATGAATAAATTGCGTGCGGGTGTTATCGGCGTCGGCTATCTCGGCAATTTCCACGCCCAAAAATACTTGGCTCTCGACGACGTTGAACTCGTCGCCGTCGTTGAGACGAATGACGAGCGCCGCGACGAAATCAGTGAAAAATATGGCGTCCAAGCCTATGCCGATTACCGCGACATCACCCATCTTGTCGACTTAGTCTCTATTGTCGTACCGCCAGACCGGCATTTTGAGGTGGCTCGCGCGTTCCTTGAGGCGAGCGTCCACGTGCTGGTCGAAAAGCCGGTTACAGAGACCGTTGCCCAAGCAGAGTCGCTAATTGAACTGGCAGCCGACAAACAGCGCTTATTTCAGGTTGGCCACCTTGAACGATTTAACCCGGCGGTGATCGCACTGCGCGAAAAGGTAACGGGTCCGCGCTCGATTGATGCGCAAAGATTTGCTGCATACAAGGCGCGCGGCACCGAGGTGGACGTCGTCCTAGATTTGATGATTCACGACATCGATATCGTGTTGAGTCTCGTAGATTCAGAGTTGGTTAATATTTCGTCGTCGGGCCGAGCGGTCGTGACGAAGGATATCGATATTGCTCATGCGCGTTTGGAGTTCGCCGACGGTTGCATCGCGCAGCTTGCCGCTAGTCGGGTGAGTCAAGATCAAGTGCGAGCGATGACAATTCGTCAAGAGCATTCATACATCTCGGTCGATTATATTCACCACACGCTTTTGGTCGGAGAGATCGACGAACAAGGTCACGCTGATGAGCACAAAGAGATCTCATTTGAGACCCACAAACTGACTGGCAATGATGTGCTAATGGATGAGATTAAGTCCTTCGTTGCAGCCGTACGGGGTGGCTTGTTACCTGAAGTGACCGGTGAGGATGGTAAGCGAGCACTCGAAGTTGCAGTGGAAATATCTAGAAACATCAATGAACGAAACGAATCGGCAGGCTCGCGTTCTGTAGACTTGAGCCGAGCGCCCCATTGAGGGCGTTTCCGACAAGTTGCATTGCGGATTGAACCTGATCGCGTAAACATTGCCTCATGGTCTTTCGTGGACCGCAACGCTCAAGTACAATTGCGCGGGCTTCGTTAACGGGAGCAAGTTTTTTTCGTCCCGTCCCTTATGTAGGCAACAAAAACTGTGTCTGAATCTGCGATTTTGGCCTTAGCTGACGGTAGTGTCTTCTCTGGTCGCTCCATCGGTGTGTCTGGCTTCACGGTCGGTGAAGTGGTTTTTAATACCGCAATGACCGGCTATCAAGAGATCCTGACTGATCCGTCCTATTCTCGGCAGTTAGTCACGTTGACCTATCCGCACATCGGCAATGTCGGAACAAATCCTCAGGATTGCGAGTCCGAGCGCGTGTATGCCGATGGACTTATTATTCGCGATGCTTCCATTACGACCAGCAATTACCGAGCAAGTGGCAGCCTCGGCGATTTTTTGAAGCGCAATAAAGTCGTCGCAATTTCCGATATTGATACCCGCCGCTTAACCCGTTTACTGCGCAGCCAAGGCGCGCAAAACGGCTGCATTATGGCTGGTGACAAGCTTGATCGGGACCTAGCAACGACAAAGGCCCGGGCTTTTGCCGGATTGATGGGCGCGGACTTAGCCAAAGAAGTCAGTGTGGCAAAGCCTTACTCATGGAACGAAGGCACCTGGACCTTAGAGGCTAATGGCTATTCGCAATTAGCCAAACCAGGACGCCGGCGCGTTGTGGCTTATGATTTCGGCGTAAAACGCAACATTCTCCGGTTGCTCGCCGATCGCGATTGCGAGCTCGAAATTGTTCCTGCCGAGACGCCAGCGGCCGAGGTGTTGGCGCGCGATCCTGATGGCGTGTTCTTATCCAACGGGCCTGGTGATCCGGAACCCTGCGACTATGCGATCACGGCCATAAAAGAAATTCTTGCAGCGAAAATCCCAATATTCGGCATCTGTCTAGGACATCAACTGCTAGCGCTCGCGTGTGGTGCTCAGACCGAAAAAATGAAATTTGGACATCACGGCGCGAACCATCCGGTGCAAGATCTCAAATCCGGGAAAGTGTTCATTACTAGTCAAAACCATGGATTCGCTGTCGACGAGAAGAGTCTGCCGGGATCCGTACGCGCAACACATCGCTCGTTATTTGATGGTTCCTTACAAGGCATCGAATGTTTGGATTCGCCCGCATTCGGATTTCAAGGACATCCGGAAGCGAGCCCCGGACCTCACGACGTCGATGGTCTATTCGACCGATTCATATCTGCAATTGATGCTTTCCGGACGTAAATGCCAAAACGTAATGACATAAGTTCTATCTTGATTCTCGGTGCCGGGCCCATCGTCATCGGGCAGGCCTGCGAATTCGATTACTCTGGAACACAAGCATGTAAGGCACTTCGCGAAGAAGGTTATCGAACAATTCTGGTCAATTCGAACCCCGCCACGATCATGACCGACCCGGAGCTCGCTGACGCGACCTACATCGAGCCCGTTCGTTGGCAAACCGTTGCCGCCATTATTGAAAAGGAGCGTCCCGATGCGGTATTGCCAACCATGGGCGGACAGACGGCGCTCAACTGCGCGCTCGATCTTGCCCATCATGGCGTATTGGAGAAGTTCGGGGTCGAACTGATCGGGGCGAGCGTCGAGGCGATCGATAAAGCGGAAGATCGAGCGAAGTTCCGCACCGCCATGACCAAGATTGGACTCAATACGCCTGAATCTTACATTGCCCACACCATGCCAGAGGCCGAGCAAGCGCAAAAGATAATCGGTTTTCCGGTCATCATTCGACCGTCGTTCACGATGGGAGGTAGCGGCGGCGGCGTCGCGTTTAATCGTTCCGACTTTAACGAAATCTGTCAGCGTGGTCTCGAAGCGTCTCCGACGTCTGAGATTTTGCTCGAACGCTCTGTGCTAGGCTGGAAAGAGTTCGAAATGGAGGTGGTGCGTGATCGAAATGACAACTGCATCATCGTCTGTGCAATCGAAAACCTGGATCCCATGGGTGTCCATACTGGCGACTCGATTACGGTTGCGCCAGCACAAACCCTAACCGACAAGGAATACCAAGTCATGCGTAACGCATCGATCGCGGTATTGCGCGAAATCGGTGTCGATACGGGCGGATCAAACGTGCAGTTTGCGGTGAATCCCGACGACGGCTCTTTGATTGTCATTGAGATGAATCCGCGGGTCTCGCGATCTTCGGCTCTTGCATCGAAAGCAACCGGCTTTCCTATCGCTAAAGTGGCTGCCAAATTAGCTGTTGGCTATACCTTGGACGAACTCGTCAATGAGATCACCGGTGGGGCGACTCCGGCATCGTTCGAGCCAACCATCGACTACGTCGTGACAAAAATTCCTCGTTTTACCTTCGAGAAGTTTCCGCAGGCCAACGATCGACTAACGACGCAAATGAAGTCCGTCGGTGAGGTGATGGCGATCGGGCGGACTTTTCAAGAGTCTTTCCAAAAAGCGTTACGCGGTCTCGAAACCGGCAAATGCGGTTTAGACGATATTGACATACCGAACGATGCGGTTCTGCGTCGCGAATTGAGCGTCGCGGGCGCCGAACGGATCTGGTACGTCGCCCAAGCGTTTCGCGAAGGACTGACGTTTGATGACATCCAATCGCAGACAAAAATAGATCCGTGGTTTCTTGTTCAAATTGAGGATCTGGTCGCTGTTGAACAGCAACTTATCGACGCCGGAGTAGGCAGTCTGACGGGTGATTATTTACGCGGCTTAAAGCGCAAAGGGTTTTCCGATGCACGCATTGCGAAACTTGTAGATGTACCGGAAAGTACTGTCAGGGAATTACGTATCGAGCATGGTGTTCGTCCGGTCTATAAAAGAGTCGATTCATGTGCTGCGGAATTCGACTCTGCAACCGCCTACATGTACTCGACGTACGAGGAAGAATGCGAAGCTAAGCCGACGTCGCGCGAGAAGGTTATCGTCCTCGGTGGCGGACCAAATCGTATTGGCCAGGGAATAGAATTCGATTACTGCTGCGTTCACGCATCCATGGCGATGCATGAAGCCGGTTATGAATCGATCATGATCAACTGTAATCCGGAAACGGTTTCCACAGATTACGATACCTCAGACCGACTCTATTTCGAGCCCTTGACGCTCGAAGACGTGCTCGAAATTGTCGCGCTTGAAAAGCCGGTCGGGGTAATCGTTCAGTTTGGTGGGCAAACGCCGCTGAAACTCGCGCGCGATTTAGAAAAAGCCGGCGTGCCGATTATAGGAACGAGCCCTGATTCAATCGATCTCGCAGAAGATCGGGAACGCTTCCAGAAATTCTTGCAGAGCATCGGACTACGCCAACCACCGAACCGCACCGTCCGTTCGACTGAGCAAGCACGAATCGCGGCAGCTGAAATAGGCTATCCCTTGGTTGTCCGCCCGTCCTATGTTCTTGGCGGTCGGGCGATGGAAATTGTCTATAGCGACGCGGCACTCGATCGTTACATGCGCGAAGCGGTCGCGGTCTCAAACGAATCTCCGGTTTTGCTAGATCGCTTTTTGGAAAGTGCTATCGAGGTCGATGTGGACGCGGTCTCAGACGGTCACGAAGTAATTATTGGCGGGGTCATGGAACACATTGAGCAAGCCGGGGTTCATTCCGGTGACTCTGCTTGCGCCCTACCGCCGCACACCTTGTCTGCGGCTATTCAAGATCGCATGCGCGAGCAAGTCGTCGACATGGCGCGAGGCCTTAAAGTCGTCGGTTTAATGAACACGCAATTTGCCATCCAAGGTGACGACATTTTCGTTATTGAAGTTAACCCGCGCGCCTCGCGAACCGTGCCGTTTGTCTCCAAAGCCATTGGTGTCCCGCTGGCAAAGATTGCGGCGCGATGCATGATCGGACACAAGCTTGCGGATCTCGGTCTGCGCAAAGAACGAGTACCGAGTTTTCATTGTGTAAAGGAGGCCGTGTTCCCGTTCGCGAAGTTCCCCGGGGTGGACACGTTGCTTGGCCCCGAAATGAAATCAACCGGCGAAGTGATGGGCATTGGCGCGACATTTGGCGAAGCATTCGGCAAATCTCAAGAAGCGGCGAGTATGCCGCTACCGACCCAGGGCGTCGCTTTTATTAGTGTACGTGACCAAGACAAAGCCGCGATGCTGCCGTTAGCCCGAGACCTAATTGCTAGCGGCTTCGAAGTCGTTGCAACGCTGGGTACGGCAGCGGCAATTAATACGGCCGGGATTGAATGCCGAGCCGTGAATAAATTTCAACAGGGCCAGCCGCATGTTGTCGATATGATTAAAAACGATGAAATTAGTTTGATCGTCAATACCACCCAGGACGAACAAGCTATTGCGGATTCATTTGAAATACGGCGTCAGGCATTGCAGCACCGTGTCGCTTATACCACCACGGTTGCGGGCGCTACCGCTGCAGTGATGGCCATATCGCGGATCGGTGAGGGCACGGTCCGCCGTTTACAAGATCTTCATCAGGAGTATGCCGATGAATAAATCACCTATGACCTTAAACGGTGCAGAACGTCTACGCGAAGAACTGCATCGATTAAAGACCGTTGACCGGCCACGGATCACGGCGGCAATTGCCGAGGCACGCGCCCACGGCGATCTGAAAGAAAACGCGGAATATCACGCCGCCCGTGAGCAGCAAAGTTTTGCCGAAGGGCGGGTTTTGGATATCAACGGCAAGTTGTCGAATGCGGAAATTATCGACGTCACTAAGATCGATGCCGGGGGTAAAGTAATTTTCGGCGCGACGGTTGCGTTGTTGAATCTCGAGAACGACCAGGAAGTGACCTACAAAATCGTCGGCGAAGATGAAGCGGATATCAAAGCAGGAATGGTCTCGGTTGGATCACCTGTCGCGCGCGCATTAATTGGCAAACGTGCTGGTGACGAGGTTAGCGTGCAAGCGCCCGGCGGTGAAATCGAATACGAAATTCTCGATGTCCAATACATATGAATTTCAGTCATCGTCGTAATGTCCACGCGGCGCTCGACGACAAAAAACTGGCTGCGCCAGCAAGCGACCGATCCGTACGTTAAGCAACGTGACAAGGCGGGATATCGATCGCGTGCCGCCTTTAAACTTAAAGAAATCCTCGCCCGAGACCGATTAATTACTAAAGGCGGTGCCGTACTCGACCTGGGTGCAAGCCCTGGGGGTTGGACTCAAGTCGCCGTGTCTGCCGCAGGACCGAAGGGTAAAGTCGTCGCCGTCGATATTTTGCCAATGGAACCGATAGCGGGTGCAGAGTTCATAGAAGGTGATTGCCGAGAAGCAGAAACACTCCACAAAATCGTCACGCATTTCGGCGCGGCCCCCATTGGCCTTGTAATATCGGATATAGCCCCCAACATTACAGGTATACGCGATGTCGACGAGGCGAATTTTCTAGAGCTAGCGGAGATTGTTCGCGACATTTCAATACAATTACTGGTGCCAGGCGGTGCGCTAGTGATTAAGTTATTTCAATTTCCTGGAACAGACGATTACATAAGGGATTTAAAGAAAATATTTACATCAATTGCCCGGCGCAAACCCGACGCATCCCGTCGGGGGTCCCGAGAATTTTATGTTGTGGCAAAGGGTTTTAAGATATAGTCGATTGATAATATGAGCATTTTCGAAAACGCGATGAAGCGGAGCAAGTGAACAATATGGCGCGAAATATGGTCCTGTGGGTGGTAATTGCACTCGTACTAATGCTTGTTTTTCAAAACTTTACCCCGAAGAACAGTACTGCTCAAGAACTCGAGTACTCCGATTTTGTTAAAGAAGTGAAATCCGGACGAGTCGCCAAAGTGGTGTTAGACGGTCCAACCATTGACGTGGAAACCTTAGACGGTGCCCGGCTGTATTCCTATAGTCCAGAGTCTAACAACAGCGCAATGATAGGCATGTTGCTCGAGAACAACGTACGAATCGAAGCCCAACCACCGGATCGGCAGGGCATCTTGATGCAAATCTTTATTTCCTGGTTCCCGTTCCTATTGTTGATAGGGGTTTGGATCTATTTGATGCGCCAAATGCAAGGTGGCGGTAATGGTCGTGGCGCGCTGTCGTTCGGCAAGAGTCGCGCGCGCATGCTTGGCGAAGATCAAATCCGCGTGACATTCAACGATGTCGCTGGTGTTGAGGAGGCGAAGGAAGAAGTTAAAGAGCTGGTCGATTTTCTA
>JBLFWZ010000102.1:0-14046 GCA_047611905.1 Gammaproteobacteria bacterium | reverse complement strand
ACCTTCTCGGGTGGCGCTCGCGCATGCGATATCGACAAGTTGTCGACCAATTCCTGTTCCCTGTGCGGATGCGTCGACGTAAATACCATGCAGTAGCGCCGCCCGTCTATCGTTCGGAGTGTCCTTCGCATCGGCGGATTCCCAAGCAGCGACAGCAAATGCCTCACCTCCCGTGCCAGCGGCGAGTATCACCTGCATGCTTCGTAGATCAGATGTCGTGTAATGCAGCGCGGCGCGGCTCAAGCGTCGCACCCGTGCCGGTAAGGCCCACCCTGCAGTCGCCCGGTCGATTACCCGGTTAATTAGCGACAGGTCTTCACAGCTCGCTGAGTGGAACTCGACGGCTGCGTTGCTCGAATTGTGGATCGGAAAATCCAGCGAACGGCGCGTCATGTGCGACGTCCGCTGTCCGCGATTGTAGGAAATAGGTTCAACAACGCGTGACGGGTTCCGTGTTTCATAATGCGTGATCTCATGCTCCAATCGCTTCAGATAATTTAACGTGAGGCACTGCTTGCCAGTGAGCCGCGATCAATATGCCACACCATTTCTAATTTCTCTGAGCAAGGTACGGACAGATAAACAAAATGGATCACTGAACCTAGAATTAAATATCGCGCCCGTAGGCCGAAGCGCCAGTCAATTCGCGAACCCAAGTCGTTCATATGCGTGCTCAACCGCGCCTCCGAGTAGCTGACAAGATTGATAATTCTCTATGTCCGCAGCCTAGGCGCAGCGTTGTGAGCGCAACAAAAATGCTATTTCGGAAGCTTCGTCTTTGTATTTCACCGCCAGCGCCTTGGGGGCCGGCTTCGTCAAGCCGCGTCCGCAACGTTGCGTGAATACAATTCGCTTTTCATAGAGTTCAGATAGACGAAAATTTTTGATTTGAAGCGGGACAATCGTCGTATTTACCTCCATGAGCAAGCGTAAGTTTGACCCGGGCGCGGCAGTAATCCACGGCGCGAGCCGTGGGATCGGTCTTGCATTTGCGCTAGTTGAGGATCATCGGTACGACCGAATTATCGCCACCTGTCGTTGTCCAGCCTCCGCCGACGCTTTGAGGCGCTTAGCCGACGAACACAATCAGCGAATCGACGTTATTCGGATGGACGTCACCGATGAAGCATCAGTCGCCGCAGCAGCGATGCAAATCGAGAAAAAAGTGCAATGTGTATCAATGATGCTTTGTTGTGCGGGCGTACTGCATACCGATTCATTCGGTCCGGAGCGTCGTCTCGATGACATCAACCCGTCAACGATGCACGCGGTTTTCGCCGTTAATGCCTTTGGTCCTCTACTAATCGCGAAACATTTCTCGCAGCTATTCGATCGCAGGGCGCGTGCCGTCCTGGTTAATCTTTCAGCGCGGGTAGGCAGTATCGACGATAATCGGCTTGGTGGGTGGTACAGCTACCGTGCATCGAAGGCGGCACTGAATATGGTTACGCGGAATCTGAGCATTGAGTTGAGACGCAAACACCAGGGGATTATCTGTGTCGCAATGCATCCCGGAACGGTCGATACAAAGTTATCGCGACCGTTTCAACGAAGTGCACCGAAGCAGAAAATTTTTACTGCCGATCAGGCGGTTGCTTTTTTACTCGAAGTGATCGATGGTCTCGGACCAGACCACAACGGTAGGTTCTATGCTTGGGACGGCTCGGAAATCACATGGTAAAGGACTGCACGATCCAACTTTAACCGGCTGCTGAACGATGGGAATACCGATCTCGCTCGCAGGCCACAGCCCTCGGAGTTCTAAACCAATGCCAATTGAAATTGCCTCAAACAGCGCGTGGTCGCTGGAAGCTATTGAACGCTATCTCGCAGAAACTGCATTACCGTGCCGACTTGCGTGCGTTAGGCCCGACGACTATCCGCACGTCACCTCGCTTTGGTATCTGTTTCGCGATGGACAACTCTGGTTCAGCATCCAACGTACCTCTAAGCTCGCTAGCTGGTTGCGCAGTGAGCCGAAGTGCGGTTTCGAGATAGCGGTTAACGATGCGCCTTACGCTGGCGTCCGTGGACGAGGTATCGCTCGGTGCGCTCCAGCCTCGGATGACCGAATATTACGCGCACTGATCGATCGCTTTCTAGGCGATGAAAATCCAAAGCTCGCGACTTGGTTGTTATCACGAACCGAAACCGAAGTTACGGTGAGCCTCACACCACAGTGGTTAACTTCATGGGATTACAGCGGGCGAATGTCGTAGCGAAACGCGAGCGTAGATCGACGGCGATGATCAAAGCGGTGAGAGTCTGAAGGGTCGCCACGAATTATTCGTTAATGACCTATGCGATTGTGGTCAATACATCCCCGCTACCTGGATGCGAAAGGGTTAGTAGCTCTCTGGCGACAGGGGTTGCTTGCGCAGAAGGTACTTAGAGGCGACACGAAGGGGTACATGCATCATCCTCAGCTGAACCGTTTCAAAGAGCTACCATATCCGGTAGCTGCAATACGTAAATATTTACATCACGTCCATCAGGAGGCATTGGCGCGAAATTACAATTTTGACCAATCGAAAATCGGTGTATCGCGTTCTAAGGCGCGAATAGACGTTAACACCGGACAGATCGCCTACGAGACAGAACATTTACTTTGCAAATTGAAGAAACGCGATCCGGTTCGCTACGCCGGATTTGTTAGGTGTGCTCGTTTTCAAGCCCATCCGATGTTCGATGTAATTAATGGGCCAATAGCCGATTGGGAAATTCTGTAGGATCCTGCCCCGCCATTTTATTTTCGACTCGCTGAAATCCGCTTTGGCTTGAGCGGCGTATCACTCATATCGATTTCTATTTTAACTATTGAATCTATGGGGATATCGAATGCTTCAAAAAACCAAGACGACGGGCAAGCCGACTCCGGCGAAACCGGAAAATACGAAAAAGGATTACGTCATCGCGGACCTCGCGCTGGCGGAATATGGGCGCAAAGAAATCGAATTGGCCGAACAGGAAATGCCCGGCCTTCTGGCAATGCGCGAGGAGTTCGGTAAATCGAAGCCTCTCAAAGGAGCCCGCATCACCGGCTCGCTGCACATGACGATCCAGACTGCCGTGCTGATCGAAACGCTGCAGCAGTTGGGAGCCGAAATACGTTGGGCTAGCTGCAATATCTTTTCGACCCAGGACCATGCCGCAGCAGCCATCGCCAAGGGCGGCACGCCGGTGTTTGCAGTCAAAGGCGAGTCGATCACGGATTACTGGGAATACACCGACCGCATCCTCGATTGGGGTAATGGCGCCGGGCCGAACATGATCCTCGATGACGGCGGCGATGCGACGCTGTTTGTCCTGCTTGGCTACCGCGCGGAGGAAAACTCCAAGTTGTTGGACGTGCAGCCGGACAACGAGGAAGAGGTAGCGCTTTACGCGCAGCTCAAGCGATCACTGAAACGCGATCCGCAGCGCTTTCATCGCATCGCGCCAAAGATCCTAGGGGTCACTGAGGAAACCACGACCGGCGTCCATCGGCTCTACCACATGATGGAGCGCGGCGAACTGCTGTTCCCGGCTATGAACGTCAACGATTCGGTGACGAAATCGAAATTCGACAATCTATACGGTTGCCGCCACTCGCTGGTCGATGCGATTAATCGCGCCACCGATGTCATGATCTCGGGCAAGGTTGCGGTGGTTGCTGGGTACGGCGACGTCGGCAAGGGCTCAGCGCAGTCGCTGCGCGGCCAGGGCGCGCGCGTCATCGTCACCGAAGTCGATCCGATCTGTGCATTACAGGCGGCGATGGAAGGTTACGAAGTCATGAGCATGAATCGAGCCTGTATCGAGGGTGATATTTTTGTCACCACCACCGGTTGTTGCGATGTCATCACCGAGGCGCATATGAAGCGCATGAAGGACCTGGCTATCGTGTGTAACATCGGGCACTTCGACTCCGAGATCCAGATCGATCGCATGCGCCAGTACAAGTGGACGGAAATCAAACCGCAGGTGCATAAGATCACCCTGAAAAGCGGCCGTAGCATCATCCTGCTGGCGGAAGGACGCTTGGTCAATCTCGGTTGCGCCACCGGTCATCCGAGTTTCGTGATGTCGAATAGCTTTACGAACCAGACAATTGCCCAGATCGAGATGTTCAACCATCCTGAACAATACCCAGTCGGGGTTTATGTGTTACCCAAGCTGCTCGACGAGAAAGTCGCACGTCTGCATCTTGGGAAACTCTCAGTCGAGCTCGATACACTGTCACGTAAACAAGCCGCATATCTCGGCCTGCCAACCAGCGGCCCCTTCAAGCCCGAGCACTACCGCTACTAGCAGCGCTACGGGACCTACTGACGCACTGATTTTGTTCATCGAGAGAAGTTTGTCAGTCGGGGTCTTGGCGAAATGAGCCCGTAAAAGCCAGGTTAACTGTCCATTAAGCGAGAACTATGGCGGATCGGTTGAACCTAAGTGCTGAATTAGTAAATATTACCGCGCATCGCCCTTGTCAGACAGTCGTGCGAAGATTGGCGAGGCTGATAACGTTGCACACATGCGCGATCTGCTCATCTTGACGATTCATCTACTCGTCAGCTGCACAAAACTTGTGCACCCCGGTGGGGTTCGCGCCGTTGCCGCGGAATCTTTGTTATTCAAGCATCAGATCCTGATTAGCAATCGCTCGCGGCAGCGCGCACCGCACCTGATGACGCTCGATCGAATTGTGCTCGAGCTTACCGGCTTGTTCATCAAGCCGCACCGGCTCTCAAAGGTATCAGCGCTCCTTGTCGCCGGAACATTGTTGAAATTCCACAAGGCCTTGGTCGAGCGAAACTACCGACTGCTCTTTTCATCCACAGGCTATTGACGCAAGCCTGGTCCGTACGATCCGTCTCCAGAATTGATCGCCGCGATCGTTGCGTTGAAGTCCCGCAATCCCAAGTTCGGCTATGTATGTATTGCCCAAGAGATCGCTAATGCGTTCGACATTGAGCTCAATAGAGACGTCGTTCGGCGCGTGTTGGAGAAACACTATCGTCCGGATGCCTTCTGCTCCAATGGCCCGTCCTGGCTGATCTTCATTGGTCATAGGAAAGACAGCCTTTGGAGTGTCGACCTGTTCCGCTGCGAGTCCATGAGATAGATGAGATGAAATGAAATCAAGTCAGTCCCATACTTCCCGACGTCACATCCGCGCGTCGAACGATTGATCGGCGCAGTTCGATTGCGAATATCTCGATCGCGTATTCTTTCGGAACTCAATAGATCTGATACGAAAGTTGGCGACATCATTACGGCGGGCTGTTTCAGACTTCGATGGCGGCGTGACTACGAGTTCGCCACGGATACGGTCCGTGATCAAGTTCGCGCCGACGTTCAGGGCGAGACAAGGAACTGAGCCAAATCGACCCGGTGAATAGCCTAGGGGTGAGACTTCCCGGGGCTACTCACCGGGCTAACTTCGGACACCTAGCAGCTTAAAGCCATCTCCTCCAGCGAAAAACAAGTATTAGCGAGACGGCGAGAACGCTCATGCCCATTGCAAGATAAATAAAGGCAGTTGGATTTTCAGTGCCCGGTAATCCCGCAACATTCATTCCGAAAACGCCAGTAAGAAAAGAGAGCGGTAAAAAGACCGCGGTAACTAAGGACAGGATATAGACTCGTAAATTTTGTTGTTCAGCTGTTCTGTTGCGCAATTCCTCTTGCAGAACCATTGCTCGTTCCCGCGCCAAGTCTAAATCTTCGACGTACCGAGTTGTTCGATCTGTCTGCTCTCGTAGCGCGTGAGTATCGTCGTCGGTTAAATAATCCTTTATCCGATATAGCGTGTCGAGCGCGTCCCGTTGCGGCGCGAGATATCGCCTTAGTGATGCTGATTGCCTTCGCGCCTCCGCTAGCTTTGGACGAAGTTCGCGAGGCTCCACGTCATCTGTCATAGTCTCGAGTTGCGTTAGTTGATCATCTATTTCATCAACCACGTAGCCAATTCTGTCAGCCAATCGCTTTACAAGCGAAACTAAAAAGGCTGCGGGTGTCGTAGGCCCCATTCCGGTGTCAATGTCGGATCTAATGTCGTCGATCGACAGCAGTCGCCTATTTTTTTTCCTTGTTGAAATAACCACTCCGTCAGAAATCCAGACTCGAATAGATATCATATCTTCTGGATCAGCACCCGGATTAGAATTGACGCCCCGGAGAATCACGAGCAGACCATTACCGAATTTGATCGTTCTAGGGCGTGTTTCAGTGGCGACCAAGGCCTCGATGACATTCTTATCTATCTGTTTATCGCGTAACCACTCCTCGATGCCAATTTCATCCCACCTTAGATGGTGCCAATGAAATTCTCCGGTACGTAGTGCGTCTTGCCCCAGCTCTTGCATTGTCCCGGAGCCATCGCCCAGTAATTTATACGAACAAATTAACAGCCCTTGATCTTGACCGGCCGGACGATTCATTGGGTGTTACTCCTGCGCTACGTTGTCACAATGTCCGATTGCGCCGGTTAATGTATCAAGTGGAACCATGTTGCTCTCGTGGCGTGAACAATATTTCGATATCAAGCAGATTATTTCCCAGCATTACACCGGAGCTTAACCAACACGAGTCTATCCGAATTATTGGATCAAAGTCCGAGTGATAATCTTGAATCTCGACTACCGGGATGCCCGGTGCCGGAACCTAGGTTTGGCGCTATGCGCACGGTGCGTCCTTGTCGAGTCAGCCAAATTCGATGGGCGGCAGGTTAAATATTCGTTCGAAGCATCACTTGCAGACGCTCCCGTTTCAATAACGACTACAATTATGCCGATTCGCTGCAATGAGTAAGGTAAAACGGGCCGCATAGGGAGAAAGGAATGAATAACCTTCAATGGTAATCAATGCAGTCGCAAAAGGGACCGTTCGTGTCCGAGTGCCAAATAACATGTTCTTTCAAAAAGCGATTGTCTGTCGGCCAGGAACTGAGACTAAGAGCCTCCGCCAAGCGCTTCGCGAAAACGAGCAGTATCCTGAATGACCAGTTATGGGTTTCTGTAAAAATTGCCCACGCGATCCGATTGGTACCTCGTTGAATGACGTGGCTGCTAACGAGCTGATATGACGGTGTGTACTTGCGTGGGGCCCTTAATCTAATTTTGACTGGCATCAAACGAGCCCCCGGACGAGACGGCTTAGTGAAGTGCGGGTCTCTGTGGGTCGGAGAGATCTACGCGACATTCCAGTCTAGTGGAGTCCGGGCTGGAGCTGCAATTAGGTGCCCAAGAGCTATGCAGGTTCGCCATTTGCTAGTCGCTTTCGGTCGAAGGTACCGCCTCAATCTCATACAACCGATCCCCTTCGATATGGCTTTCATGCGACGCAATTTCTTCCTCCACGGCACCAACTTCTTCGAAGCGCGCAATGTGAAAAATAGCCTCCCCCGCGTTGACGAGCGGTAGGTTACTGACGCAAATGATAATGCCGTCGGACTCGGCAATTAAGACTGTTTCTTCTGAGGAAAAAGGCGCTGAGATCACACCGAGCGTATCGCCAATCTTGATACGCCCGCCAAGTTTTGCGAGTGGCCTAAAAATACCATCGGCCGGTGCTCGGAACCAGGCGGTTGAACGAGCAATATAGGGTTCGGCCCGCACAGTTTCGATGCGCCTCGATGGTAGCATGCCCAACGTGCGCATCACGCTAATGACACCACGCACTCCTGTGACAATCGAGCGCTCAGACAGCCGCAGCGCCTCACCGGCTTCGTAGGTGATGACTGGAATACCTAACTTACCTGCTTCACTACGCAAACTGTTATCGATGAGTCCAGAATTGATGATCACCGGTATGGAGAAACCCGTTGCCATTTCTCGCACGCCGGGCTCATCCAATGCAGCACGCACCTGAGGTAAGTTGTCTCGATTAACGGCCGCCGTATGTAAATCGATTATGTTGGTGGACCGTGTAACGATTTGATCAAAAAACACGTGGGCAACGCGCGACGCGATAGAGCCTTTTTCGTTACCCGGAAAGCACCGATTTAGGTCACGCCGGTCAGGAAGATAACGAGACTGGTGGATAAATCCGAACTGGTTAACCACAGGTACTAGTAAAAGCGTTCCATGTAAGTGCTTCAGCGAACGAAAACTGCGCATTCGTCGAATGATCTCTACGCCATTCAATTCGTCGCCGTGGATTGCAGCGCAAACGAGAAGTACCGGGCCGCCAAGGCGTCCGTGGAACACTTCGACTGGCATGTTTAGCGGCGTATGCGTGTACAAGTTTGCCGTTGGCAGATCGAGTTGTGCGCGTTCGCCAGGTTGAACAACATAACCGGCGATCTCGAACGGGCTGGTACGAGGGAGTCTGGTTCTAGGCACGGTTTCGAACCTCGACACGGAATCTCACGAAGTTCAATCCTTATCGCCGATTACTGTCGGTTGGTCTTGATCACGCAACTCGTCGGACACCAAATCTTTCACAGCCGGGCGCCGGCGACGGCGTGTCCTCGGTGGGACCATGTCTCGCATATATTCCAATTTACCAAAACAAAGAAGCTTGTCGTCCGGTTCAAGCACTCGGTCGGCGCGTGGGTTGGGTATTACCTTGCTGCCCCGATACAGCGTTAAGATGTTGATGTCTCGCTCTGACAACTGGGTATCTTTGATCGAGATCCCGACGAACTTTGACCCCTCCGGAATATAAATTTCGGTCACGCCATACCCTTTGCTGACCGTCAACCGTTGCCTGAGATCAATTTCAGGAAAGTCGACCTGGGCGGAAATGTAATCAATCACCGCGCCGGCGATATCCAATTCCGTGCAAGTCTCTATGCCTTCTAAACCGGGTGACGAGTTGACTTCCATTATTTGTGGACCGTCCGCACCTTCGAGCATGTCGACGCCGGCCACCCGTAATCCCAAGATCTGGGCTGCACGGACCGCGGTTTCGCGATACTCATCGCTCAGCTCAACCGCTTCCGCAGTTCCGCCTCGGTGGACGTTGCTGCGAAATTCCTGTCCTTGTGCAGTGCGCCGCATGGCAGCGACGACTCGGTCTCCAACGACAAACGCACGTATATCTTTCCCTTTGCTTTCGGCAACGAATTTCTGAATCAGAACGTTCTGCTTTTGGCTTTGGAGCAGCTCAATAATAGATTCGGCCGTTTTCATCGATTCCGCTAGAAGTACACCGATGCCTTGCGTTCCTTCGATGAGCTTAATCACCACAGGTGCGCCGCCAACTCGTTCGATGGCTGGGATCACGTCCTTCTTGTCGCGAACGAATGTGGTCCGAGGGATGCCGACATGATGGCGGCTTAAAATCTGTAGGCTGCGTAGCTTGTCTCGAGAGTTGGCAATGCCATGCGCCGTATTCGCGCAGAAAACATCCATCTCTTGAAACTGCCTGACGACGGCCGTACCAAAATAGGTAATCGACGCACCGATCCTGGGTAGAACCGCATCGTAAGTGCTTAGGGGCTTCTGACGAAAATAGAGGTCAGGCACACCCTGTTGTAAGTCAATCGCGAACTTAAGTGTATCGAGCACCTTAACGGTATGACCTCGTTGCAAGGCAGCTTCTTTGAAACGGCGAGTGCTGTACGACTTGGGGCCTCGCGAGAGTATTGCAAGCTTCATATTGAGTTAGACTCCTGTGCAGTCTTGGGTCGATATCGCTGAAATATGCTTCCCCCGGGAGTCTAGTCTATGCGTCTGACAATAGGGGGGGAACCGTATCAAGATGGAAGATGACCTACTGATTTTCGGTTGGCGTGAATGGGTCGGCTTACCTGAGCTAGGCGTTCCTCGAATTAAAGCCAAGGTCGATACAGGCGCCCGGACTTCAGCTTTACATGCCTTCAAACTACGCCCGTTTAAAGAGGATGGCATTCAGTGCGTCGAGTTTAGTTTACATCCTCACCAACGCGACCTTGAAACCGTTGTAGTTTGCAGGGCCAACGTCGTCGATCAACGAACGGTAACCGACTCTGGTGGGCATAAAGAGGAGCGCTGGGTCGTTTCGACACCACTTTCGATTGGGCCACACACATGGCCTATCGAAATCACCTTGACCGCGCGCGACGATATGAAATTCCGTATGTTGCTTGGTCGCAATGCGTTGAAGCGTCATGCACTCGTTGACTCGTCTGCATCGTACGTGGTCGGTAAGAAGCCCCCCAAAAAAAAGGGTCATGACGAATCCGAGTGAGGAGGAATTAGCCCTGTGTGGGTTTTACGCTCGACATCCAAACTGATCTGTCCTGGCGGCTCGCGTGGGCCGCCAATGTCTGCTCCCAGTAACTACCCGGTGGATTCACATCGATCGCCTAACCAGGCGATCGCAACGGGGAATCGTCCTGCGTATCGACAATCAACTAGCAGGTATCGGCGCGTAATGTTCTTCGTGTCGCCTTGAAACCAACTTTTTCAACAGTAGCGGTAATGAGGCCACGTTGGGCTTAACGAAATGTGAGCACGGGCCTTGAACCTTTAAGTGAGGCCCCCGTTGCTCACGTCTTCTCGTTGGCGCGTGCGCTCGGCGCCGGTTGCATGGGCGAGGAACTCTCTGGCACCTCCATTGCTGGCGTCTCCGCCGGCGGTTGTTCGGGCACGACCTCGGCACGTGGATCTATTACTAGCGCCTCCGGTACCGTGCGAGGAACCAGCCCGAACGCTGTCACCTCACCGTGCTGCCGACCGACGGCTGCGGCGAGAAGAGCGAGGATGCCGAAGCCGACGGCAAAGCACCACAACATCACGACGGGGTCGCGCCCGGTTAACAGCCACCCGGCGAGCAGCGGTCCGGCGATCAACCCCAATGCGTTAGCCATGATGACCATTGATCCAGTCTCGACGAAGTCTCCGTCCTTCTCCCAATCGTTGGCGAGCGCGACACATAACGCATAGAGCGGCATCATGCAGGAGCCGAACGCAATCCCGTAGAGCATTATCGCCCCGGGGCCTCGTCCGGCGAACAACAGGAAGCCGACGGTCATCGACATGCCGATTATGCCGAGTGCGGCAAGCACCGTGGTCCGCCCGATCCGATCGCTCAACCAGCCCAAAGGGTAGACCGCGAGCATGCCGCCGCCCAACGCTGCGGCCATGAAACGCGCCGTACCCTGCCCATCCATTCCGATACGGGTGGTGTAGACGGGGGCCAGTGCCCAGAACGTCCCGGCCAGTGCGCCACTGGCTATCGCCGGTAGGTTGCAAGGATTGAGCAGCGCACGTGCACTAAACTGGGGGCGCGTGATCACGCGGGGCGCTACTCGACGGGTCAGTCCGATCGGTAACGCAGCAAGACTGATTCCGATCGCGGCGATGATCAGTAACGTGGTGACGTCCAGCCGCAGAGCCTGCAATAGCACCTGCGCCCCGAACATTGCAAGCAGAGTGACGAGCGCGTAGACGGATAGCACTGCGCCTCGTTGTTCAAGGCGGGTTTCGGCATTAAGCCAGCTCTCGACCGTGAGATAGATACCCGACAGCGCGATGCCGTAGACGAATCGCAACACCAGCCAGACTGGCAACTCGACCACTAGTGAGATCGTTAGCAGTGCCGCGGTGGCCAGGGCGACAAGCACGCCAAATACCCGGATATGGCCGATCAGCAACAGCCAGCGCGGCACGATCAAACAGCCGGCGGCGAAACCGAGAAAATATGCGGAGGTGGTCAAGGCGTTGCTGGTCGCGGACCAGCCACGCGCTTCGGCGAGAAGGGGCAGAACCGTCAAATGAATGCCATGACCGAACAGCAACACGCCAACCGACAGCAGCAGGCTACTGATAGCCCACAGGGAATGAATCAAGTGAAACTCCTCAATGGCGCGTCGAATACGGCGCGCGCCTTGCCGCTTGACGGTCCACGGAAGTTCGCATCAGCACAGACGGTGCAAATCGCGGGCTAGCCGATATCGTCGTTACATTCGGCAGAAACTTCGGTCAGCGTAGATCATCCCTGCGCTGTCGTGTCGTCCCGATCGCGAGAAAAATGCTGAGGGATGTGGCATCGATCAGGTGTTCGGAATTATAAGCCGAACGAACGTTCTTGTTCACTAAGCAATCGAACATCGTCATTTCAACACCGCCAGTGACGGTCGATGCGAAGTGGTTAGCTTTCACCGAGCCAGCACCGAACGGCAACAGGTTCGTATCTTTGCAATACGGTCTTGCACGCAAACGTGTTGGTCATCGTGATCGTAGGTTAGGGGCAGTTTTAGAGTTTACTTGGGCTAACGTTGTCGGTGTGCAACGTACCGTTGGGGGTCGAAAAGCCTATCCGGTCTGCACCATCAAATTCTGTCCAGAATCGTTATGTTTTAGGCACTGCCGAGTTCAATTTTTCGGAACCGGATACATCTACATTCATATGTTCTGGTACCGTGTGGGGCATCCTACTGCGCTTGATCAGGTGAGGCAGCATTAAAATCTGCGCTTCGCAATTGCTTACGACCACAACCGAAACAATTAGGACTGATTGAATGGCGAATTTGCTAATCAAGTTTATTGTCGCATGTTCGGGAATGTTGTTGATCTGGTCAGCTGTCTACGCAGCAGAGTCAGACCAGGATCTCCAGCACGATGAAATTGACCTTATTGAAAAATTATTCAAAGAAAAAAACAGGGACTATCCTGGATGCGTATTCATCGTACGCGACGAGGTAGAATACATCGATATCAATGATCGCGCCGAGGCAGTACCGCGTCTATTGGACATTTGTATAAAAGGTCGCTCCATTGGTGAAAAGCGTGTGCGGAAAATGTACGAGATCGACCCGAAGAAAGACAAACCAAAAAATAAATTATTCCGTATTCGTGTTGTTCCATTGGATGAAGTGAACGACGGGAAAGACATTCCCTATAATTGGTAACGGAATACAAGATAGACCAACGCTATTTTTTATTTTGCCCGCCTAAATCGTACTGTGACCGGCTCGCGGATTGGTCCGCCTAAGGACGCATTGCCCAATAAATTCTCGAATTCGTCTTCTCGTCCGACGCGAGCCGGTTACTCGTCCGCTGGAAGCGGGTTCGGGTCGCTCATTTGCAGGTTCGATTGACGGGTTTTCGAGGCATTTTCCATCGATTGTAGACCAACCGCCAACAGAAATTTACAGTGCCGAGTAAAAAAAGCCCCGACGGTGATCGGGGCTAAATCAGTGGTACTTTGGAGAACAGTTGGTCGTCTACATCATGCCGCTCATATCAGGCATGCCGCCACCGGCCCCGTCTTGCGTCGTTGACACTTCCGCCACCATTGCTTCTGTGGTGAGCAATAAGCCCGCGACCGATGCGGCATTTTGCAAGGCCGATCGTGCCACTTTAGCGGGATCGATAATTCCCATTTCGATCATGTCGCCAAATTCGCCAGTCTGAGCGTTATAGCCGAAGCTTCCCTTACCTTCTTTTACTTTGTTGATTATGACCGACGGTTCTTCACCGGAGTTAGCAACGATTTGTCGGATCGGCTCTTCCAATGCGCGAGCCAGGATCTTTAGACCCATCTCCTGGTCGGCATTGTCGGCTTTAACTTTCTTCACCGTAGCGACTACGCGCAGTAGTGCGACTCCGCCACCGGCGACCACACCTTCTTCGACCGCAGCACGAGTTGAGTGTAAGGCGTCTTCGACCCGTGCTTTCTTCTCTTTCATTTCGATTTCAGTTGCCGCGCCAACTTTGATCACGGCAACACCGCCGGCAAGCTTCGCAACCCGCTCTTGGAGTTTCTCGCGATCATAATCCGAAGACGTTTCTTCGATCTGGGCACGGATTTGTTTAACGCGGGTTTCGATCGCCTTTTGGTCTCCGCGTCCATCGATAATGATCGTATCGTCTTTCGTGATCACAACTCGCTTGGCAGAGCCCAACACTTCCAGGCCGGCTTTCTCTAAGCTCAGACCCACTTCTTCGGCAATGACCGTACCACTAGTAATAATGGCGAGGTCTTCCAACATGGCCTTACGCCGATCACCAAAGCCCGGCGCCTTAACCGCGGCTACTTTTACGATTCCGCGTAAGTTGTTGACCACCAGGGTAGCCAACGCTTCCCCTTCCACGTCTTCGGCAACAATCAACAGTGGTTTGCCAGACTTGGCAACCG
>JBLFWZ010000101.1:0-14058 GCA_047611905.1 Gammaproteobacteria bacterium | reverse complement strand
AATTTGGCGGATCGCAACTCCCGGTCCCACTTCCGGACGGTGGAGGATTTTCGTGAAATCGAGCCCTGACGCTTTCCAATGATCGACGGCACGCTCGACCTCGAGCTGATCAACGTGGCCAATCATTTCTTCTATTGTTCGGAATCCTAACGCCGCCATGTATTCGCGAGTTTCTTGGGCGATGAATTGAAAAAACGTTTCAACAAACTCTGGTTTGCCGGCGAATTTTTTGCGTAAGCGCGGGTCCTGTGTAGCGACGCCAACCGGACAAGTATTCAGATGGCATACGCGCATCATAATGCAGCCCATAACGACTAGCGGTGCGGTCGAAAACCCGTATTCTTCGGCGCCTAGAAGTGCCGCGATGACCACGTCGCGACCGGTCTTAATTTGTCCGTCAACTTGTACGACGATCCGATCGCGCAAATTGTTTTGTACCAGGACCTGTTGCGTCTCTGCGAGACCTAACTCCCACGGCACACCAGCGTGCTTCAATGAAGTGACGGGTGACGCACCCGTGCCACCGTCGTAACCGGAAATTAGAACAACATCGGAATGTGCTTTCGCGACACCTGCGGCGACTGTACCTACACCGATTTCGGCAACCAGTTTGACGTGAACGCGAGCAACCGGGTTCGCATTTTTAAGGTCATGGATCAGCTGAGCAAGATCCTCGATGGAATAGATATCGTGGTGCGGCGGCGGCGAAATCAATCCTACACCGGGGGTCGAGTGGCGCGTCTTTGCGATTTCTGGGTAGACCTTATGACCGGGCAGTTGCCCCCCTTCACCGGGCTTAGCGCCTTGGGCCATTTTTATCTGTAGGTCGTCCGCGTTGACGAGATATTCGCTGGTAACACCAAAGCGCCCAGAGGCAACTTGCTTAATCGCACTGCGGCGCAGATCGCCATTAGCATCGGCAGAAAACCGGTCGGGATCTTCCCCACCTTCGCCCGTGTTCGAGCGCCCGCCGAGCCGGTTCATTGCGATCGCGAGTGTTTCGTGTGCCTCGCGACTGATTGATCCGTAAGACATCGCACCGGAGTGAAAACGCGAAATGATCGATTCAATCGACTCGACTTCGTCGATAGGGACTGGCTCGCGTTCGTGCTTAAATTTTAGTAACCCACGTAAGGTTGCGTGGCGTTCACTTTGGTCATCAACGAGTTTCGTGTATTCACGGAATATATCGAAACGACCCTCCCGCGTAGCGTGCTGTAGTTTAAATACCGTATCAGGATTGAACAGATGGTATTCACCATCGCGTCGCCATTGATATTCGCCACCCCATTCAAGATCGGGTTGTTTTACGGCCCGCACCGGATAGGCATTGCGGTGTCGCGCGGCCGTTTCTCGTTCGATGATATCTAGTCCGACACCTTCGATCCTCGAAGCAGTCGATGTGAAATATTGGTCTACGAATGCCTGATTCAACCCCACGGCTTCGAAAATTTGTGCGCCGCGGTACGACTGCACAGTTGAGATGCCCATTTTGGACATCACTTTAACCAGCCCTTTGTTCGCCGCTTTAATGAAGTTTCGAACGGCCGCAGTCAAGACAGGTTCACCCGCTCGATGACCGGAAACTTTTTTCAGTTGCTTGGATCTCAGCATCGAATCGATAGATTCAATCGCGAGATACGGGTTGACTGCGTCCGCCCCATAGCCGAGGAGCACCGCGAAATGGTGGATTTCCCGTGCCTCTCCAGATTCCGCTACTAATGCAACTCGAGTGCGTTTCCCGTTTCGTACCAGGTGATGGTGTACGCCGGCCATTGCGAGGGCGGCTGGGATCTGTGCGTGGTCTGCGTCGATTTTGCGATCGGATAATATAATGAATGAATTACCCAGCTCGATCGCCTCGTCGGCGTCGGCAACCAAGGTCTTCATTGCCCGCTCTAAACCGGCGGCGCCTTCGGATACTGGATAGACGGCCGATAGTGTTGTGCTGCGGAAGTCGTGCAAATCGATGTGACGGATACGCGCGAGGTCGCGATTGTCCAGGATCGGCGAATCAATCTTTATTTGTCGGCAACTAGCGGCCGTTGCGGCAAGCAGATTGTGTTCTGGCCCGATGGGCGACGAAACTTGTGTCACAAGCACCTCACGGATGCCATCGAGTGGTGGATTCGTTACTTGAGCGAACAGCTGTTTGAAATAATCGTACAGCAGGCGGGGGCGGTCAGACAAAACAGCCAGCGCTGCGTCTGTTCCCATTGATCCAATGGCTTCGCCTCCGTCTTCAGCCATTGGCTGCAACAGGATACGCAATTCTTCGTGTGTGTAACCGAATGCTTGCTGACGCAACAGCAACGTTTCGTGAATGATGGGTTCTATCGTCGTTGGTTCCGGTAACTCTTTGATATTCTTGTAGTTATTTTCCAACCAATCAGCGAACGGATGCTGGTCTATATACTCTTGTTTGAGTTCTTGGTCGTCGATAATTCGCCCTTGCTCCGTATCGACCAGGAATATCCGACCGGGATGAAGGCGCTCTTTAATCTCAATATTTTCCGGCGGTATGTCGAGCACACCGACTTCCGAGGCCATCACAACGAGTCCGTCCTTGGTCACGTAATAACGCGAAGGACGTAAGCCATTTCGATCGAGTACCGCGCCAATAACTTTTCCGTCGGTAAAGGCAATAGATGCGGGCCCGTCCCAGGGTTCCATGAGACAACTGTAGTATTCGTAGAATGCGCGTCGATCCGGACTCATGGCTTCATGTCCGCTCCACGCTTCAGGGATCATCATTAGAATCGCTAAAGGTAATGGTCGCCCGGCCATATGGAGAAATTCGAGTACCTGATCGAAACCAGCAGAATCGGAATTTCCTTCGAGCACGATCGGGAATAACTTTGCCAAATCGTCGCCGAACAGATTGGACTCACATAACGCCTCGCGGGCTTTCATCCAATTCGCATTACCGCGTAAGGTATTGATTTCGCCGTTGTGCGCGATATAACGAAAGGGCTGGGCCAGCGGCCACGATGGAAACGTGTTGGTAGAAAAGCGTTGGTGCACCAGCGCTAGCGCGCTAACCAGGCGTTGATCGCAAAGGTCAGGAAACATGTGCTCGACCTGCATCCCGGTAAGCATGCCCTTATAGATCAACGTACGGTGAGACAAGCTTGGGATGTAGAACTGCTCTCTACCCGAAATCTCCGATGACCAAATTGCGTGTTCGATGCGTTTGCGAATAACGTAAAGTTTACGTTCGAAAGAATCTCCGTCTGTGATGCCGTCGCCGCGACCAATAAATACCTGCTGAATCGCTGGTTCACTAGCTAGTGCTGACGGACCAATTGGCGAATTATCTACAGGTACGTCGCGCCAGCCGCACAGTATTTGACCTTCTTCGGCGATTATCTCGGCGAATCTGTTGCGGCAAGTCTCTGCATCAGTTTCATCTTGGCTGAGGAATACGAGCCCGGTGCCATATTGTTCCGCTGCCGGGAGCTCTATACCGAGTTCCTGACACTGGCCACGCAAAAAAGCATCAGGCAGCTGAATCAGGATGCCAGCTCCGTCTCCCGTATTGTGTTCGGCGCCGGAAGCGCCTCTGTGCAGTAGGTTTTTCAGTACGGTGAGAGCGTGCTGAATAATGTCGTGCGATTTCCGGCCGTGCATATCGACAACAAATCCAACGCCACACGAATCGTGCTCGTAGGCAGCGTCATACAACCCGGCTTCAGGCCGCCCCGGCTGCGGAAATTGTGGTCGAAAGTCAGACATTCGGTTATTAGCCTCGCTGAAGCTTACTGCTCAGATTTCTGGTAGCGTGAAAAAAAGGACGTAGATTATACCTCTACGCGAATCCGAGTGTCATCTAAAATGACCGCTCGGCAGACAGCAGGAACCTCGTTGCTCCTATCTTACTAAATCGACTAAACGATTGATAAATAAACTATTGCGGATCGACCAGTGGCGCCGATTTGACGATTACTGGAGGCCCAGGATAGGCCGTGCCCAGGGCTTTGTGGAGGCCAAATTAGGCGGTAAATTTGCGATTGCACGCAGTGCAGCGTCGCGATCTGGATAATAATTGTACACAACGGCGTACCACGGTTGGCCCGAAAGCTCGGTTACCAAAACCGCGCTCTTGTTACCGATGCTGCGAATTTTTATGAATGCTTTGGCCGCGGCTTGATCACGGACTCCAAATAGCTGTAAGACATATCCCGTTTTCGGTCGATTTCGCAGCCATTCGATTGAGTACTCTTGCGTAATTTTGGTTTTCACTGGTGCTTTGGACTCGAGGCTAGCGGCACTTGTCGTGGTGGGTGCGAGGCTCGGATTGGGTAACGGTGCGCGCTCCGGCGCGGCCTCTTCCGTTATCGCCGGTGCGACGCTTGGGGTGAATACCGGCACGGCCGTTTCCACTATGGCGCGCGCGACGCCCTGAGTAGGTAACGGCGCCGGATCACGCAACCGCTCTTCCATTATTTTTCCAAGTGGCTCTGCTTGGAGTTCAATCAGTGGCGGTTCAATCGTCGATGCCTTTACCGACAACTCGGCTTTATCGGTAATTGTCGGTGAGGAAGCCAAAGCCACTTCTTGCTCGGGCTTGCGCGATTGCGCGGCCTTTGGCATCGCTAGTGCGATCCGGTTTTTCGGCGCGTTCTCGGCGGTTCCAGGTATTCGTCCAGCAATTGGATCGATGCCAGGCAATTCGAGGTCTATTTGAGTCTCTTGGTTTTTCGTCGGTTTGTCAGCGTTAAAAAATGCGAACAATAAAAACACTGCGATCAGCGCGCCACCGATGACTAAATAGCGCAAGGCGGGATCATGGTTCTTGCGTTCCGTATTTGCATTAAGAATCTGGATCTGTCGAGCGAGCACAATAGCTTTCCCAGGTACGCCGTTAGATTGTTGATAAATTTGTGCGAACTCAGCGCTGGTTAACGGAATTTCGTCCGTTCCGTTAGCGACGTTCCATCGATGCTTTATCAGATCCGTAATCTCCTCACTACCGAATCGAGGAACGTCGACCACATGAACCAGCATTTGTTGTCGTGTTTCTGCTTGGAGTAGGTCAATCAGAGGCGATGCAGCGGGGTTGGCAGTTAAAATTATTTTTAGTTCGGCGGCCTCGTCAGTACTGTGTGCTAACTCGGCAAGAATGCCGGGCACATCGGTCGGTAAATTGTGTGCATCGTCGATAGTCAGCAAAATTAGCTCGCCGCGGGCAGCGGCTGCCGTAACAGACTTTCGAATCGCGGCGATCGGTGTGGCGCTTGGTTGCGTGTCGTTAATCCCAAGTTCGTCGGAAATTTTCTTTAGTAAGGTCCCGGGATTGAGCGTCGGACCGGCGACAAATTGCAATAAACGCAAATTTCGATAATCGGCAGCGACGACCTGCTCCAGCATCGCCGATTTTCCAGCGCCAGAGGGACCCGTTAGGACGACGATTTGGCGACCGAATTCAACTAGATGCCGCACCAGTTCGATTCGCTGGCGCAACGCGGAATTCGGAAAATAATATTTCGCGTCGCGGCCGTGGACGAAAGGATCGATGCTGCCGGTGGACGCTGGCCTTACGGATGTCGAATTTGAGTTCGCGCTCATGTCGATGCTGATTAGCGCCTAATTTGTCGGATCAAGAGCATGCGAATTTGTCAGTGCAGAAAATCCGTTTGTGCTCGGATATTGCAAATCGGTCGGTCATGCCGGCGACATAGTCTGCAACCAGTTGTGCGCGAGATGTGGAACTTGGATCAGGATCCGAAGCGTCACTGAGTTGGCTAAAGTCGGGACTAATGAAGAAGTGATTGAACAATTCACTGACGACGATTTGCGCACGATCTGCGTTCTCGAGAACTCTTTCGTGATGATAGAGCTGCGTCCGAAGTAGCCGTTTTAAGGCGAGATGTTCCGAACGCACATTAGGACTGAAATCCACAAGCGCTGCGTCCTGATTTCGAACTTCATCCGGGTTCTTTGGCGCAAATTGCCATAACCGGGATCGTGTCGATTCAACTAAATCAGTGACGAAATAATCCATCATTGCCCGTATCACGCTGTGAACGAGCTGCTTCGTTGACGCATCCGGCCATTTTTGAGCCGCCGATAGATGAAATTTCTCAAACACCGGAAACTCAAGCATCTGATTGAGACTTAGCAAATTCGCGCGCATGCCGTCATCGATATCGTGATGATTGTAGGCAATCTCATCGGCGACGTTGGCCAGCTGAGCTTCAATTGGAGGTTGGTTACGTTCAATAAAGCGACGGCCTAGCGCTCCTAAGCCCTGTGCCTTTTCAACGTTACAGTATTTTAAAATCCCCTCGCGCGACTCGAACAATAGATTCAACCCTCTAAAAGCGAGATAGCGGTCTTCTAAATCCTCAACAATGCGCAATGATTGTCTGTTGTGTTCAAACCCGCCAAAGTCTTGCATGCATTTATTCAATGCCGTCTGGCCCGCGTGTCCGAACGGTGCGTGACCAAGATCGTGTGCAAGGGCAATCGTTTCGGTTAGATCTTCGTTAACGCTAAGGGCGCGCGCGACAGTGCGGGCGATTTGCGCGACTTCGAGAGTATGCGTGAGTCGCGTTCGGAACATATCGCCTTCATGATTCACGAAGACTTGGGTTTTGTATTCCAGCCGGCGAAACGCCGAGCTATGAACAATCCTATCGCGATCGCGCTGAAACGGTGACCGATACGTCGATGCCGCCTCGATGTGGTCGCGACCACGGCAGGTTTCTTCGCTCACTGCATAGGGAGCGAGGTAGTCATCTGAAAAATTCCTGCGCTTGGTACTATTCATCGACTAACCATGACCACCGTCACGCAAAACGTTCTGGAATTCGGCCGGTGGATAATCGTCACAAACAAAGGCATCGCCTATCGATCGAAGTAGTACTAGACGAATGCGCCCGTCGCGATTTTTCTTGTCGACTTTCATGGCGTCTTCAAGACTCGTTGGTTCGACGCTTGTTGGCGGTGCGACGGGAAGACCAGCACGATTAATAAGCGACACGACCCGCGCATGATCGTCGGCTTGCATTAGACCCATGCGGGTGGATAGGTTGCTCGCCATGCACATTCCACAGGCAACCGCTTCACCATGCAACCACTCGCCGTACCCGAGCACGTTTTCAAGGCCGTGTCCGAACGTATGGCCAAAATTGAGTAGGGCGCGAATCCCTGATTCAAGTTCATCTTTTGCAACGACATTAGCCTTATTCTGGCACGACTGCCGAATGGCGTGTTCGAGGCAATCGCTATCAAGAGCGATCAGTTCTTCGATATGTTTTTCTAGCCAAACGAAGAACTCTAGATCGCCGATCAAGCCATATTTTATTATTTCCGCTAAGCCGGCGCGCAATTCCCTTTGTGGCAACGTGTTTAACGTAGAGAGATCAGCGATAACGCTCGTGGGCTGATGAAACGCACCGATCATGTTCTTTCCGAGTGGATGGTTAACGGCAGTCTTACCGCCGACAGAAGAATCAACCTGGGCAAGCAGCGTGGTCGGAATTTGCACAAATTGAACACCGCGCTGGTAGCACGCTGCAGCGTAACCGGCGAGATCTCCGACGACCCCGCCGCCGAGTGCGACTAAGGTACAACTGCGCTCAAAGCGCTGTTCAAGCAGCGCCGAAATTATTTTTTCGAAGCTCTCTAAGGTCTTAAATGCCTCTCCGTCGGGGAGGATCACACTGCGTACTGGGCGTCCTTCGAGCGCTTCGATCACACGATCCATATAAAGCGGCGCGACGGTGTCATTGGAGACAATCATTATCTGACGTGATTCAATCCGTGAAGAAAGTGTGGATCGGTCGGCTAAAAGTCCATTGCCGATGAGAATCGGGTAAGAACGCAGGCCGAGATCGACTTGAACAATTGTCATTTACAAGCCATCCGAATTTCTTTTACCACCTCTGTCAAGCTAACTTTGCCGGTGTCGATTACAAGATCTGCGATGCTTCTATAAAGTGAATCTCGCTGCACCATAATCTCTCGCATTTTACCGATCGGATCGTCGGTATTCAGTAACGGTCGACTCGCGTCGCGTCGCGTACGCTCGACTAGCTCTTCCACTAATGCGTGTAAATAGATCACGAAGCCGCGCTTCGATAATGCTGTACGATTGTCCGGGTCGAGAACCGCGCCGCCGCCGGTCGCAAGCACCACGTCGTTCAGTTGAGTCAACTCCTCGATGACGCGTTTCTCGCGTTCACGAAACCCGGCTTCACCTTCGACGTCGAAAATAAGCGCAACTGAAGCACCGGTTCTCTGTTCGAGTTCCTGATCCGCGTCGACAAAATTCTTACGCAAGCTTTTTGCGATGCGCCGCCCGATCGTCGTTTTGCCCGCACCCATTGGACCGACAAGAAATATACGTGGCTGTGTCATCAAACAAGCTGACTCTACCGAGAGTTGAGTAAAATAATTTGCGCCGAGGCAAGCCGTGATAAAAGCCTACGTGAGAAAAGTCTATTAACCGAAATAAATCTCACCTACTGACAACGGGTTACACACGGTTTTGCGACCCTACGGCCTGGTACAAGATTGTTGCAGGTCGATGGCTGATGCGCAAAAAAAACGCGGAGCATTGGCTCCGCGTTTTTCAATTTATCCGAATGGCTTCTATCGCGATGAAATTGACAACGAATCTTTAAGAATTTTCGGTGTAACGAATACCAGCAATTCCTGCTTAGAGCTGTTCTCTGATCGGCGTTTGAACAACCGTCCAAGGTATGGAAGTTCGCCAAAAAACGGTACGCTGGTAACGTCGTCGCGGTTATCAGATTCAAAGATACCGCCTAACACAACCGTCTCGCCATTCGCTACTAGGACTTGGGTCGACACCACATTCGTATCAATACTTGGAATATTCGCAAATATTTCACCAACAGAATCCTTATTGATCGACAGATCCATGATGATTCGATCGTCTGGCGTAATTTGCGGCGTAACCTTAAGGCTCAACACAGCTTTCTTAAACGATACCGAAGTGGCGCCGCTTGAGGATGCCTCTTGGTAAGGTATTTCCGTGCCTGCTTCGATAATGGCCTCTTTCTGGTTTGCCGTTATCACTCGCGGGCTGGATACGACTTCGCCGCGACCTTCAGCTTGCAACGCCGATAATTCGAGCTGCAGCAAGTAACTGCCGATCCGTCCGATTGACCATTTAAAGGCTGCCGCGGGTCCCGCAACGCCTAAGTCGACGATATAGTTTTCTAGACCGTCGGTGTTGAACGAAGTGACTCCGTTATAGTCCGTGTCGCCAGGGATCGCACCGCCGATGCTGCTGACGAAATCTGATTTCGTGCCGCCTGCGCCAGTCAGCCGAGCATTCTTTTGGTCGTTGAAATGGCTGTAACCGAAACGAACGCCCAACTCCTTACTGAAATCTTCGTTCGCGATGACAATACGCGATTCGATTAGAACTTGCCGAACCGGCACATCCAATGCCTGTACAACACCTCGAATGCTCGTCAACTGTTCCGCGGTATCCTGTACCAGCAGCGTATTTGTCCGTGCATCGACCGTGACATTGCCCCGTTCCGACAGTAGATTGTTTGCGTCGTCTTTGATTAGCGCCGCAATTGCCGTCGCTTTTGCGTAATTTACCTGCACGAATTCCGTTCGAAGCGGCGCGAGCTCTTGGATTTGTTGCTGCGATTCAAGTTCCAGCTTTTCTCGCGCCGCAATTTCTTCTTGTGGCGCAACCATCACGACATTACCAATTTGACGCATTCCTAAACCTTTCGATTTCAGGATGATGTCCATGGCTTGATCCCAAGGTACATTCTTTAGTCGCAAAGTAACGTTGCCGCCGACCGTGTCACTTGCAACAAGATTGAACTCGCTGAAATCCGCAATTAATTGCAGCACTGCGCGTACTTCGATGTTCTGAAAGTTCAACGACAGGCGTTCGCCGGTGTAGCCAAATTTGTCTTTCTTCGATTGCTCCTCTTCGGCTAGTGTCAGAGGCTTCAATTCAATCGTGAAAATATTCTCGGATTGATAGGCAAGGTGTTCGTAGAGACCCAATGGGGTGATTACCATGCGTGTGCCGTTGCCGCGTGCAAAAGTATCTATTTCTTTTGCCGGAGTGGCGAAGTCGATTACGTCTAGACGTCGGTCCAATTCCTCCGGCAATGTTGTGTCAACGAAATCAACGATGATGTTTTTGCCTTGCTCGCGGATGTTTATTCCGACATCAGGGTTCGATAAATCGACGACGATCTGAGCTTCACCACCAGCTCCCCGCCGGAAGTCAATATCTTTGATGCTGGCGTTAGTTGCAGCGCCCGGTAACGTTGCCGTTTCGCTTGCCATATCGCTGCCGATATCTGCGGCGCCGCCCTCGAGGGTTACCGTGACGATATTGCCTTCGGATTTTATGTCATACGGAACCATGTCCACGAGGTTTACGACCACTCGAGTTCGTCCTCCGGCTTCTACCGCAGTGACGCTTTCAGCATTCCCAATCCCTATATTTTGCGATTTATCCGCAACGTTTAATTCGGTTTGTGGGAAATCGATTGCCACCCGAGCAGGGTTATCAATAGTAAAACTGAGTGGCTCGGCACTTGCCGGTTCCGAGAGTTGCAGACGCACCTGCACCCGGTCGCCAGGCAGCGACGTGTAACTAATGTTGTCCAATGTCGCGGCGGATGCGCACGTCATTAACAGCGCGGCACAAACGCCAACAGCCATCCCCGCGAGACGAGAACGCTTAATGCGTTCGCCAAGGGTCCGGATTCCAATACCAACAGTTTGATTTTGAGATAACATGGCAATCACCATTTTCGTACACCCCTTCTTTGGGTTATTCCTCAGATAAAGCTAAGGTTGCCGGACGTTCTTCCCAACGTCCTTCTGCGTCCTTGATAATTTCTCGGAGATCAATCCTGTCTTCCTGGATATTTAGAATTTTTCCGAAATTTGCGCCCATGTAGTTGCCTATTTGGACTCGATGAACGGCGCCTTCTACATCGCGGATAATTCCCCACAATTCGTCGTTACTCTCCAGTATTCCGACCATACGCAGCGAATCTAGCTCGGCCCGTTCTAACTCTTCCGCGTTATGGGTGAGCATTTCAGTGAGCAAGGCCTTTTGCCCTTCGTCATTTTCACCGGGCTCAAGTTTCTCTTTGGTCCGTGCGATATCGAAAAACGATCGAAAGGGGTTTCTCAGACCTAGTTCGCCGGATTGGTATAAATACGCTTCATACGGTTTTATCGGCGGTAGCGGATCAATTCGGCCGCCGGGTCGCTGCAGCACATCGGCGGCGTAGTTCTCTAGGTCAGTTTTGTCGCGCGAAACGCATCCCGTTCCAGCGAGACAAGCGGCAGTTAACACTGCAACAATCAACCTTGATCGGTAAGTAGCAAAAGTCATTTACCTGCTTCCTCTTCCTCATCTTCGTCCATATACCGATAAGTTTTCGCAGTGGTTTCCAAAATCAATTTCGTGCCTTTTGGTTTTATTTTTACGTCGTGGTTTGTCACGATACGCGGCAGGTCCGAGACGCCGCTAATGAATTTCCCTAATTCGTGATAGTCGCCGACGACGCTAATCTTGATAGGTAGTTCGACATAGAAATCCGCCGGTCGCTCTTTGCCCGGTTTAAACAATTCGAACTCGAGGCCTGCACCGAGGCCTTGTTGTGAGATGTCGACTAGTAAGGCCGCCACTTCTGTTTTGTTCGGCAGACGTTTGAGCAGATCGCCGAAAGTTTCCTTGATGTTTTCCAATTGAAGCTTCAGGGCTTCGAGGTTCGCGGCCTTTTTCTGCCGCGATTCGAAAGTGATTCGAAGATCGACTTCTTGCAGTTCGGTTTTCTTTAAGTCTTCTTGTAAGACGCTGATGTCTTTCCAGTAGGCGAACCCTAGGATCGCAGAGCAGACGATGATAGTGAAAACGACCTTTACGATTCCGGGCCACGAGCCGATGTTATCGAATGTAAGGTTGTTGAGATCCGACATATTCATTATGCGTCTCCTGCTTCGGCTTCAGCGGATGGGGACGTCTGGTTAAATTTCAACGTAAATTTGGCGATGCGCCTACCGTCCTCACTTGACGTTTGAATGACGTCGAGGCTTGGCTGCTTCAGCCATTCCGATTTTTCTACGTTACGCATGTAATTCGAGACCCGAGCATTCGATTGGGCGACGCCCTTAATTACTATCTGTTTTCCCTTCTGGGAGATTTCTTTTAAGTACACACCTTCGGGAAGCGAACTCACCAGCTCGTCGAAGATATGCACGATAATCGGACGGCTCGTTTGCAGCGTCTCAATCGCCTTCATGCGGGCAAGTAGGCGATCCTTCTCCTTTTCCAGCTCGCGGATTTGAGCGATTTTTTTGTCGAGATTTTTGATCTCCGCCTGCAGATAGTCATTGCGGCTTTTTTGGTAGTCGATTCGTTCATTGAAGTGCCAGTGGATCGCGCCCCAAACTAAAAGCGCAATAGCCGCGCAGATTCCAACGACCGTTAAATACTCTGTCCTCCGTTGGCTGCGCAGTTCTTCGCGCCATGGGAGTAGGTTAATTCGTGCCATTAATCGAAACTCCTCAACGATAAGCCACACGCGATCATCATCGCGGGCGCGTCATTCGCAAGCGCATCGGCACGCACCCGTGACGCCACTGACATATTCGCGAATGGATTGGCGACCGTGACAGGCGTGTCGAGCTTTTCGCGAATAAGCTCATCGATGCCGCTTATTGATGCGCAGCCTCCAGCGATGATGACGTGGTCGACAGTGCCAACTTGACTCGAAGAATAAAAAAACTGGAGCGCCCGATTGACTTCTTGCGCCATCGATTCGCGGAACGGTCGAAGGACTTCCGGTTCATAGTTGTCCGGTAAACCACCTTGACGTTTCGCGAGACCCGCTTCTTCATAGGACAGGCCATAGCGTCTTTGTATCTCGTCTGTGAGCTGGCGCCCCCCAAACAGCTGTTCGCGGGTGTAGACGATCGAATTATTTTCCAAAACACTCAGCGTGGACGTTGTCGCTCCAACATCCATTATTGCAATTATGTGTTGATTGCCGATGCCATCGACTAGTAATGAAACGGCGTTTTCTAAACCAAATGCTTCAACGTCGACGACTTTCGCGGTGAGTCCGCCGACTTCAAGCGCCTCGACCCTTCTGTCGACATTGTCACTACGCGATGCCGCCAGCAATACGTCAACTTTGTTTGGTTCGGTTTCCGAGAGCTCCAGGACCTCGAAATCGAGGCTGATCTCCTCGAGCGGGTAGGGTATGTACTGGTCCGCTTCGATTTGAATCTGGCCTTCCATCTCTTCTTCAGACAGATTTGCCGGCATCGAGATGATTTTCGTGATCACGGCAGAGCCTGCTACTGCGCAAGCGGCTGTGCGGGTTCGAGTTCCGGATTTTTTAACCGCCCGACCAATCGCCTCTCCGACGAGTTCGGCATCCGTGATACTCTTCTCGACCACGGAATTTGGTGGCAACGGTTCTACGGCATAGCTTTCTACGCGGTAGCGACTGCCGTTACGAGACAGTTCGAGTAATTTTACCGATGTAGAGCTGATATCTATTCCCAACATCGGGGGCTGTTTTCGTCCAAAGAGAGCCACTACTATTCCTTTTAGATTTAATAGGTTACGACGAAAAAGTGTTCTTTAACCTTAGAACCTAGAGCTAACTATAGACAATCGAGAATCAAAAAACAAATTATATTTGTCTAATATCTAATAGAAACCGGTATTTAGATAGATAAGCTAAAGTAAATATGTATCAGATATAGCATCACCGCCTGCCTTCGACACAATATGTTGCGTTTTTCATTCTATTTTCTACTGTCGGCCTTTTCCGTTGGTATCGTCACAATCGGCGTGATCTTGTGGTTTGTCTTGCCGGATCTGCCTTCCGCCGAGGCTTTGCGGGAAGTGCATCTACAAACGCCCTTGCGCGTCTACTCTGCGGATAAGCGATTAATCGCCGAATTTGGCGAGAAACGCCGCCATCCAGTCGTCATTGAAGATGTTCCTGAATTAATGAAGCAGGCCTTCATCGCCTCAGAGGACGATCGATTCTACGAGCACCCTGGTGTCGATTG
>JBLFWZ010000100.1:0-14197 GCA_047611905.1 Gammaproteobacteria bacterium | reverse complement strand
ACGGACCGTGTATGAAAAAGCACTCGCCATTTTCATTGAACAAGTAGGCAAACGACCGGTCGGGTTTCGTTCAGCTGCATGGGATCTAACCCCTGCTACGATCAAACTCGTACAAGAAATGGGTTTTCTATACGAGAGCAGCATGATGGCCGACGATCGACCCTACCAGCTGATCGCCGACGGCAAGGACACAGGCTTAGTTGAGCTTCCGGTCGAATGGATTCTAGACGACTGGCCGTACTTTCAAGTCAGCTGGCCAAGCAAGCACGTCGCGATGCGCAACGCCGATGATGTGTATTCGATATGGAAAGAGGAATTTGACGGCGCGTATGAAGAAGGCACGGCTTACATTCTGACGATGCATCCGCAGGTGATCGGCCATCGTTATCGTATGAAAATGCTCGATCGGCTAATTACCTACATGAAGAGCAAGCCTGGTGTGTGGTTCGCGACCCACGAACAAATAGCCCGTTACGTGAAAGCACAAGCGAGCAAGTAATTTCGCCCTAAGGCAGCGTCTTCAGCGCGCAGCGGACCCGCCAACATCGACTGTCGGCTTATGCGTTAGCATAAGCTATGAATCATCGTTTCGGATTCAAAATAAACGGCGTAATCGGAATAGCGCCAAATAGAGATTGGTGGATCATCGACCGGGCCCGACTTGCTTTGCGGCAAGCCAAATTCTTCTAGCACGGCGTTCTGACTCATTCCCCGAACGGGCCTCGGCAAGTGCTGCTTGTCGGGTGCTTGTTGTCCAACAGGAACATGAATCACTTCTGCATGCGAACTCGGCGTGAGCGCGAAGGAAATGATTAGACACGTAGTTCTTAGCGTATTCATTTTGTAGAATAAATCGATCTCTACGATGTCGAGCAACAATTAATTCCGCTCGAAGTATCGAATGGCGAAAGCATCAAGATAAGGCTATCACCGCTGTACCGAGCGCTTTAACTTCACCACGCTGATCCGCAGCGGTAACTTCGACTCGCACGCAATGCTCCTTACCTTCGTCAAACTTCTCGACTATCGTGCCGGTGGTCGTGATCGCATCACCAATCAGAGTCATCGCCTGGAAGCGTGTGTCAAAAGAGCGGATAGCATCTTGTGGCGCCCAGTCGGTTAGCGTTCGGCCCATGTAGGCCATGATCAGCATGCCGTGAGCAATAACGTCGTCTAATCCCGACTCCCGAGCGAAATCTATATCGACATGTAACGGGTTGTGATCGCCCGATGCGCCACAATAAATCGCCAAGGCATGGCGGGTCACTGGTGGCATGGTCATGCTCGGAATGTTGTCGTCAACATTCAATGAACTATAGTTTGGTACTGACATTACTTTCCCCTAGCCGTTTCGAATGGCGATCGTGCGTCGAAAATCGGCGACCGACTGCGCTCTTTGGTTAGTAATAAACACGTCTTGGACAACGAATTCTAATGCGCCGTTCTTCTTTGCATAGATATCGATAATTTCAGAACGAAACGTCATGACGTCGCCGGCGTGCGCCGAACAATAGTACTGAAATCGCTGCCCACCATGTAATGCCCGCGGCAGCGGGATACCTAGTTCACGAAACCAGAGATAAGGATCCGGATGTTCCATTTCGAGGCAAAACAAAAATGTGGGCGGCATCAAAATCGAACTGTGTCCGGCCGCCTGGGCCGCAGCCTCGTCAAAATAAATAGGATTTGTCTCTCCGATCGCTTTTGCAAATAATCGCAAGCGTCCTTTCTCGACCTCGGCGTCGAAAGGCGGTGATTGGCTCCCAATAAACTTAGCGTCGATCATGGTATTTGCGGTCTCCTCGGTATCCTGCGCTCGGCATACATCGTAACATTACCCGACCTTTTGCGAGACTACCGTATGAACTTGGAAGACAATCGTAAACCAACTGGCCCGCGCGTACTGCACGGCGTGAAAGTACTTGATTTTAGTTGTGTAATATCCGGGCCTTATTGCACTCGCATGATGGCGGACCTCGGTGCTGAGGTCTTGAAAATAGAACCGCCCGGCGGCGAGCTGCTGCGCGCTGCACCGCCGCATAGAAATGGCGCAAGCAAACTCTTTAGCCAGCTAAACGCGGGGAAACGATGCATTACGCTCGATCTTAAAAGCCCGTCGTCCATCGATGTCGTAAAACGGCTCGTTGCAGACGTGGACGTTGTCGTCGAAAACTTCAGCCCCGGAGTGATGAATAGGCTCGGCATCGACTATCCGGCGCTACGTGAATGCAACGAACGTTTGATTATGTGCTCCATTTCCGGCTTCGGACAAACCGGTCCAGATGCCAGCCGACCAGCGTTTGCTCCGATCGTGCAAGCTTGGAGCGGCTATGACGCGGTCACATTGCACTATCAACCCACCATCGATAAGCCGCTCAATATGGGCCTACCCGTTGCCGACAATGTCGCATCATTGCAAGCCTTCGGAGCAATAAGCGCGGCGCTCTTCTATCGCGAAAAGACTGGTGTCGGCCAGTACATCGACATTGCCATGTTCGACGCGTTGCTTGGCACGATGCAAAAGGATTTCCAGATAATCCTCGAACCGAACACTTTCGATCGCATCTACGGACCGATCTCGACGACCGACGGGTTCGTCTTAATGATGTTAATTAGCCCACGGCATTTCGAAGCGTTAGCAGACCTGATTGGTCAGCCCGAACTAAAAACCGACCCGCGGTTTTCAACCACCCCAGAAAGATTGAACCACTATGCGGAGCTTATGGAGATCGCGGCCGTTTGGGCCAAAACTCGAACCAGTCTGGAAGTTCTCGACGCGCTCAAAGACAAACATATACCGGTGAGTCGCTACCGCGAAATCGCGGAAACAATCGACGACCCCCAATTGCTCCATCGCAATATGATGGCCGAGACAACCGACTCAGGTGGGCCGTTACGGGTGCCGAACTCACCATTTCTGTTCTCCGCGACGCACGCGGCAATTCAGCCGTGGGTGGCAGATATCGGGCAGCACAACGAGGCTGTATTTCGCGACGAATTAGGGCTTGATCCGACGACACTAAATATCGACTGAACATCGCGTGCTATTCCGAGTGCAAGGCTTCCACCGGGTCCATACGCGCCGCTTTCAGTGCCGGCATCAATCCCGATAGGAGACCAATGGCGGTGGATACAAGCAATGCCGCGACCACATATATCCACACGACCTTGATTGGGAAGCTAGGCAATACCAGGTGCGTCAGTTGAATAAGGAACACGGCGCCAGCAATGCCACTGACCCCACCCAGAGCGCCCAAAATCGCCGCTTCGATTAGAAACAGGAATCGGATCTGCGAACGCGGCGCTCCGATCGCCCGAAATAATCCGACTTCCGAAGTTCGCTCGGCCACGGCTATGGTCATGATCGTTGTGATCCCCACCGCACCCACCAATAGCGAAATTCCACCGATCGCAGCGACGCCGAAGGTCAAAATGCGCAGAATCGAATCTAGAACCGACAGCATCTGCTCCTGCGTTTTTATCGTAAAATCTTCTTGTCCGTGACGCGCGAGTAGTACACGATGCAAGGCAGCAGCGACGCCATCGGCGCTATCGTTATTGCGATAGACCACGTCTATTTCCATGACGCCTTCGCGGTTAAATAATTCAGTCGCCTTGCCGGTTGGAATGAATACCGTATCGTCGAGATCGAAACCTAGCATTTGACCTTTGGTTTCCATCACGCCAACAACTCGATAACGATCACTGCCGATCCTTATGCGCGCGCCAAGCGGATTATTATGTCCGAACAATTCTGTACGCATGCGCGCGCCGAGCACCGCAAACGCACGCGCGCTTTCGAATCCATCGTTCGGCAAAAATGCACCGGCCGCGACATTCATGCGCCACACCGTGGGCATATCCGGGCCCACGCCGATAATTGTCGTGCGTCGATTCTTGTCGCCGAATTTCACCGCGGCATTACCTTGCACAACCGGCACGACGGCTTCGACCGAGTTGACACGTAGCAGCGCCGTCGCGTCTTCAGTCGTTAGATGCCGAACGCTCGAAATTGTCGCCCCCGATACGCCAAACGTTGTGGTCTTACCTGGCGTGATCGCAATGATGTTGGTGCCAAACTGAGTGAACTCGCCAAGCACAAATTGTCTGACCCCCTCTCCTAAGGCCGTCAACAACACGACCGCTCCGATACCAACCGCGATACCCAGTATCGTTAAGCCAGAGCGTAAGCGATGGCCGAGGATTGCACCGAGCGTCAAACTAAATGAGTCGACTATGCGCATTAGCGTTTCGATAATGCATCAATCGGATCCAACGCTGCCGCGCGCCGCGCCGGCAGAACACCGAACACGATTCCGCTCAGTATCGACACCAGCAAGACGACAATAATCGACCAACTAGGCACTGCGACCGGAAAGCTTGGATATAGCTGCGCCACGGTTGCCGTCGCCGCTAAACCAACCGCTAAACCGACTGCCGCGCCGACAAGCGCAAGCATCAAAGCCTCAACAATGAACAATCTGCGGACATCAATTGAACGAGCGCCGATCGCTTTCATCAAACCTATCTCGGCTCGACGTTGGGTAACGGACACCAACATGACGTTCATAATCAGCACGCCAGCAACGGCGAGACTAATGGCGGACATACCGCTGACACCAACTGTTAAGGTCATTAAAATTCGAGCCAACGTTTTCACGACCGAGTCTTGGGCAATAACCGTCACGTCGTCCTCTCCTTCATGGCGTGCAGCAATCATGCGATGAATGGCGAGTGCTCCGTTGTCCAGATCACGCTCGGTTTCGGCCTCAACTAAAATCCGAAACAACGATTCGCGGTTGAACAAGGCTTGGGCGGACGCTACCGGTATGATCGCGATATCGTTAAAGTCGACTCCGACCGTGACGCCAGAATTTGCCAAACTGCCAACCACTCTAAAACGCCGGTCGCCGACCCTCAGCCAACGGCCAATCGCTACTTGGCCTGGAAATAGTTCGTTAGCGAGTTCGAAGCCTAAGACACAAACAGATAAGCCGCGCTTCGGATCGCCGGTCGGTAAAAACGACCCTTTGTCCATTTCAAGTCGCTGTACGTGAAGCAGGTCTGCGGTGGTGCCAAATACGTTAACCTCACGCTCCAGTCCAGCTGGAGTCGAAACCGGCGCTGCTCCCACCATCACCGGAGCGACTCGTTTTAGGCCCGGCTGCGCCAACAGCGCGTAAGCATCATCAATAGTCAGATCGCGGGGTGTTTCTCCGAGCAATGGCGGTGGTCCGCCAACCGTTTCACTACGCCCCGGCAACACGATGAGCAGATTGCTACCTAGCGATTCGAATTGACCGAGGACATAACGGCTCGCGCCCTCGCCGAGTGCTGTTAACAAAAGCACGGAGCTCACGCCGATTGCGGTCGCCAACGCAATCAGCCCAGTGCGTCGCCAGTTCGACGCCAACGACCCAAACGCAAACGAGAAAAGGTCAGTCAGACGCATGCGCTATGTTTTCGTCTCGCGCTATCGAACCGTCGATAATTTGAATTTGACGATGTGCGCGGCCACCGAGATCCGCATCATGCGTGACAACAATTAAGGTGACGCCGCGCTCAACCCTTAGGCGTTCTAATAATTCGACCACCTGGCCGCCGGACGTTGTATCCAAGTTGCCGGTTGGCTCGTCCGCCAAGATTAACGGCGGATCCATCACAATTGCGCGCGCAATGGCGACCCGCTGACGCTGCCCTCCGGAAAGTTCTTGAGGACGATGTTGGGCGCGATCAGATAAGCCTGTTGCGGCTAACGCCTGGATCACTTTTTCTCGCCGAACGGCTGGTTCAATGCCGGCTAAGGTAAGCGGCAACTCGACGTTCTGGCGGGCACTCAAGCGCGGCACAAGATGAAACGATTGAAAAATGAATCCGATAGCGTGACGTCGGATCGCTGCGAGTTCATCGTCCGACAAATCCGTTACCGCACGCCCGTCGAACCAATAGTCTCCAGCGCTTGGACGATCGAGCAAGGCAATTAGGTTTAGTAACGTCGACTTTCCGGAACCGGACGGCCCCATTATCGAGATGTACTCTCCTTTTTGGACCGTTAAATCGACGCCGTTTACCGCCTTGACGTGCTGGTCGCCAAGCACAAAGGTCTTACTAATCTTGTGAAGCTCAATCATTGACCGCTTGTCGTTTGGATGTGAATTGTCGCTCACGCGAAGAACATATCCCGGACAATGTTTAAATCGCGAACAATTGACTAGTCGGCATCGGCTTGTCGACTCACAAGCGCACCGGGCTCAACTCCTTGTCGACCGGTCGACAATACAACGACATCACCTTCGACCAGCCCACCCAAAACTTCCGTATATTCCCAGTTTGCGATGCCGAGCTTAATGGCGCGCAGATTCAGCCTAGATGTCGTTGTGTCGACCGCGAACACTTTATCGCCTTCGATCACGGCTTCGCTCGGAATCCGCAAGCTTGCGTCACGCGATTCGATCAATATTTCGATGTCGGCGCTGTACCCGGGTAACAAACCTTGCAACTCCGTCGCATCACTGAATCCAACCTCAACTTCTACGGTGCGGGCTTGTTTCTCAATGTCCAACACGTAGGGCGCAATGCGACTGACGGTTGCACTGCAGCGCCGGCCCTTAAAGGCATCGAGTGAAACGCATGCCGACATGCCGAGTTTAACTGCAGAAGCGTCGACCTCGTCGATCGGCGCAACCACATAGAGACACTTCGGGTTGATGAGATCGATAGCCGGCAAGGTCGCAATGCCCGGTGGTGATGGCGTGAGGTATTCACCTAGACGGACATCGATCTCAGCGATGACGCCGTCGAATGGTGCGCGCAACCGTGTTCGTTCGAGGGCCTCACGCGCAACGCCGATATTTGCAGAACTCACATTGGTCGTTGCGCGACCTGCTTCGCAACTCGCGCTGCTCGATTCAACGTCGGTTACGGCCCGATCCAGTGCTTCCTCTGAGCTCAACTTACGCTCGTGCAATTGCTTAATTCGTTTGGCCTCGCGGGTGGCCCCGGCGGCAATGGCGCAAGCCTCCTTCGAGCGTGAATGCGCTGCCGACGCTTCAGCTTCGGCGAGACGTAATTCCGCTTTACGATCCTCGTTCCAGATCTCTAGCAAAATATCGCCGGCGACGACCGTGGCGCCTTCACGAACGTTTATCACGGCAACTTGGCCTGGCGCTGCGGCCGACATTTGCGCACGCTCGCACGCTTCAACGGTGCCAACGCGCGTGTTCGATACGGTTGCCCGTACGTCCCCGCGCTCGACGGAATGCATCCTCACGGGGATCGGTACAGGGCGCGTAAAATGCCAAGTAGTACCCAACCCGATTACGGCAAGCACGACGACCACGATGAACAGTTTTATGTTTCCGCCAACTTATTCCTAGTTAAATGTAGCTCGCAAGTTTTGCGCTACTTCGAGGCGGCACCAAGCGGTATCAACGTTAATTTATATCTGCGCGACCCTCGGCACATTTCGGATTGCGATTCGTCAACCACGAACGACGGGCTTAAATTTGATCCGATGCGGCGTGTCGTCGTCACCGTGGCGGCGTTTGCGGTCGGCTTCATAGTCCTCGTAATTGCCGGCAAACCATTCGACATGACTGTTCCCTTCGAACGCCAGAATATGCGTCGCTATGCGATCCAGAAACCACCGATCGTGTGAAATAACGACGGCACAACCCGGAAAGTTAAGCAGCGCTTCTTCCAGTGCGCGTAAAGTCTCTACGTCTAAGTCATTCGTTGGCTCGTCGAGCAGTAACACGTTACCGCCTGTACGCAACACCTTCGCTAGATGTACTCGGTTTCTCTCACCACCGGATAACTCGCCAATACGTTTTTGTTGATCCCCACCGCGAAAATTAAAGTGGCCAACATAGGCTCGCGACGGTGTTTCGTAGTCGCCAACTTTGAGAATATCTTGACCTTCCGCTATTTCTTCCCACACGGACTTCGAGTCATCGAGGGAATCGCGACTCTGATCGACGTAAGCAATTTCTACCGATTCACCTACCCGTATGGTTCCGGAATCCGGCGATTCGTCCCCAACAAGCATGCGAAATAACGTGGTCTTACCTGCTCCGTTCGCCCCAACAATGCCCACGATCCCACCGGGAGGGAGGCTGAACGATAAGTCTTCAATCAGTAATTGCTCACCGAAGCCTTTGTTCAGGCCAGTTGCTTCGATCACGACGTCGCCGAGCCGCGGTCCAGGCGGAATGTAAATTTCGTTCGTTTCATTACGCTTTTGAAACTCCTTCGACTGTAACTCCTCGAAGCGTTGTAAGCGGGCGCGGCTTTTCGCCTGACGCCCTTTGGGATTCGAACGCACCCATTCGAGCTCGGATTCGATTGTTTTGCGATGTGCACTCTGCTGGCTTTCCTCCACTTGAAGGCGCGCGTCTTTCTGTTCCAGCCATGACGAGTAATTGCCCTCCCAAGGGATGCCGTGACCCCGATCAAGTTCGAGGATCCAGCCAGCAACGTTATCCAGAAAGTAGCGATCATGGGTGACAGCCACAACGGTTCCCGGATAATTCTCTAGATACCGTTCCAACCACGCAACGGATTCGGCATCGAGGTGATTGGTCGGCTCGTCGAGCAGGAGCATTTCAGGTTCAGAGAGTAGCAGTCGGCATAATGCGACCCGGCGACGCTCACCGCCGGATAATTTATCAACATCGGCTTCCCAGCCAGGCAAACGTAGCGCGTCGGCGGCAATTTCTAGCTTACGCTCAATTTCCCAACCACCAACGGCGTCTATTTGATCTTGCAGTGTGCCTTGCTCCTCCAACAACGCCGTCATTTCGTCGTCATCCATGGGTTCTGCAAACCGCTCACTTATTTCATTGAATCGGTCAACCAGGGCTTTTGCCTCGCCCAAGCCTTCCTCGACATTTCCGCGTACATTTTTAGTGCTGTCGAGTTGCGGTTCTTGCAACAGATAGCCGATTTTCAGCCCTTTCTGTGGCGTCGCTTCCCCTTCGATTTCCGTATCGGACCCGGACATAATTCGTAGCAACGTCGATTTACCGGAGCCGTTAAGACCGAGAACTCCAATTTTCGCACCCGGGAAAAAACTTAATGAGATATCACGCAAAATGTGTCGTTTCGGTGGCACCAATTTGCCAACTCTGTTCATGGTGAAAACGTATTGCGCCATAGCCTAATTTTTCCTCAAATGATTTGTGACGTCGCGCCAGCAAGGTGTGGTCGTTCAGCGCATTGTGGCCGATAAATGCCCTGTTCGGAAGGAATCAAACAGAGAACGTAAATTCACCGATCAAATTGATCTAAATTGGGCGTGGTCGGCCGTTGATGTGTAGAATACCGGGTGCTCCAACGATGATTGTTCTGTTGGCCGAGCACGGAAATTTGAATTTTTGAATATCGCGTGGATAAATCCCTAGAAAAACTCGCCGTATTGTTTGCGGACATATCTGGTAGTACTCGCCTCTACGAGCAGTACGGCGACGTAGTCGCGCGCGCTGATTTAGGTGCGTGCATCCAACTGTTAGCCGATATTTGCGCAGGCATGGATGGTGAAACCATCAAGACCATCGGCGATGAGATCATGTGCGCCTTCGAAGATCCGATCAAGGCAGCCCTCACGGCAGCTGAAATGCAGGCTGGCCTGCGCAACGCGAGCGAAGAAGGCCAGTACAAGATGGGCGTCTTGCATATAAAGGTCGGGTGGCATTACGGCACCGTCAATTGGCGCGGCGAGGAGTTAATAGGGGAGGCGCCGGTCGCAGCCCAACAAGTCATTGGTCGAGCCAAGGCCGATGAAATATTGACCTCGCGTCAAAGCATCAATGAGCTTCCACCAGCCATGTTTCCGACCTGGCACACAATTGATCGAATTGAATCAGAAGCATGGGACGGCGAACTCGAAGTATGCAAAATCCCCTGGGAGCAAACCGGCGAAGAAACTCAAATAAGCGCCATTCCGATGGCGCAGCTGATGCCGAAAAAGGCCGGACTCAAGCTTGAATATAACGAAACCGTTGTCACAATTGATGCCGACAACACGCGCTGCACGATTGGCCGCGGTCGCAACGCCAATCTAATCGTGAACGGCAACTTTACGTCACGCCAACACGCCGAAATTACTTATCGAAATGGCCGTTTCAGCTTACGCGATGAAAGCGTCAACGGAATCGTTGTCATCGACGATGAGGGTAACGTCAAACGATTGCGTCGCGAAGAAGGCGTGTTAACGGGTAGCGGCATGATCGGCTTTGGCGCATCTCCGGTCGATGATCCGGACGGCGCAGTTAGATTTGACTGCAGTTAGAATAGCTATCCATTTGCTAACGCGCTATTCGCCGCACGGCACGTTAATCCCCCCTCAATTCAAGAGCCCACAGCTATGTCTAATTACCTGAGCAAGCTTTTCGGCACGTCACCTGTCGCACCATTACAAAAACATATGGAAGCGTGCTGTGTGGCAACTCAGGAATTAATTCCTTTCTTCAAGCAAACCTACGCGGGCAACTGGGAAAAAGTTTCGGACTTGCGCGAGCGGATTGTGGAGGCCGAACAAAAAGCTGATGCGCTCAAACGAGAAATACGCCTCAATCTTCCGAAGAAAATGTTCATGCCAGTGCCGCGCAGCGACTTGCTCGACTTGCTGCTTGTCCAAGATCTCATGGCAAACAAAGCACGGGAAATTTCGGGTTTCGTTGTTGGACGGCAAATTGAAATCCCAGAAGCGATTCAGGACGATTTTATCGCCTACGTCGAACGTAACAATGACGCCGCGACTAAAGCGCTGGCCAGCGTTAATGAACTCGACGAGCTCTACGAGACGGGGTTTCGTGGTACTGAAGTCGATATCGTGCAGAAGTTGCTTGCCGAACTCGACAATATCGAGAACGACACAGACACAATGCAAACTCGAATTCGCTATCAGTTATTTCAAATTGAGCAAGATCTACCCCCCGTAAACGTGATGTTTTTATATCGCATCATCGAGCTCGTTGGTGAGATCGGTGACCTTGCCGAGCGGATCGGTCACCGTCTCGAATTACTTTTATCTCACTGAGGATTAGTTATGGAAAACGAGGTGCTATTTTTGGCACTCGCAACCGTGTTCGGATTATTCGCGGCATGGGGGATTGGGGCGAACGACGTCGCCAATGCGATGTCGACGTCGATCGGCTCACGCGCAATAACGCTCAAGCAAGCGTTATTTATTGCCGCGATCTTCGAATTCGCCGGCGCAGTACTTGCTGGCGGCGAAGTCACGGCGACGATCCGCAAGGGCATTGTCGACAGTAGTTATTTCGTTGCTCAACCTGAAATTCTAATCTACGGCATGCTGGCCTCCTTACTCGCAACCGGCAGCTGGCTATTAATCGCTTCGAGCCGAGGTTGGCCAGTATCCACTACACACTCAATCGTTGGTGCAATCGTCGGATTCTCTATCGCAGCGGTCGGTTTCGACTCCGTCCACTGGCCAAAGATTGGTGTGATCGCAGCGAGCTGGGTCGTTTCTCCTATATTTTCAGCAATCGTCGCCTATCTGATTTTTAGTTCGATCACGTGGTTGATACTCACGCGTGAGGATCCGCTAGAACGCGCTCGTCGTTACGCACCGATTTACATTTTTATTACGGTCTTCCTAATCGCCCTAGTGACGATGATGAAAGGCCTTAAACACGTAAACATCGGTCAGCAAATGTCTCAGGCGGAATGCTACGGCATCGCCACGCTGTGCGGCATAGTGATCGCCGTCATTGGCAAATTTTTTGTCGCGCGGATCAAAATCGACGAGAAGGCGGACAAGGAGTTTCACTTCCACACGGTCGAAAGAGTGTTTGCGGTGCTAATGGTCGTGACCGCCTGCAGCATGGCGTTCGCCCATGGGTCGAATGATGTGGCTAATGCAATCGGGCCGGTCGCCGCGGTGATCAGCATCGCGAATACCGGCAGTGTCACCCAGGCGGCGCCGATCCCGATCTGGGTATTAGCTTTAGGCGGTGTCGGCATCGTCATCGGACTCGGCACTTATGGCAGGCGAGTGATTGCGATGGTGGGTAGCCGTATTACTCCGTTGACTCCAAGCCGCGGATTTTCCGCCGGAGTTGCGGCCTCATTTACCATCGTCTTTGCGTCCGGCACAGGGATGCCTGTTTCCACCACCCACGCGCTCGTCGGGGCCGTACTTGGTGTCGGATTCGCACGCGGGTTTTCGGCAATTGACCTGTCCGTCGTGGGGCGGATTTTCTTGTCGTGGGTTGTGACGATCCCAGCCGGAGCTATTTTTTCAATCGCGTTTTTCTTTCTCTTGAAAGCGATGTTTATGTGAACGCCTCGCAGCTTTAGCCGCAAAGCGCTGCAGCGGATGATATTGAAACATCTCGCGACTCACTGCCGAAAAGTCGCCTTCGAGACTAATTGTCGAGGATGCCGCACTCCAGTTGCGCCCTAGTTGCGATACTCGGAAACAAACCACGTAGCGATCAAACACCCACCAGCCACCAGGTTGGTTCTTTCTAACCATGCCTGGCTACAAAGAACCATTGATGGTCATTACCATGCCAAACATCCGTTTTAAAATTCAGTTTTTCGTCCTCCAATTAATAACTTACAATGTCGCACCGATATGGCGCGTATCTTGCTGTTCACCGTTACGTACCCTCACATAATTCACTAGATCTTGGTTTTCCATTGGAGACTCGCATGATTGACCGCTCCCGCGGATCGTTGATATTACTGCTGCCTGTATGGGCCCTACTCACAACCCTAACCGCGGTTGCGGCCGAACCGGATAACGCCGCCGTTGAGCTACAACCGGCGGCAACCGGAATCGCCAGCCAAATGGAAGTGCTCTCGGTTACCGCGACCCGCTCTGCCGCACCCGTTCTCGATTTGGCGGGTAATGTCGATAGCTTATCGACTGAACAAGTCGATCAACTGCGCGCCGATCATCCGAGCGAAATATTCAACCGCCTTTCAGGTGTCAACATCCAACGTAACAACGGATTCGAATCGCTCCCATCAATACGGTCGCCGGTGTTGACCGGGCCCGGAGCGGCGGGCGCATTTTTATTCCTGGAGGACGGCGTTGCTCTGCGTGCCGCGGGATTCGCTAACAACAACGGTCTTGCAGAGGCCAATTTCGAACAAGCCGGCGGAATCGAAGTTATCCGCGGGCCCGCGGGCGCGTTCTACGGATCGAACGCCGTTCATGGCGTGCTCAACGTATTAAGTCGTGCGCCGTCTTCGGACCTGCAACGCGAAGTAGATTTCTCAGCCGGGCCTCACGATTTGTATAAAATCAAGGCGACGCTTAGCGATACGATTGGCAATCATAGCTATAGAGTTAACGCATACGGTGCGACCGATGGTGGGTATCGTGACAATTCCGGCTACGGCGTACAGAAGCTGCACGCGAGGCACGATTATGAGGGTAGCGTCGACACGATAAAGACCGTTTTGTCGGTATTTAACTTAAACCAAGAAACGGCCGGATTCATCAATAGCCGTAGCAATGGCGGCGGATGTTATACGTCGAATCGAGCGGACTCTGTAGTTTACAAAGACATGGCGGCAATGCGCCGGAACTGCGATAAGGACGCCTACCGCGATTGGTCTTCCACCAGGCTTTCGACCCGATGGGACCACGAAGTCAATGCCAATCAATCGTTTAACGTGACCGCGTACTTTCGCGATAACGACATGGAATTCCGGCAACATTTTTTGCCATCGCGGGCCATTGAAGAGAACGAACACACAAGCTTCGGTATTTTGAACGGCTATACCTGGGAATTCGAAGCGGGTCATACGGTAATCGTCGGGGTCGACGCCGAGTACACGGACGGTAGTTTGAAACAGACCCAACAGGCACCCGACCTGTTCGGATTTGGTAGCGCGCGCCCGCAAGGACGTCATTTCGACTACGAGGTGGATGCGACCGTCGTGGCACCTTATTTCCACACCGAATGGCAAATAATCGACCGCCTGCGCGCAACGATTGGCTTACGCTACGAGTACACCCATTACGACTACAACAATTCAATCGCGGACGGCACCACCCAGGCAGATGGAACTGCGTGCGTCAATAATCCTCCGGCAGCCCCGAGCGGCATCAATGAGGTCGAGTGTTTGTACCAACGGCCGGCCGATCGCAAAGATAGTTTTCACAATTACAGTTCCAAAATCGGAGCGACTTATCGGGTGCTCGACGACGCAAGCTTGT
>JBLFWZ010000099.1:0-14310 GCA_047611905.1 Gammaproteobacteria bacterium | reverse complement strand
AACCGGTTGTAACTTTCTCTAGGGTGAAGACGCGCTTGCTGATTGGCGGACTCGCCGACCTCCACGTTGGACCCTTTTACGATCGCCGTTGCCGGACTTCGGACTACGATTTGTCCGTCTTTTACCAACCGAACTTCATGATCATTGAGTTCTAGGACAGCTGCATTCACGTGCTCATCTCAACGCCAAGTGGCGCATTAAATTCATATCGCAATATGAATGTGTGTCTAGCACCAATCTCTCCTGCATTAATTGTAGCTGATGCATGATGAACATAATGAATAAGCTGATCACCAACGCGATAAATGTTGAATTAAATGCGACACCCAGACTAACCGTAACACCAACTATGTCACCTTCTACGGCTCGATGGGCTTGACCCAAGGCTTGACCGATTCCTCGCACGGTGCCGATAAAGCCGATAGACGGGATCGCCCAAACAATATATTTGATCATCGACAGTTCCGAATCGAGTCGATCGGCTTGGGTTTCGCAAACATCTTTAACCGCGCTTGCAACGTCTTGAATATTGCGAGTTGACCCAAATCTCTGGAGGGCCGCAAGAAGCACACGCGGCAAGAGAAATTCTCGAGTGGCAGCGGGCAAGGCCTGAATTGACCGTGAATATTGCCGCGAATCCTCTGGCAATATACGCGTTCCATCTTCAACCTCTAGTAGACCTTGATCTAGAAATTGACGTTCGTTCATCGTCTCGCGAATCTTGAATCCAATGATGGCCGTCGCCCACAAAGCGAGAATAAAGCACGCTTCCTGTTCATAGTCTTTTATGATCACATAGGCGGACCGATTCACCTCTGCGGATTCGCCAGCTTCCTGCAGTACTCTTTGCTGCTCAAGTACGATCGCGGCTTGTGGCCGGACGATCGTAATATAGAGAACGTGCACAACGATGATGGCAATCATTAGTGCGATCAACTGGAAGTAAAATTCCGAAAAAGGGTTGCGTCTCATAATAAATTATTTAGATATCGACAGGAAACGGTACGGGAAAGTCTTCAGAAATTTCTTCACTCGGTTTAAATGTATCGGTCGGTAATGAGCGACGCGTTAGCTCAGGTTTTTCTTTTTCCGTCGTCCCCTCTCTCGGTGGCGGGGATTGCGTTGGGGTTTGAGCCTGTACGCAGAAACTACACGTTACAACAACGCCAAGAAAGAAGATGCTGCTAGCGCGCATAACGGGCGATTCTAAAGCCAACATCGTCGCGACCATCGTTACCGAAGTCTCGATATGCGAATCGCAACTCTGTTGGGCTCGCATGTGACCAGTTCGAACCGCGGATCACTCTTGCCGTTCCGGTTCGTGGGCCCAGTGGGTTAGGTTGTCTGCCGATGCTGGGATCGGTGGCCGCTGCGTAATAATCGTTCATCCATTCGGATACGTTTCCGCCCATGTCGCGAATGCCCCGCAAACTAGCAGGGTAGCTGCCGACAGGTGCTGTAGCCGGGAATCCGTCGTTGTAATCTGCAAGTACTTGACCAAGAATGCTGTCCGCACTTTGATCGGCATAGTTTCCAGATCGGCCGCGCGGTGGAAATTTCCCGGCCCATGGATACTTGAAAAAGTCTGTTGATTTCGGCGCACTACGTGCTACCCAAGCCCATTCTGCTTCAGTCGGCAATCGATAACCAAGAGCCGCCGGATTGATGCCCAAGACTTTGCCGTTTTTTATTTGATAGAAAACATCCAAGGAGTCTTTACGGCTAAGCCAATTGCAGAATAGCGCGGCGCTTTCCCAACTCACATTAATCACAGGGTTGGTGTCGCCATCAACATTAATTCCACTGATAGGGGCAACATGGTGGTTAGCTAGGAAACGTCGGAATTCACCGTTAGCAACTTCATGCACGCCAAAATAAAACGGCCGCACGAGCGTTGCTTTTCGCAGTATCTCGTTCGCGCGGCGATTGGGGTCGCGACGCGAGCTGCCCATTGTAATGTCTCCACCACGAAATAACCGCAATTTCTGCCCGACGAAACTCGTGATGATATTTGTGTCAACACGACCGGCCGGTGAGCGTTGGGCCACTGCCGAGCTTGCTTTCGAGAGTCGTTTGAGTCGCACTTTAATCTGCTTCTTTATGCCCACCCTTGGAGTAACGGTTGATTCATATGAAACGAATCCGGGTTTTCTTACTTCGATTTGATGAGCGTGCGTGGCGAGTTTCAATGTTTGACTTGCGGGCCCACGAGATTGACCATCGACTAGGAGTTCCGCGTCCGCCGGGGTGGCGAGTATTTGCACAGCGGCAAGTTCGGCCTCCAAGCGCAGGCTAACGCTTTCGATTTCTCCCGCAGCAACAGTTATCGATTTTGATTGAGACCCATATCCTTCCTTGCGCACACTGATTTTGTGCTTAGCATCGGCCGAGACAGGGAATTTTATTGGACTTTGGCCCTGGAATTTGGAGTCGAGCGTAACCGAGGCGCCGGCAGGTGTGGAGACGAGGTCGATGTATCCGTCGGCTTTATCGAGCAGGATAGGGGGAAGGTCGATGGGGACCCCAGCAGTGACCTGGATACTTCTGCGCCACGGCTTGTAGCCGTCTAAGCTGACCTCCAGCATTCGTTGTCCTTGTAACAGTTCCGATGCGAGCGGCGTGGCACCCTCTAACGGCTTATCGTCGACGGCGACCGTCGCTCCGATTGGGCTCGTCTCAATTGACACGGTCGCCCAGGCTGGACGGAGATTTACTTTTAAATGTTGCTCAATCCCGCGGCCCTCAATTTCCAATACTGTGGAAAAGGTTAAGTAGCGATCGGCAGAGATTTCGATTTGGCGCGGGCCGGCATCGATATTACTGACGGTAGACGGCACGGTTGCCGTGATCAGCTCATCTATCGTAATAGTCGCGCTATCAACCGGCGTGATTTCAACGCGCAAATGGCCGGGCAACGGGTTCAGACTAACGGCGTGGGTCTGAATTAACTCGTCAGTTATCAAGAGCGCCCCCCGATAGGTTTTATAACCTGGAGCTTCGACAACAATTTGCCGTTTCCCGGGGCGCAGCACCCAATGGTCGTCGATGCTCGGCGCGATTAATTCATCAAATGTGACTAACGCTTGCGATGGGTTTACAACGACTTTTACCGATCTTGCCGTAATCACATACCATGCGGCCCACAAGCCGGTTATCAAGATGGCTGCGATTAAACCCTGCGCCCACGGTAGTTTCATTCGAGGTAGATCGACGCTCGTGCCGGGAGGCCGAAAAGCGGTCGGCGTAATTATCTGCGACAATTCTTTTTCGCTACCGGTCTCATGTTCGCGTCGGTTCAACTGCCGGAACTCCCAAACGCGAGCTTTTGTTCGCAGCGAACTAAAATCGTTCTAGCTTTTTGCTCGGGCGATACTTCGAACTCAACGCGCACATCACGAAAGCCGATTCGTTTGCCAACAACCACGTAGCGTCCCGGAATGACCGAAACTGATTGTTGAGCGAAGTGTCCTAGCGTGCCGACTTTATACAAAGTCACTTCAGTTAGTTCGTCAGAAATCAGCGTTACTGGGATCGGAGTGCGGGCAATTTCGATGGCAAGTGCGAGCTGCTGGATTTGGCGTGAAAGCTTAGGGCCGGGGTTACTGACCGATTGTGCGCTGCTCAGTAGCGTGAGGGCTTCTTTGCGAACGCTATTATCGGCTAACCGGTCTGGTCGATCGATCGTGTTTCTTAGATGGGTGTCGAGTGCTGAGCGATTGTCGGCGTTAGTTGCGCTTGATCTCGCGCCGAGCAAATCGGGATCCAAACTGGCAGCTGCCCGATACTTTTTCGCAGACTCAGACCATTGCTCGTTGGCTTCGAGTTTATTCGCATCACGGAGGTGTCTAGAAATGGTGTTAGCTAGAATTCGATTTCTCACTTGCGATAGAGCCTCGCGTGCCTCACCGGCATTGGGCTTGAGATCCGATGCGTGAGCGAAAAACTTCGTCGCTTCTTGATCGCGTTTCGCATCGTACGCGGCAAATCCTTGGGACATCACGTTTCTGTAATTGTCATCAAGTTTTATCGTGTTGATACGGGTGATCGAATTCGACGCCTTTGTCATTTGAGCGTCGAGATCGAGTGCCTCGCGGTAGCGTAGTAGTGCGTCATCTAACGCCTTAATGTCTTCGTATCCTTTCGCTTCGTTCACAAGTGCAAGAACCTGATCGAGCGTTTCTGCTCGTGCTAAACCTTCGCGGGCTTCGGACTGTTCGGGTTCGATCGACAGAGCGAATGTAAATGCCTTGCGCGCTTGCTCGGAATGGCCCTGGGTGATTTGGTTAAAACCGGACTTAATTGCCTCTTCTACAAGCATGCCTTTACGCGAACCTATAGCCTCGAGTTTTTCGATTGCGTTTGTGTAGGTTTTCTCTGCTGCAGCGTAATGCTGTTCGCGGTACGATTTTTCACCTTGGTCGATGTTAGCTTTAGCCGATGAGAATTCACTTGCGGCCCACTCGACAACGTTGTGCGATTCAAGTAACCCCGCGAGCTTTAATGCTTTTTCAAGCAGTGCCTGGCTCGAGGCACGCAATCGATCTGAGCGAGCTGAATTCGAATCTCGATCGGCGCCGACTGGTTCCGCTCGATTCGGCATCTCTGTAGGTGCTTTCGTGCCCGCAAGCCCTCGCGCAGGAGGGTGCACTCCCAAGAATTTCGGCAGTACGAAAATGACACCCAACACGACGAAAAACAGCAAAACTGAGATGCCAACGACGACTCGCTTAATCGTCGGCGCCGATTTGACCGAAGCGCCTTTGCGCGAGCGCGCCTCATCGTCCACACAAAGCGGAACTGCCGCGCCCGCGCCATTGCTTATCTCGATGTACTTGTCGTCGGTCATGGAAATTCGTTTCTATTCGTCTAGTTCTCATTATCACTTATTGGTACCCGCTAATGAGCTAGTTCGCGGATGCTATTGCTTTGTGTCTGAGTATTCCTGCGCAGGCAGTTGCCCGACTTCGGCAAGATAAATATCGTTCAGTATTAGCCGCCACTGAGTGTACTGCTCGTCCACCGTACCGCTTAAGGTGACGGTTTTATCCGCTAACTCGATCGACAGTGGCTTAACTTCAGCGCCCAGAGAATCGGCCATTTCTTTCATGGCCTCTTCATGAATTTGGGCTTCCGAACCTCGGTCGAGCCCGCTCTTAAATAAATAGGCGCCGCCCCCAATACCTAAAACGCCAGCAGTTCGCGCTGCGCTGCTGCCGCTCGCTTGTGCAAGAATACCTGCGACGACGGCTAGCGCGCCGCCGATTTTTCTAGCAGTGGCGTCGCTTTTAAGTTTTCTGAGGGCTTTCGTTTCATGGTAACTCGCTTCACGCCATTGATCGTATGGTGTCTGTAAGCGCGCCGTAAAGGCGCCGTAATAGTCTTGAAGACGATCGACGAACATTTGGTCACGCACTCTTATCGACTCCAAGTGAGCAATTATCGGATCGCCTTCAGCGGGTGTGCGTTTGAGCGTGTATTTTCCGTTTGCCCCGACGTCCATAAAATCGTTGTACTGAGCGGGCGCAAATCGTTGGGCGAACCTCATTTTTGAAATAAGTCGTAATTTTTCGCGATTGGCAGGTTCGATCCGTCGCGCATATTGCTCCATATCCCGTGCGATTTCGTCATACAAAGCCTGGAACGGTTCTTGCCCGGGTTCGCGCAACGACCGGTCGTACGCGTACTGGCTCAATTTATTGCTGTAGGTTCGTGAAAACCAAGTGCTGCCGGCCGAATCCGTCACGGTCACCTTTAGATTGAGCGATTCGCCATCAGATTTAACGATCACTCCGGTGACGTAAACGTCTGTCTCACTCTGAGCGCCGGGCACAATTCGAACCGTGCCCCAGTTACCGGTATTTTGCAGGGCCTTAGCAACATTGTGTGCCGCGTGCACGGACTCGGCTTTACGCACACTCGGCGTGGTTGTCGATTTTCCTTCGTCTAGATATTCGATGCCGGGATCGAACAGGTCGATGCCAGCGTCGAGGAGTAGATGTTCAGGAATTGGTTGCGTGACGACTTCCGGCGAGCGCACCGCTGTTGGACGGGTCGTTTGCGAATTGCAGCCAGTGATCAAGCCGAAAATAATGACGGTTACAATCGAGCAAGTTATAGCAGGGTGAGATTTCAACGATTAACTCCTTTCGAATATTTCCGATACTCTTCCCACAGCCGCTCGCGTAGTGCTGGGTCACTCTCACGTGTGGCTGCCTCGCGCAATTGCCGTGCGACGATGTCATCGTCTCGAGCGTGCGGTATGTCGTTTGGTATCGGGCCGGTGGGTTGTGGGGCTTTGCCGTCTCGATTAATACCGACTAGATCAGGATTGTGTCCGATACCCGATGAGCTATCGGATTGGCCGCCGGCCCCGCGCCCACTTTTGGTTGCGCCACGCTCAGGGTTTTCAACATTACGGCCGCCCGCTGATCCACCTCGCAGCGCAGCGCGCTCGCGCTCCGCATCTTCGCGCGTGCGGCGCATCAGTTCGTCAAATTCAGCAAGCTTCGAGTCGAGATTTTGTTCTAATTTCGCGGCACGCTCCTCATTTGTTTCAGAGCCGATATTTACCATAGGCCCTTCGACGTCGCCGCCTAGTCGATCACTAGGCCCGCTCGAACCGCCGCTATCGCCGGATTGCGGTTCACTATTCGGGTTGGGAGTGCGGTTCGATGACGATTGCGCTGACTCATTGTTCTGGCTTGCAGTTGTTTCGGGTACCGGCTCAATTATTGGATCGCCGTTTTCGTCCACCGGTATGTCGCGAATTTCGACATAGGCGGTTGCGGCACTTGACGGGGGTTCGTTCGGCTCGGTCGAGGAGCTTTGCCCGGATTGTTGGCTTGAGGATGTTCGAGAATCCATGGATCCTGAAGATTGCTCTGCGGTTTCGCGCGACTGGGTCTGTGGCGGCGGCTCGGGTGGTGGTGATTGGGGCTCTGGCTCATGCGTGGTGGTGGGCTTTTCAGGTTCGGAACTGCAGGCAATTAGACTAACTATTAGTCCTAACAGCAGCGTTCTAGTCCAAAACGAATTCAACAAATAGGTCTCCAATAGTTGGTTGCTCGATCCGGCGTCTGCCATGCTCGGACAACATCGTTTCAGTTGGCGCGAAATTGCAATCTAGCAATGATTAATTCGTCGACCGGGCGATTAATATCGTCAGTATGTCTCGCTCCTTCATGCCCGACAACTTGACGGACATCGGGTTATGAAGCGCGCCCTCATTTGGACGATCACTCATAGCGTTACTAGTGGTCCCGACCCGCGATTTCTACTTGTGACATCTGCCGGTTGTTCGCCAGACGCTACTCAATAATATCCGACCTCCTAGTTGGCGTAATGTTCCAGATCTTAGGTTGGGAGTCTTTTGGATAATGTGATTTTTCCCGATCTTGGACGTTAACGCTCAATCAGCTGACGGAATTGTCCAGTGCGGTCCTCAAGCAATTGATACACCAGCAATCAGCATTATCATCCATTTGTGCGATATCCAACTTAGGAAGTCGAGCGCACCAGCAAGCTTCGAGTTCAACGCCGCATTCGAATGTCGTATCGCATTTCAAACATTGCTTCATTATGCCCCGAGTTAGGAATTCGGCATGTGCGGTGGGTTGTGCGGACTTTCCGGTCACAAAGACTACGGCGCAATTTCGCCAATTTCGTCGATCATGAAACTAGCGTCCGCTTCGGCGACCAACCGACCATCCTGCGTGAGCGCCTTGGATGCTAGCTGCAGCAGGCGGCCCTTGCGCCGACGTAGATGACACTCGACTAGTATTTTTGTGCCTACGGTTAGTGGTTCTCGATAACGGATTTCGCACTTCGCGGTAACGCCTCGACCCTTTTGCAGAAACAACCAATTCGCCATCAGATCGTCTAGCACGCTAAAGATAATACCGCCGTGGGTTATCCCATCAAAACCAACATGGTTTTCTGACGGGCAGAACTCCCCACGGCAGATGTCGTCGACCATGGAAAAGACGATGCCGAGGCCGATCGGGTTTTGAGTTCCGCAGACGAAGCAGTTGTCTGCATCGGTACGTGCGCGCGGATCGTTCAAGATCACACCATATCTTCGTATTGATTGACTAGGTCTAGGTCGACTGATTTTTCAAAACCCGGCAAACGAACTTCGTTCCCGTCAATTTCAATTTTTTCTTCGTCGATCATCGATTCGCCGAAACGGTAGATTGGCTGCATCGGACCTTGCATGCATCGTTGGTCATATTCGTTCGCGGTCGCGGTCACGGCTTCAAGTTTGGTTTGATAGGCGCGGATTTTTCCCGCTCCATAGCGTTTCAGCAGCATTGCCTGCGCAACGCCTGGAGAAAAAACCGCTGCGGTGGCGTTGTTACCACCGAATCCCTTCGAATTTAAAAACGCAACGTCGGCGCGCCCGCTTAAATCGAGATCGGCAAGCGGGATTGTAAGACGCTCGTCATAAACGTCATCCGCCACGGCATCAAGTGATTTTATTCCGGGCAGGATTTCGTCGTGAAAGATGCCAAGTGAACTGATCATTTGATCGGCGCTCGCGGGCGCTAATGAATGACCGACAAAGCCTTTCATCGCCGTCACAGGCCAGTCCGTAATCCCGAAGGCGCGCGCCACATGGTCAAAAACGCGCGATTCGGTTGTGCGGTTCTGAGGCGTACTTGAACCGTGTGCCTGAATGAAGCTTCGTTTGCGAATCGCGTCATTACCCAATATCGCACGCGTTGCCGCAACCGCTTTTGCTAGAGTGACATAATTGCCCGGGCCGGGCGCCGAAATTGATTTTTTAAAGCCATCGGCGTTGACGAACACGTCGGCCACCGCACCGTGAATTTGCGCACCCATTTCTAGCGCCAGTTCGTCGTCAAACAAGACCACGTACTGGCCGGATTCTGAAAGAACAAACCCGCAGTTTTCTCCGAAAGGACGGCTAGCGCGACGGTAGTCTGGCGTTGACGAACCGTCCAAGTGACACAGATTATCGTCCGTTGCGAGCGCACTCATCGCGGCGTATCCTTCAATCACTTCCGGCAGAAGTGGCGCCTCGGCATTGCCGACGACAGCCACCCGGCGTCGACCAGAGCGGATATCGTCCACAGCGGTTCGTAAGTTATAAAGGAAGGTCGCACACGCCCCTACGGCCGCGCCGGTCGCGCCGACATTACCAAGTACATAGGCATTGACGAAATCGGCAGGCATTTGGTTTAAACCGAGCGGCAGTTGTTTAGCGCTAACTCGATTTCCCCGTAACCGTGCTTGGGTCATACCGCCAGTACCGTAGGCATCTAGTTGGCCCATCGCGCTCGCTGCGTACACGCAAATTTCGTCCGGGCGCACTCTTTGGGTAACGGTATGCCAATCGATGCCGAGGGAATGAACGGCATCTGACGCGGCTATGATTGTTAGCTGCAATCCGCGCGGATGGAATCTCGAACGATACAGTGCTGCTGGGTCAAAGCCGCTAGGCAGTTGGCCAGCCGATTGGACGGCCAGTTTACGATAGCCGCCCAGCGCTAGTTCAACAGACGAGTCGACCCGAAGTTCGACGAGGTCTTCATCTACAACCACCACTTCGCAGCCACTCGGCAGCGGGTCTGGGAGGTCGCGCTTGCGCAGCACGAGCCTGCCGGCACCAGTTTTGTCACTAGATAGGGGTAATACGCTATTGCCTGGGACCCGGTCTGGATCAAATAAGTTGCTTTCTATTCGGCGAATAAGCGTGCTCTGCAGTATTTGTGCACCGAATTTGGCCTCGACGGCATCCGGATCGATAGGTTGGCCGTCAGTATCCGAATATTGGCCATTCGTAAAACGAATCAGATTCATCATGCTGGCCAATGCCAGGAAGGTCCTTTGACGTTTTCGACCGGTCGTGCTTTCGATAATCGTACGTCGATAGGCGTGATGGAACGAAGAACGGCCTGCTGGTCCGACGCCGCCAAAGCCGACGATGAGAGGAAGTCTGGTCATTTAAGATGGATCTCGGATCGGCCAAATCGGCGAAGCTAGCAGTCTAATCCTGTACACTGAATAAGGATTGGCCAATTAAGCCAATTTAGTGGCCATATTAGATAAAATGGCTCTCTAATGCCCACATCTAGCGGAGCGATGGCATGCGTGTTGGTTTTGTCTTAACCCAGAATATGCTCGCAGCCAGCGCCATGCTGCCGTTAGAAATGTGGCGTGCCGCAGAATCAACGGCATTCGGCTGGAACAAGGCGGACGCGACGCTCTCGACGACCTTATTTGCGACGCAAACCGAGCCGGTGACGACGCAATCTGGGATTTCTATTACACCAGAAGCGAATTTTGACGCGAGCTTGCCGATGGACGTCGTGTACTTACCAGCGCTATGGCGAAATCCTCGACGGGTGATCCAGCTAAACCGGCCGATGTTGGATTGGCTCGTTACTCAATTTGAGAGTGGCGCCATGCTCGCGGCAGTTGGCACGGGATGTTGCTTTCTCGCTGAAGCCGGCCTTTTAGATGGCAAGTCTGCCACTACGCATTGGCACTACCTTGAACGGTTTGCTCGCGATTATCCAAAAGTCATGTTGAAGCGCGATTATTTTATTACGCAGGCCGGGCCGCTTTTTTGCGCTGCGAGCGTGAACGCGCTTGCCGATGTGACAGTGCATCTCATCGAGCATTTCTACGGGCGCGCGATCGCGAGCCATGTGGAGCGTAACTTTTCCCATGAAATTCGCCGACCTTACGAAAAATATCGTTATCTTGAAGGGGATGATATCCAGCATACGGACGAGTTAATTATCGAAATTCAATTGTGGATGCAGCGCCACTTGAGCCAACCGATGGCCATGCCAGAAATTGCGAGGAAATTCGGCTTGAGTCCACGATCCTTAAGTCGACGCTTCAAAACAGCGACCGATCGATCGCCATTAATTTACATTCAAGAGCAGCGCATGCGCGCAGCAAAAGATTTACTCGAATCGACGAATCTGACTATCGGCGAGGTGGCCTTTCGCGTTGGATATCACGACCAAGGCCATTTCGCCCGTTTGTTCTCGAGGGCGATGGCGGTAAATCCCAACGATTATCGAAAAACGGTTCGTGCAAAAGTATTTACAACGAACTAAGGCTAGTGTCGTCGTGCGCGGCCGGACGACGTCATTTGGACTGCGCGTTGATTTGCGTTTATTTTTGCGCGTAGCATGCAACTAACGGGTCGCTATTGATGCTGCTCGTTCCGTTTAACCGAAACACAAACACAAGGCATGACTGTTCATGAGTTCTCCGCGTTATATTGGATTCGACACCCTGAGTTTGCACGCCGGGCAGCAACCCGATCCGATCACTGGGAGCCGCGCAGCGCCTATTTACCAAACGACTTCCTACGTGTTTGAAGATACCGAACAGGCCACCTCGTTATTCAATATCGAGCGTACTGGGCACGTTTATTCACGGATCTCGAATCCGACGGTAGCGGTCGTCGAAGAGCGAGTCGCCGCACTGGAAGGCGGGGTCGGGGCGGTTGCGACTGCCAGCGGCATGGCCGCAATCCACCTCGCATTGTCGACGTTGACAGGAGCCGGCTCCCATATCGTTGCGTCGCGTGCCCTGTACGGTGGCACACATAACCTTCTGGCCTACACCTTGCCCCGGTTCGGTATACACACAACATTCGTAGACCCCCACGATATGGAGGGTTTCGCGAATGCAATTAAACCGGAAACGCGTGTCATCTACGGCGAAACAATCGGTAACCCGCGTGGAGAAATCCTCGACATTCCTGCATTAGCGAGCATCGCGCATGAAGCAAATATTCCGTTACTCATCGACGCCACGTTAAGCACACCGTGCTTGATGAGGCCGTTCGAGTGGGGCGCCGATATCGTCGTGCATTCGCTGACCAAATTTATCGGCGGGCACGGTGTAGCCGTCGGTGGAATCGTCGTCGATTCCGGTCGATTTGATTGGGCCAAAAGCGGTAAGTTTCCCCAGCTCACTGAGCCCTACGACGGGTTTCACGGTATCAGTTTCACGGACGATTTCGGCGTCGCGGCTTTCAATGCGCGGGCGCGCGTGGAAGGCTTGCGTGATTTTGGCGCTGCGCTAAGCCCAGCGAATGCATTCTACTTTCTACAAGGTTTAGAAACCTTACCGCTTCGCATTGAAAGACACGTCAGGAATGCCGTGGAGATCGCTGAATTCTTGGCGGCACATGATGCCGTCGAAGCGGTTACCTATGCGGGGCTTGCCTCGCATCCTGATTACGAACTCGGGAAGAAATTAATGCCAGACGGATGCGGCGCGGTGTTTAGTTTTGAAATCAAAGGCGGTGTAGACGCGGGCCGCAAATTCATCAACGCATTAGAGCTCTTCTCTCATCTGGCGAATGTCGGTGACGCTAAATCTTTAGTGATTCACCCCGCATCGACTACTCACCATCGGATGGATCCAAGCGCGTTGCGCGATGCCGGAATCTCTCCAGGTTTAATTCGGTTGTCGGTGGGACTAGAAGATGTACGAGACTTAATCGATGATCTTGCGCGCTCACTGAATCGCTCTCAAAAATAGCAATACCGCACCCCTTTAGGACTATCGACAATGCAATTTAACATCCACGGCGAGGCGGCCTTCGCGAGCACTGGCCACCAGCCGCATCAGACGGGAAAACCCTACCTTGTTTTTATTCACGGTGCAGGAATGGACCACAGCGTGTGGTTGGTTTACGAACGTTATTTCGCACGCCAAGGTTATAACGTTGTGTCGCTAGATTTGCCGGGTCACGGGCGATCTCACGGCAAGCCCTTGCCGAGCATCGAATCGCTAGCCAGCTGGCTAGCGGATTACTTGGAGGAGCTCAACTTAACTGGCGTAACCCTGATTGGACATAGTATGGGCTCGCTCGTGGCGTTCGAATGCGCTGGGCAATGTCCCGATCGTGTGGCGAAAGTAATCTTACTCGGTTTTTCATATCCGATGGCAGTTGGGCCGCCGTTACTCGAGGCGGCGCGCAATGATGATCAGGCCGCGATCGACATGATGGTGATCTACGGTCACGATTTTAGAGCTCAAGTGGGCGGCAATCGCAGTGCGGGTGTGAGTGTCATCAATTCGGCGAAAAGACTACTCGAACGAAACCAGCCAGGGGTGCTTTATACGGATCTGAACGCGTGTAATTCTTACCAAAATGGCACCAACGTGGCGGAAAAATTGACGTGTCCGGTGGTCTTTATATCCGGAGATCGGGATAAGATGACCCCACCAAGAGCGGCTGAAAAGATGTCTAAACAGCTGGTCAACGGCTCGATGCACAGGGTAAAAAATAGCGGACACGGTGTGATGGCTGAGCAGCCGGAGTTAACGTATCGATTGCTCGTTCGGGCGATGGCGGTTTGATTATATCGATCATTGCTTAACGCCGATGGCAGCGTGATCGTCAATCCGAGTCAGTAGCATGCATTGATTGTTGGATTTCAGATATTCGTCTACCGCTTTTTGCTGGCCTAGCCATCGAAAGTAGTCGTCGATAATTAGAACCCCGCCTACGGCTAATTTCGGAATGAGTTGTTCACATTCGACGACGGTCGATTCGTACAGATTGGTATCTAATCGAAGCAAAGCAATTTTTGTACTGTCATTCGACGGCAAAGTGTCCTGCACGAATCCCGGAAAGTAATGCATCTCGAAGCTAGGGTAGGCGGTTCTGCGCATGTTGGTCTGAACTTCATCGAGCGGAAAATTATGCCACGTACACTCGCCATCTTTAGTTTTCCGTTCGTATTTTCGCAGTGCCGGTTTGCCAAGAATGCTGATATCTTCTTCCGTAGGGCGAGCCATTCCTTCAAAAGTGTCATAGAGGAGGATGCGGCGATCGGTAATGTCGTAGGCTTGTAAAGTGAGCGCTACGGCCATCATACTGCCACCGGCCCCGACGCCACATTCTACGAAATCGCCTTCGATATCGTTCTCCACAACGTACCGCACGGCCCGTTCGAGATTGGCTACGCGAGCCTGAGATGTCATCGTATACGGACGAACTTTGTCCCATAATCCACGAGTGAACGGCGAAAAATCCTGCGGGTACTTGGGCGGCAATTCACGCATGCCGCGCGGGGCAAAGGTTTTGCGCACAAGCTTTGAGCTTTCGCGCGCCAAGTTGGTTTTCAAGATCTGCAATTGCAATGTAAGTTTATTCATTTGTTTTTTTTCGTGCTTGCGCTCAATTCAAACGGTTGTAAAAAGGCGGCAACGTTGTCTCAACGCGATACCAGGACGAGAAAAAATTAATGCCCTCCACTAGGTACGCTCCAGCTGTCCTCGTCCTGTTGGCTGTCGCCGGGTTGGCGA
>JBLFWZ010000098.1:0-14315 GCA_047611905.1 Gammaproteobacteria bacterium | reverse complement strand
CGTTCCACCATCGGATGCAGAGGCGCTATTTTCACCGGAACGGCGCTGCCTGGAACCATTTCCACAGGTAACGTATAGGTCATTGACCAGCCGGGGTCGGCGGCGCGATCACGATCGAAATCGTTAGCCCAGATCCAAGCGTATTCGACGAGAATTTCCACGTCGCCGATCTTGCGCTCTGTGTTATTGCGCATAGTCCCTTCGATAGCACCATCCTCACCAACTACAATCGTAAGAGAGACCGCTGCGTCGATCGCCGACAGTGACACGACTGCAGGTTTACGCATGCCTGCGGCATTGGCGGTGGCAACGCACGACAGCAAGCTTAGCCAGCAAGCAATTGGCAATGCCGTTTTGTGGGATAAGATCGTCATGTCGTCGCTTTAGTAATCGTTCATTGAGTAAGGCGTGCGGTATTTTGACCTGATGGATATTATTTTGTCAGATTTGTTTGCACCGCTTGGTGCTGTCCATTTAGTCGACTGGGGCACGCAGCGTTCGAACGAATATGGACCCGTAATTTTACGTTTCAAAATTCGCCGCACGGCGTGTTTATTGAAATCGATCCAGACTAAATGGCGTTAAATCAGCAGCCTCCTTTGTGCCGACGACTAAATCGCCGAGTAAGCGCGCGGTGACGGCGGATAACGTTAAGCCGAGATGGTGATGACCGAAGGCGAGAAACAGGTTGTCGCAATCCGCGACGCTACCAAGCACCGGCAAGAAATCTGGCATCGTCGGTCGATGTCCCATCCAGCGACCGGTCTCCTGTTCCGCTAGGCCAGGCATTAATTCGGCAACGTGCCGTTTTAGAATGTCTGCGCGCCCCCAGGTCGGTGGCTCGTCGTGGTCGGCGGAAGAAAATTCCGTAGTGCCTGCTAGGCGGAGACCGGTACTCATGGGGGTCACGTAGAATCCGCGCTCGGAAGAACCAACCGGGCAATTGAGCCGCGTTTCCGCATGGCTCATTTCAACGTGATAGCCGCGCTCGGCGACGATTGGGACTTTGTAATTTAGCGGCTTTAGCAGACGTCCCGATAAGTGTCCGGTGCAGACGATCATAGAGTCGAAGGGATGCCGCTGACCGTCCGCGGTAAGATCGCTAAGACGTCGCCCGGAGCGCTCAATTTGCTCGACATTGGCGCGGATGAACGTGCCGCCGTCGTTCAAGAAACGATCGAAGATTTTTTTCGTCACTGCGTAAGGGTTTGTGACGTGCATGCCGGCTGGGTAGACTACGGCGTGACGAATTTTCGCTGAGAGTTCGGGCACTTTATCGCGCGCCGCGTCGCCTGACAAACTCTGCCAGTTGATTCCGTACTCTAGTTGAACTGCCCTTTGCAATTGGGTCCGGCGAAACGCTTGGTCAGTCTCGAAAACCGTCATTGCGCCGTTGCTGAGGACCAAGTCATGTAAATGCTCGAGCGCGACAACGTTCTTCCAGTCGGCGGCGGCGGTGCGTTGCAAATTGGCAAGCGCATTAATGCTGTGACGTGCGCGCGGACCAGAACAAGCACGCAGGTATTTCACATACCAAGGCAGCAAGCGCGGAAATTCCTTCCAGCGCATCACCAATGGGCCGATGGGGTTGAGCAACATCCGCGGTAGAGAACGCAACACGGCGCCGTGCGCTAGCGGAAAAATTTCGTCGGTCGCCAAGTAACCCGCATTGCCAAATGAGGTCGCCATGCCCGGATCGCGACCGTCGAATAACGTCACGTGTAACCCACGCCGCTGCAAATCGCGCGCGAGTTGCACACCGATTATGCCGGCACCGACGATCCCGATTGATCTTGCCGCCTGTGTTGTCATCGAGAGATCACCCTGAGATTGAGCTCCGGTCGTATTTTTCCGCGCCGAGTGAACGGAATACTTGCGCCTGTATTTTAGGATCGCACAGTCGAGCGGCCATCGCACCACGAACGTCTCGAAGAACGTCGCATAAGTCATTCCCCTCATCAAAAAACGGTCGGTACTCCAGCCGAATAAGATTGGGTATGCTGCGTCAATACCTTCTGCCAAAACGCCCGTCGGAGACCTTTCATGAATGACCCATCCGCAACCGGAATCGATGCTGTCCAGCAGTTGATTAATGCGATCGGTAGCGCATACGTATCGGTTGATGAAGTCACGCGAAAATTATTGTCGACCGACCTGAGTTTTAAACCGGGAGAAATCGCTGCGGTTGTCGTCAGTCCAGCGGATTCTAACGAAGTGGCGAGGTGCGTTTCGATCGCGTCTCAGGCGAACATGCCGATCGTCGCCCGCGGCGGCGGCATGTCCTATACGCAAGGCTACCAACCCGAGCAACCGGGCAGCTTATTGGTCGATATGCAGCGCATGGACCAAGTGTTGGAAATCAATACCGAGGATATGTATGTGACCGTGCAAACGGGATGTACGTGGAAGCAACTCTACGAAGCGCTACTCCCACACAACGTCAGAACGCCCTACTTCGGCCCCTTATCGGGCATGTATGCAACCGTCGGCGGCGCGTTATCGCAAAACAGTTTGTTTCTCGGTTCGGGTTTGTATAACACGACGGCGGAAAGCGCACTCGGGCTGCAAGTTGTGCTCGCAGACGGCTCCGTACTCCAAACGGGATCCGCTGCGCACGTTAATGGCCAAGCGTTCTATCGTCATTTTGGACCTGATCTGACCGGCATATTTACCGCCGACACAGGCGCTTTTGGCATTAAAACCGAAGCGACACTGCGTCTTATCGAGGCGCCCGAGGTGACCTTGTTCCTGTCGTTCGGATTCGATTCACTGGAAGACATGATCCGAACCCAAACGGTGCTCGCACGCAAACGAATTTGTGCAGAATGTTATGGCTTCGACCCGTACTACAACAAAAGCTTCGAAAGCCAGGGATTCACCTTCGGCGAGGGCATGGCGGTGCTGCGTGACGTGGCCGCTAGCGAAGGTGGCATCAAAGGCTTGTGGACGTCATTTAAAGTCGCAAGCGGCGGCAAGACTTTCTTACGCAACGTAGATTACTCGCTCCATATGACGTTCGACAGTTACGACAAAGATGTCGCGCACCGCGCCTTAGAGACAGCCCGCAACGTGTGCGATGACAACGGCGGATATGAAATCGATAATACCTTGCCGACGGTATTTCGTGCCCATCCATTCGGCGGCGTGCGCACGGTATTACTCGGCAAAGACGGTGAAGTTTGGATCCCCGTGCATGGCTTCATGCCGTTATCTAAAGCCGTCGCAGTGGGCAACGCAACAGAAACCTTTTTCGCCGAACATCGCAAACTGATGGCCGAACACGGCATCAAAAGCTCTTATTTGACGTGCTTTTCGGGAACAGAATTCGTCATTGAGCCGAGCTTGTACTGGCGGGACGAATTGGGCGATTTTCGCTTGAGTTTGATCGAAGAGGAATTCCAGGACAAATGGAAAATCTTCGAAGCGCAACCGGATAAGCGCAAAGTAGCATTAGAATTGCGCGACAAGCTGCGTGATTTGTACGACCAGCACGGTTGCTGCCATCTACAGATTGGAAAGTACTATCCGTATCAGGAAGTGATCGGCAATGAACCACTTAAAGCGCTACTCAATGGCGTGAAAGACTTAGTCGACCCTGATCGAAAAATGAACCCCGGCTCGCTTGGGTTGCGCTAACCAAAGAGTAGCGGCTAACGATGCTATTAGCCATAGAACCCCTAATCGCCAGATCACAGAGTTAATGAAGCCATGACGTTTGACAGTTTTTGGGCCACTACAGTCGCGATGCTGTGGGGCTTACCATTAGTTTTTATGTTGTTCGGCGCTGGTGCCTTCTTCATGGTTATCTCACGCGCGCTACCATTGCGCCGTGCACGGCACTCTTTCGCAATACTGTCTGGCCGTTACGACAAAAGCTCGGATCCCGGGGAAATTTCGCATTTCCAAGCACTAAGTACGGCACTGTCGGCAACCATCGGTATGGGCAACATTGCCGGCGTTGCGATAGCGATCACCATGGGCGGATCGGGCGCCGTATTTTGGATGTGGGTTGCCGGTGCACTTGGCATGGCAACAAAATATTTCAGCTGCACTTTGTCGTGCCTATTTCGCCAACGAGACGAAGACGGCGTGTGGCAAGGCGGTCCGATGTACTACATCGAGATCGGCATGGGCAAACGTTTTAAACCGCTCGCCATTATGTTCGCACTCAGTGGCACGATCGGGTGTCTAGGGCTGTTTCAAGCCAATCAGCTCGCGAATCTCATGTCCAATCAGTGGTCGATTGCAAATGAGATCACCGGGCTCGTCGCGATGGCTATCGTTGCAATGATTGTCGTCGGCGGAGTCGGACGAATCGGCAAGGTATCGCGCTCCGTCGTTCCGTTGATGTGCGCGATCTATGTGATCGGTAGTTTCGTGGTCGTCATTGACCATTTCGATCAAGTGCCGATGGTACTCAAAGCAATCATTTTCGGCGCCTTTGATCCAACCGCCATGATCGGTGGTGGGGCTGGGATCGCATTTAAAGAAATCTTGATTGTTGGGGTAAAACGCGCGGTTTTTTCCAATGAAGCGGGTGTCGGCACGGCCGCACTTGCACATGGCGCAGCACGCACGTCGGAACCTGTGCGCGAAGGATTGGTCGCAATGATCGGGCCGTTCATTGATACACATCTAATCTGCACATTAACGGCACTGGTGATTCTAACGAGTGGCGTTGCACCGCACGAGGCAGGTGTTGTCATGACGGCGATGGCTTTCGAATCCAGCATGCCGGGGATTGGCGCGAGTGTCTTGGCCTTGGTGTTTACCTTATTCGCACTCTCAACAATGGTGAGCTACGCCTACTACTCGCAGAAATGTGCACGCTATCTATTCGGCAAAAAGCGCGGCGGCCATTTCATTTACGTCTATCTACTCCTATTGCCGTGCGGGGCGATTTGGCACCCAACAACCACGATTAACATTATCGACTCCGCGTTTGCGTTAATGGTGATCCCGAATTTAATCGCCTGCATTTATTTATCGCCTAAAGTACTCGGAGCGACCCAAGAATATTTTCGCAAATACTCTCTTTAGCGCGAAGTCGCCGAGGTAGGCGACCGGATCGATAATTCCAAAGCGCAAATGCTTCGACAATTTTCGGGCAAAGCCGTGTGCCCATTGCCTGGTTTCTACGCCGTATCTTTTAGTCGACCTTGTTAATCAGTACGCCTGATTCCCTTAAACCGTTAATTTGATCGGTGTTGTAGCCGAGTACTTCGCCGAGTATTTCCGCATTGTGCTCGCCAAGATTTGGCGCGGCACCTGGAGCAAATTCTGTTTGTTCAGAAAATCGCAGCGGGAACGCCGGGATGTCTAATTTGCCAACAACCGGATCGTGCACGGTCCGGATCGCGCCACGCCCGCGATAATACTCATGATTAATCGTCTCTTGAGGGCTGAGCACTGGGCCACTAGGGACTCTGTGATCTTCGAGGCACTGCCACGCTTGCACATCGTCCGGAAACGTTTGCAGCCAAGTTTCGATCATTGGAATGAGCGACGTTTGATTCTTGGCGCGAGATTCTTGACTATCGAAGCGCGGATCGCTCGCCAGTTCCGGACGCCCCATGGCATCGCAAAGTCCTTGCCACTGGCCCTGCAATACGAGCAACACCATATGACCGTCGGTTGATTTATACACACCGCAGGGACAAATTAGCGGGTGATGCTCGCCCGTGCGCATTGGCACGTATTCGCCATCAGATGCGGCATAGCCTTGTAAGGTGATTTCGTTCATATGGTACAAAGCGTCGACCATTGAGATGTCCAGGTACTGCCCTTTACCCGTTTTTTCGCGATAGTAGAGCGCGTAGCCAATCGCCGAAAACGCATGGACCCCGACATTCGAATCTGCGATGCCGATACCGACCGGATGCGGTTTACCGTCTTTGGGTCCGGTCATGTGCATCACCCCGGCAAAGCCTTGCGCAATCCAATCGTAGCCCGTCTTGTTCGCATAAGGTCCTGTGCGACCGAAAGCTGAAACAGAAGCGACAATGATGCGCGGGTTAATTTTCGACAAGGTCGCATAATCGAGCCCACGTTTATCTGCAGCGCGCTTGCTGTAGTTTTCGATCACAATGTCACACGCTTTAACTAACTCTTCGATAATGCCTTGGGACTCCGGCTTAGACATGTCGAGGCAAATACTTTTTTTGCCAAGACTTTGTTGCACGAAATACGCGCTGCGTCCGTTTTTCATGATCGGTAAAGTGCGCGTCGGATCACCGTTTGGCGCTTGCTCTACTTTGATAATTTCCGCGCCCATCTCGGCCATGAGGCGAGTAGCAACGGGACCGGCAAGATATTGCGTAAAGTCGAGAACTTTGACACCGTCCAGAATCATCGTATTGCTCCTTTCGAGGGTTTATCGGGGCGAAATTAATTCATCAGAAACTTCGTCGGTTCACTGCCAATACGCACGTTGAAGGATCCGCAGAACCTGCTCAAAGAGAGCCGGCGGATCACGCAACTATCCATCGTTATGGTCGATGAACCATTTCACCGCCAGTGCGCAGTCAATGGCGTACACTAAGTCGATGCTAAGTCTAAAATCAACACCATCTGGGTGTGGTAATTTCGGATCGGATGGGTGCGGTGTATAAAATCTGCTCATGAAGCCGTCTGGAATTGCCTTACACGGTTCTGCCAATATTGTGCCACGCCAACATACGTCAGAGTCCGTGAATGGCACACTAAGCTTGACGATAAGTTTGCTAGGCTAGCCCAAGGAATTGAATAAATAGCTTGGCCGTCGGAATTCGCTAGCGAACCAGATCGTAAATTTGAGGTCTAGTACATAACCATTAAACACGTAACGTTTTATCAAAATGAAAACAATTTCACGACTGGCGGTAATGGCTGCCATTTATCTCGTTGCTGCGAGCCCGATCCAAGCCGGCTGCGATACGGAAGGTTCGCCGGAAAGATTCGGCTTGGAAGATCGTTGGGAAGTTCAAAATCAAGAATTCCTTGGGGTAGCCAACTTTTCCCCAGCATGTGACGAATTGCTCACATGTTACGGCACGGGATCACAGCTGAAGACAACGTGTGACCGAGTTTTTGCTCGTAGCATTAAGCAGGAATGTAAAAAAACGTTTCACCTACATTCCGACGCCTTGGACGCATGTGAACGGAAGACGGATGGGTCTGTTAAATTCGTCAAAAAAGAAAACGACGCGCTTTACCGAAAAGGACAGCGACTCGCACGGGCAGATAAACGGGAGGCCGACCGAAAACGGCGGGCCGACAATCGCAAGAGTCGCTCTGACGAACGGCGAAAACGCCGTACTGCCTACCAAAAAACGCTAGAACCGAAGACGGAATAAACCCTCGGTATCAACCCGAACACTTTACACATTCGCTCGATCTCAGCTCGGCTTATTTCTCGGGACTGACGTTTTCAACCGCGCCTAGGGTTTAAGATCCTGACGCTTCGATTTAGACATTGCGATTGGGCTAATTAGAGCGAATTAGCGCTAGAAATTTGGACTTAGTTAGCCAAGCGCCGAGACAAGTCTGAGACTGTCGTTAGTTTTGCAGGATTGCTGACTATCTAGTCCGCGCAGTGGTCCAACCACGTGGCACATTAAACTGAACAACTCGTCCCGCTCAATCAGGCGTGGAAGCCCAGCAACAGAGGTTCACCTCCGGGCCAACCCGTTCCATCGTGCAGCACATCGGTTGGCAGGTGTGGTCTATTCATCGCACCAGCTTCCGTATTCTATTCGACACCTTGTACCCTCGTTAACTTATTAACTTATCAGCGTCCTGAATGTTTACTTAAGAACTTGGACAATCCGCTTTATCGATAGGTCATTTCAAGCGTAACTGGAATTAACACCCTGGTTTGTGTCCCTTCCTTGAGCCGCACCTAGCCTCGCAATCCCTGTGGTTCTTCGATTAAAAAAGGCTTAACAGCGGTGATGCACGTGGTTCTAGCACGTGAGTCGAGACAACGACTGTTACTGGGCGCGCCACGTCGGTTAGTTCTGGCAGACTCAGGCAAATGTGATTCGTGATCTCGAACAACGGCCTATCTGAAAACGAATAGACCGCGATGAAATCAAAATTGCTATGATGCCTTGGCACACCGAAGGTCAGCCAGAGCAATCACTTAAACCGCAGCTTATGAGTTCTAAACGCTTCTACGGCTGGCCGCTCGTCGGCATTGGGTTTTTGATCTATGGGCTGGGTATCGCGCCGGCCTATTACAGTTGGGGTTTCTTCGCGCCTGAGGTGATAGCCGAGCTCGGCATCTCTCGGCAACAAGTGGGTACGGTCTTCGGCGCGTTAACCGTGACCTTCGCCTTGACCAGTTTTTTGTCCGCGGCGGTGATTCACTATTTCGGCTTGCGCATGACCGTCACCGTCGGCGCGCTAATTTGTGCACTGAGTTGGTTCTTAGTCGGACGAGCCGAATCTCTCACGCAGATCTATCTGTGTTTCTCACTTCTCGGCGGAATAGGTATCGGCCTATCAACGCAGTTGCCGGCGCAAACCTTGGCGATTTATTGGTTCGACAAATACAGAGCACGCGCGACGGCTGTCATCTTGTTGGGTGCGGCTGTAGTCGGTGCCTTGGTGACCCCGATCGATGCCATGATTCTAGAACACGCGGACTGGCGCACAGCATGGGTTTATATCTCTGCCACTTCGTTGCTGGTCGCCATCATCGCCATCGTATTCATCCGTAACCGCCCCGAGGACATTGGCCAACACCCGGATGGGCGACTACTGCCACCGGAACAAGCATCGAGCAGAGCGTTGGGCGCAGAGGCCAGCGGTCGGGAGAACGCCGACACAAATAAGAAGAGCTTCACTTTGGTGCAGGCGGTTACCGCGCCGCAATTCGTTATCGTGGCGTTTGCAGACATCGCCAACACTATCCCCTGGCGCGTGCTCACGGTTCACGGTCGACTCCATCTGGAAGATCTGGGTTTCGCGCCAACCTTAGCCGCCGCGGTCCTCGGAGTCAGGGTCGGCATGAGCGGCGTCGGCCGCCTCTCCGGCGCACTCAGTGATTTTATTGCGCCACAGCGGGTAATGGCGCTTGCACTTGTCGTGAGCGCGCTCGGCGTTGGCGGTCTGCGATTAGCCGATACACCGACGCTCGCCTATGCCTGTGTGGTACTGCTCGGCATCGGCTACGGCGCAGCATTTACCTCCGCACCCGTCGTTTTAGCAAGCTTTTTTGGCCGCGAGGCGTTCGCCACCACTAGCGGTTTACGAATTGCAATTACAGGGGTTGTTGGTTTCATCGGACCAAGCTGGGCAGGCGCTGTCGCCGACAGCACTGGCTCCTACAATTCAACTCTCGTTGCCATGACGATACTCTGCATGGTCGGCGCGGTGATGATCTTTCGGTGCCGCGCTCCAGACGGATTGCGGGGGGATCGCGGCGAGATTGAGGGACACCGATAAGTTAATCAGTTGTCATCGTTGCGTAATCCGCACCCTATTTATGACTGATTGTGACGAGTTACTGCGCTTATTGGCGAACCGAAAACATCCACACGTAACTACCAATAACCGATAGCATGGATTACGCGGTGCGGACACTTAACTGATCAACAAATCGACGTTCCCAAATGCATCATTTGGACGTTCGCTGATTCTAAGCTCCGGTTATTTTTGGCGGCAAGAGTTTTCAAACACGCTTAGGAAATAACACACTGGCGTTTCCGTTTGGACGTCGCGGCTAGGCCAACTAGAGCAAAATGCCGATAGGGATTTGGACTTAGTCGCGCAAGCCAAAAGATCAGCCTGCGACTATCTGTAATTTTACGAATGCGTTGCCGGGATGCTAACCGCGCAGTCCGCGGAGCGTTCAAAAAGGCACACCACATTGACGCGAATGATACGCCCGCGCTCAGTTATGGAAGCCCGCCGGTAGAGATTGGCCTTCGAGCCAACCGGTTCCATCGTGCAGCACATGGATGGGTCGCGCGGTGATATAGCTTAAATGATGCACCAAGGTAGCGGCGTTTTCGTCCCACAGCAGCAAGGTAGCGGCGGCCGGATCCATCACTGTTGCGAGCCGCCGGGCAGGCGGTAGGTCGAGCGCGAGCTGTTGTGCCGTCGATGGGCATACCGAAGCGACAGTACCGGCGAACTGGGTGACAACCGAGCGATGCAGATGACCCGACAATACATGGCGTACCTGGTCATGAGGGGCAAGCACGCTTGCCAGCCCATCGGCACTGTCTAGACCCATCTCGTCCATCAACAGATGACCGACCGCGAAAGGTGGATGATGCAAGAACACCACCGTTGGGCGTTCCGGCGATTCGCTAAGGCGGGCGGCGAGCCAATCAAGTCGCGCGCTGCACAGCGTGCCGCCATGCTGGCCAGGAATGTGCGTATCAAGGCCGATTAAGCGGACCGGCCAGTCCTCGATCGTGTACTGCAAAAATCCATCACGAGGCAAGTAGCCGTCGCTGATAAAGGCGCGCCGCATTTCCTCGCGGTTATCGTGATTGCCGGGAATGACGTAAAGCGGCGGCTTCAGCTCGGCTAGGATATCGCGTAGCCGTCCATACTCATCCGCCGTACCCTCGTCGACCGTGTCGCCGGTAAGCAGGACCAGGTCGGGTTGCGGCTCGAGAGAATTCAGATGACGAACCGCGTGCTCGAGATGCCCGGCAGTATCGTAGTTCCGATCGAGCTCGCCGCCCGGCATCTGCACGTGGGTATCAGAGATCTGGGCGATCAGCATCGTTCATTCAGCATGTGTCGATACAGTACGATTTTAGGTGTCTGCAAGGCTAGCACGCGGTATCGAAGAAGTGACGATCTGATATCGATGAACCACTATGCGAATCGTCTCTAACGCTAGAGTTTGCGAATCACCAGGATCGGTCTCTATTGAAAAAATTCCGTCGGAGCTTCTCGTTTGATCGCAGCTATCGGTGCTCAAATCGCAAACCGGCTAGTTGGGACCATTATCTTCGCTGGTCGGTGCGCGTAAGCCTTGTTCTACGCAATGCACCAAACTAACATGTCAGTCTCGGACCATTACTCGGCGCGAATCAATCGAGCGCAGGCTCGTCGAATTCGCCGTCTCGACCGCCCGTCCTTTATCGTTCCACGATCCATTGTGCTCCCGGCGTCGGTGCACAGCCAAACAGGAGGATTTAACGGATGTCGCACATAGCGCAGTTCAACGAAACGCGTTCTTTGGATATCGACATCGTCGGCGGCAAGGCGGCCAGCCTCGCGCGGATGGCGCAGGCGAATTTTCCCGTTCCCCCTGGCTTCACGATCACGACCGCGGCCTATGCGGCGTTCATTTCTGAAAATAATTTAGCCAAGAAGATCGCCTCGATTGCGAGCGACTTGGATTACGACAACTTCGACGATCTTGAGCAGCGGGCCAAGGACATTAGAGCGCTGGTGGAGAACGGAACATTTCCCACTGGTCTGCAGTCAAGCATAGAGCAATGCTATCTGGCGCTCGGCGATGATATCCGCGTTGCCGTGCGGTCCTCTGCGACGGCCGAGGATCTACCAGACGCATCGTTTGCCGGGCAGCACGACACCTACCTCGACGTCAAAACGGTGGACGCGATCGTTGATGCGACAAAACGCTGTTGGGCCTCTATGTGGACAGCTCGCGCGACATCGTATCGTCATACGCAGCGTATCGATCATTTCGATGTCGATGTCGCGGTCGTCATTCAACAAATGGTCGACTCCGACGTCTCTGGCGTTGTATTCACCGCGAATCCGCTTACGACTGCAACCGACGAAACTGTGATTAACGCGAGTTGGGGTCTCGGCGAGGCCATCGTCGCCTCGCTCGTCACACCGGACTCTTATATCGTCAGGCACAAGAATCTCCGCGTCAGGGAGAAGACGCTCGGTAGTAAGAAAGTGAAGACCGTGCGCAATCCAGAAACCGGAATTGGAACGGTCGAAATTGAGGTCGAAGATTCGGATCAGAATCAGTTCTGCCTAACCGATCGTCAAGCATCCGAGCTGGCGGAACTTTGCTCTCGGGTGATGGAGTATTACGGCGGTTTCCCGCAGGACCTCGAGTTCGGTATCGCCGCCGGACAGATCTACTTGCTTCAGTCGCGCCAGATCACCGGTGTCGAATTCACCTGGGATGAGGAGCTCAACTACTGGCATGTCATTCCGGAAGGGGAGGATCTCACCCTAACCCGTAGCATGTCTGACGAAGTGTGGCACGGCGCTATTACGCCGCTGTTCTACACGACGCGTGGCAAGATGCTGCACGATGCACATGCCGCCACGCACAAAATGTGGGGACTCGAATCGCAGAACTACCGCTACTACAAAGCGTGGAAAGCGGGTGCCTATTACGACGTGAGGATCGAAGCCTCGGACGTGACGCACATGTGCCCGCCGCCTATGCGGCACATGGTGATACAGCATGTTGCGCCACCGGATCGCCAGCGCGTACTCGACGCACCGTTTAGTTATTTAAAACTCGCTCACCGGATCTACCGTAACGGAAGAATGTTCCCCGAGTACGGGATGTACGGTTGGGTCAAGATGCTCAAAAATTACGTCTACGAGCGATTAGACGACGCGCGCGGTCTTCCCGACAAGGCCTTGCAGAAACTCTCTGATGCCGATCTGATCAGTCATACGATGGAGCGCGTTAAATTCGAGCATCAGTACATCATCGATGTGTGGAACGGATTCTTCTTCAACATGCGACTGATGATGCTCACCCTCGCCTACATGGTTCAGCATTGGTACGACGGCGACAACGACATGGCCGCAACGGACCTGCTGACTGGCGCACAGAGACGCAGCGCCACGGTGATCGAGAATGGCACGCTGTGGGACCTCTCGAAAACAATCCGCCGGTCGACGCAACTACTGAAAGATTTTAACGAGAACACGGACGGAGACTTTCTTCGTGCACTAGAAAAACACGACGAAGGGTTGGCTTGGCTCAGCAGATACAACGAGTTTCTTGCCAAAAGTGGCCACCGTGGGCACGCCGATCGCGATTTCTATTTCAAGCGACGAGTCGAAGATCCGGGGCTCGATTATCGGGCTTTTCAGTCATTCCTGACGGTCGACGAATCGCACGATCCTGAACACCTCGAAGGCGAAAGTAACAAGCGTCGCGAAGCGGCCTACGCTGATGTGCTCGAAAGCATTCGACGCAAACCATTTGGTTTTTTGAAGGCCAAAGCGTTCAAGCACGTCTACTCGTACGTCCAGACGATGCTATGGCTACGTGACGACCACCGAGACTATGTCGATATCGCGACGTTTACCTACAAGCGTTGCTTCCTCGAGATTAACCGGCGCTTGATCGAACGTGGCATGTTCGACACGGAGCGTGACTTCTGGTTCTTAGCCGAAAGAGATATCTACGCTCTCCTCGAAGGCGCGGAGCTGACCCCACTCATGAAAGCCAAGATCACGGCCCGCATGGCGACCTTTGACGTCGCGGATCGACGTGAGGCCAGCCCGCCGATGTACATGAAGAACAACTTAGCCGTGTCGTTCGAAGAAGAAGAAACCGGCGATGGTCTGCTTGGCGTCGGCATGAGCAAAGGTGTCATTACGGGACCAGCACGTATCGTCAAAGAGCTGAAAGACATCGGCAAGGTGCAGCACGGCGATATCATGATTGTGTTCGCGACCGATCCGGGCTGGACTCCGGTTTTCCTGGTCATCAGCGGCCTCATCATCGAGACCGGCGGGCTGTTATCGCATGGTGCATCCATCTCGCGTGAGTATGGTATTCCGGCCGTACAATTGCAGGGCGCGATGCAGCGCATCCCGGATGGTGCGACGATCACGATTGACGGTACCTCAGGCGCGATTCGCATTGATGACGGCGAACTAGCGTCCGAGTCCCAACCGGACGCCGCAATTGAAGCCGCGGACTAAGCAGGGGGAACTATGCAATCAACGACGGGTTGCATCTAACAAATTCTGTGCGTCTATGAGCGGACAAAATGGGCACCTTGATACTCGCCGCGGCAATGCGCGGTATGCGACTACGCCCACCCGATTGAGGACACGAAGCCTGCGCTGGCGCACTGGAGCAGCACAGTCGGATATGCACAATTCACGCGCGCGACAATGGGCAAAAACTTAAGCACAATTTCCCACACATTAGCGACTAAAACACAGGAGACAACAATGGCAATCTCGACCGACGTATACACCTACGCGTGGCTGCAAAATCATACTTCCGACGAACTCGTCGAACTCTGGCGCGAACTCGATGCGCCCACCCTGGAGGAAATGAACGGCGAGTACGAGGGCACGATGATTTTTCCGAAGTCGGTCGAGCACGCGCGGATCCGAAAGAC
>JBLFWZ010000097.1:0-14388 GCA_047611905.1 Gammaproteobacteria bacterium | reverse complement strand
AATAGGGTCCTAATAGCGCGCCCAATAGCGCGCCCAATAGGGTCAGACTCGATCGATTGACTTCTTACCAATCATGCCTTGAAGTGCATTCGAGGTATCCGCAGGAAAAACTACGGTTTTCGGGTCCGATTGGTCAGACTGAACTGGACGGGTTGGCTGCACCGCATGATTTTTCGATCGAGTCTGACCCCATTGGTCGCCTTCGATCGAGTCTGACCCCATTGGTCGCCCCATTGGTCGGTACGATCGCTCTACTTCTTACCCATCAGGCCCTGGATTGCGGCCGGAATGTCGGCCGGAAAAACCACGGTTTTCGCGTTACTCGACTCCGATAACGCCTGAATTGAGTTAATGTACTTTTCGCCGAGTAGATAGACAACGGGCATTTCCTGGTCGCCAATTGCTTCGGTGACCATTTGTATCGAACGTTGGCTCGCTTTAGCCAAAATTACCTGTGCCTCCGCTTCACGCTTAGAAGCTTCGAGCTTACCTTCCGCTTCCAATATGGTCGCTTCTTTTTCTCCATCGGCGCGCGTCACCGTAGCACGCCGTGCGCGTTCAGCAGCAGCCTGTTCTTCCATAGCGTGTTGCATCGTCGGAGAAGGGTTAACGTCCTGGATTTCGACCGTTTTTAACGTGATCCCCCAATCCGCGATGTCGTCGGAAATGCCCGCCTTTAGTTTGGCCTTAATGTGCTCGCGCGAGGACAGTGCGTCGTCCAAAGTCATTTCACCAACGATGGAGCGTAGCGAGGTTTGCACCAAGGTCTGAATTGCGATCACATAATCTTCGACCCCATAGACAGCTTTCTCGGGAGAAATAATATTGATGTAGGCAACTGCATTAGTGATCAACACCGCGTTGTCTTTCGTGATGACCTCTTGTGACGGGATATCGAGCACGATGTCTTTGGTGGTGATTTTGTAAGCGACGATATCGACGTAAGGAATAATGAAATTTAAACCGGGATTTAGCGACGAATTAAATTTCCCTAAACGCTGCACGACCCACTTGTAGCCTTGTGGTACCTGTCGGACACCTTTTAGCGCTGTGACGATCACAAACGCGCTAATTGCCATTGTTACTACGAGTCCTGCTTCCATCGCCATTCTCCAGTAAGGATTACCTTGCTAATTTTAGGATTTGTCCGTAACAACTCGCTTCACGATAAGAGAGTTGCCAGATACGTCGGTGACCGTGACACGATCGCCAATTGATAAGTCGTCTTGTGAAATGATTATCCATTCATCGTCGCCCAATATCGGTGCCGGGAAGCGCAACCTTCCGCGCTTCTCGCCGTTTGGGGCGACTAAAACCTGACCAACTTCGCCAACAATGGCCTCTTTCGATAGTCCCGCCTTGGTGCGGTCTACAGACAAGGGCTTTAGATATTTAAACCAACCCCAGGCGAGCAGTGCTGAAAGAACGGTCCAAGTCAGAATTTGTGCGTTCGTTGAAATGTCGGGCACGAAATACACCACGGCGCCGACAACCACCGCAGCAGCGCCGAACCACAAGATGAAAAACGTGGCGAGGAACATCTCGCTCGTCATCAACACAATGCCAAACACAATCCAATGCCAGGGGAGAATCTCGAACGTCATCAGCCTAACTCCTTACTCTAACTCGGCGCTGCTAATCGGTAGACTAACGTTATCACGATTGCGCGCCTCGATTGAGTAGATGATCGAGCCACAAGTTCGAAAGTTTTTCTTGCACCGAATTTTGCCGCAGGCGTGCGCGAAGATTGGGGAAGTCAACCCTGTCGAGCGGCTGATCCTGGTTGTAACATGAATACACGAACGAAACTTCGCCGGTGTCAGGATCGATGTGCTTACACAAGCATTGCGCGCACACACCTTTCATCATGCATTGCATGGGCGAATTAATCGAACCAATCGCCTCATGGTTCGGATTTAAGTAAGGCGCAAGCTCCTCGCTGCGCGCGCGTTTTACCGCAGCCATCATAAGATCGGATCCGATCACAATAAGCTCATCGATTTCTTGCATGTTGATGTCGATCGGACCTAACTCACCGCTCGCATAAGCGACCATAGCTTTTACTACGTTGCCGACGTAGCTCCGATCTTGTGGTCGCCCGGTCGGAATTTGTGTCACATCGTCGCCAGGGTCCACGGCCCACACGACGAGGTCCGCTGCCGCCTCGATATCTTCCATTTTGAACACGTCTTGAGCGCGCTTGTAACCGGCAAAATAGAGCACCCGATTACCCGCAGCGCGTAGCGCTTTGCCAATCGAAAAGAGCACTGCATTGCCGAGGCCGCCGCCGACCAAAAGCACGGTGCCGTTGTGCAAGATATGCGTTGGCGTGCCGGTCACGCCCATCACGACCAATGGATCACCTGGGCGACAACGCGCGAGCAGCCGCGAAGATGCCCCCATTTCGAGCGCAATGAGTGAGATAAGACCTTGCTCTTTATCCACCCAGGCGCCGGTTAGCGCTAAGCCTTCTGGTGACAGCACCGTACCCTCTACTTTCGGCGCAAAGGCTGCGGGATTCTGTACACGATAGAATTGTCCAGGCTCGAACTTAAGCGCCGCCATTGGCGAATGCACAATCACTTCGATAATCGTCGGTGTTAGACGATTCACTGCCACTACGGTTGCGATTAAGGCGTCGTCTAGCGCCTGCATAAAGCGCCGCAAATCGACCTCGCGTTGCGGTTGTTGGGACGGGTCGAGTTGATTTAATTCGTCTTCAAAAATATTGACGATGTACGGATAGCCGTCTTTCGCGCTAGCCATCGCTTTGACTACATTGCCAGCATAGACAGGGTGGTTGTCACCATAAAAGCTGACGAAGCGACCGTCCTTAGCGTATGAGGTAAGCGGCGATGCGCTCGCAAGCTTCGGAATCAGCGTCGCATCTGGGTCGATTGGTTCGAGGCGTCCGTTATTCGTTTCGAAACGTTGAAAGAATTTTCCGTCGAGCGCAAAGCTGCCTGGATGTTCTTGCTCATAGATGATATTCGGTGAGGTACCGGCGGCAATGAACAGGCTTTTTAGGGGTAATTCTAAATCGTGGGTATCCGCATCGTCTCCGGTTCGGGCGAACCGCACGGCGCATAATGCGCCATGTTCATCTGCGAGCGCTTCTAAGGGATCTAATTGAGGCGCGATTTCGATACCTTCTTGTAAAGCCTCGTTGACTTCCTCGTGGTTTTGCCGATAAGCGGGCGAGTCTTCTAGGCGCTTGCGATAGAACAAGGTGACCCCACCCCAGCTTTGCACCAAGGTGGCAAAATCCGCTTGTTCGCCGCTGTGAGTCGCTCTTTCGCGTTCGCGGCGCACAGCGCGCCCGTGACTTAACGCTTCGTCCAGGATGGCGAGTTCCTCAGCGTCGTAACGTGCACGAACCACCTCGACACTCAAGTCCGCAGCCAAACGTTCGTAGCGACGTAAGATTTTTTCAACTTGGCGAGGATAGTAGGCCATGACTTCCGTGGCCGTATCCACGGCGGTTAAGCCGCCGCCAATCACGCCGGCCGGTAATCGCACTTGTAGGTTGGCTAATGATGAGTCTTGCGCGGCACCGGTAAGTTGCAAGGCCATGAGAAAATCTGAAGCCTTGCGGATGCCTCTAATAAGGTTGTTTTTGATCCCGATGATCGAAGGCTTGCCGGCGCCTGTGGCCAGGGCTACGTGATCGAACCCGAATGACCAGGCATCTTCCAAAGTGATACTGCCGCCGAAGCGCACGCCGCCAAACGCACGAAAAGTACGTTGACGAAGTAGATTTAGATAAATCACTTTTAAGAAATTTTTGTCCCAGCGAACCGTAATGCCGTACTCGGCGACGCCGCCAAACCCGTTTACCGTGCGTGTATCCAGATCTTCATAGAGCGTTTTAAAATCGCGCACAGGCTGCGGTGGTGCAGTGAGTGATCCCGTTAGGTATTTAGGCAGAGGCTCGAGCTTCAAGGCATCTATACCAACGACGGCGAAACCTTCATTAAGTAAGTAATGCGACAGGGTGTAACCGGCCGGCCCAAGTCCTGCCACCAGCACCTTTTTGCCGTTGTACGGCAGCATGTGCGGCCGCTGCACGTTGAGCGGATTCCAACGCGTTAGCAAGCCGTAGATCTCAAACCCCCAGGGCAGCTTGAGCACATCGGTAAGTACATTGGTTTCTATCTGTGGGATGTTTACAGGTTCTGTTTTTTGGTAGATACAGCCCTTCATGCAGTCGTTGCAAATACGATGGCCGGTGCCCGGGCACATCGGGTTGTCGACAACAATTAGCGCCAGAGCGCCGATGCTGTCGCCTTGTCTTTTGACAACATGCATCTCCGAAATCTTCTCGCCCAAAGGACAGCCGGTGACGGCGACACCTAATCCGTTTGTCTTGAATCCGCCATCTTTCTTATTTGGCATACCCTTGGCGCAGGAGTCTGTATTTCGATCATGACAGTAAATGCAATGATCTATTTCGTAGAGGACGTCGCGTTGCCCCATGCGCAAATCGGTTAACGAGAAGCCGTCGCGTTTGCGGCGATCGGACGCTTCCGCAGCCCACGTGCTGTATCCCGCATGTTCGCGTTTCGGAAAATGCACGAGTTTCGTTACATCTGTTCTAGCAGGTTGCTTGAAGCTCACCCAGGTTTCGTGAGCGATGGGATCGAAGTTTGGGTCTTGTTGAACCAGGACACACCACTGCGCTAGGGCTTGGTGCGCTAATTCAACGGCCGTCGCCCCTTCATTTACCGAGGCAAAGTCGGGGTAGCGAGCGCGCAAAGATGTTGCGAAGGATTCTAAGTCATGCTCCCGGCCACTCAACAGAATAGCCGCGCGCGCGGTTACATATTCGAGATCGTCCGGTAGACGCGCATCCGACCGCGCGATATCTCGCAGCGCGGCCACCACAGCCAGGATTTTTGCGCGATCGAATGTGCTGACATCGACGCCTTTATATTGCTTCGCCAGCGGCGCGATAAATTCATTGCGGAAGCCGAAAATTGTCGCATCTTCGTCGCGCATGAGGTCTCTTTCGGCATTCCATGCTGCTTCGATGCGGAACAACATCGCAAGAAAGCGGCCCAGCCAAGGGGCTGCATCGGTTAGGACGCTGGAGATATCTTCCGGTTGCATATCGTCGCCCCGGAACTCGTGATAGCGCCCGAATCTCAGCGCCAGTTCGCTATCAGCCTCGGCAAGATAATCACCGAAAATTGTTGTCAGCCTCGACAGCGCACGTGGATCGTATAAGTCGGCATAGGTGAAGCCAGACAAACCGAGCTCTAGAGATTGTTCGTCGCTGTTGGTGTCATTCATAAGGAGTTTAAAAACCATTTTGATATCGAAATTCGCCAGACCGCCGAAATCTTATTCGGCCACGGGTCGTGCTGCTCTTCGAGTATAGAATTCTAGAGGGTGGGAATAAAGCGCAGGCAGCCGGGTTACGTTGTTTAAAAGTTGCCAAGCACAACTACAGCGCCAAACTAGCGAACGATCCAAGTTGACCCGGGCCTTTCTTGATTTGCATTACCCTTGCCTTAAGGTCCATCAAAATCGTTGCGCAAGTGCCGACGTCTTGACCGTCAAGTAGCGCTTCTGAGTGATAACTTCCATTGATCGATATTGGACCCGCGCTGTCGTCCAGTAGAATCGTTCGCATCGTTTCGAGATCGCGCTCGGATGTGCGAGCGAGCCAATTCGCACCCTGTTCAAGGCGTTCAATCGTCGTAGGAATAATTGCCGTTCTATTTTTCGCGGCCGGTGCGACGCAGTGGTTCGTGTGTAGCAGCACGCCATCGACCGGCTCAACCTCGAAACGTTCGTCGCCGACGAATTCTGTGCTGCACGCATTGCCTTGGTCATCCGCAACTAAAAGATGACTTGATTTTCCAAAACCCGAACGCCGTAGGACGCTGCGGGTTTGCTCGATGCTGCCGCAATCGAGCAGCGCCCGGATCAAAATGTGAACCGGCAGGCCGTCGAGTTGGTGGCGTGCAAACAGGATGTTTAAGCACACGCCAATGCCCCTATTGTTAAGGCCGATTTTCCCAAGCATTCCGGGTTCGGTGAAGCTAAGCACCTGATGCCCGTCGGGCAGATCCCAAGTGACAAGGACTGCAAGCTCTTCTAACGCCGCGACCCAATCCCAGTTTTGGCCAAGGATCGCATCATTGGCAAAATATAAGGCGGTACATTCGGCAACCGGGGTATTCAATATTTCGGTACGCGCGTTTAGCGCGTAGATCTGCCATTGTTGGAGCCCCGATCCGCTTGCTATCGCATCGAGCTCGATGGTGTAGGCGGGGCTGAAATCGGTGACGATTTTGCGAACATGTTCGGCACGCGATGCGATTTCGCCGTTGCTCAACGCGCTTTGTGCAAATAATTTATCTTCGTAGAGCGCGTAAGTTGTTTGGATGCGTTGGCGTAAGGTCTCACCGTAGGCGGCGCCGCGTTGAGCTGGCGTTCCGCTAAAATGGAAATGCGGAAAGCCAGACATGTTCTTGTCTATTCCTCTACTACGATTCGCATGGGTCGCTCGCTACCAAACATCCACAATACGTCGTTGCGGCGATGTCCGTTCGCCGGCCGCAAGGCGACCGCGAACTAACCACGTGCGAGTTTCTGCTGGATCAATCACAGCGTCGATTTCGAATGCGGTTGCGACTGACACTCCCTTACCCTTTTCATACATGCGAGCAAGCAATTGTTCATAGAGTTCATTACGTTCATTTTCGTTGTCCGCCGCTGCCAGTTCTTTACTGAACCCGAGCTCGACGGCGCCTTCGAGCCCCATTGGCCCCATTTCCGCAGTCGGCCAGGCAATGGTAAAAAACGGTTCATGGAAACTGCCACCTGCCATGGCTTGAGCACCGAGCCCATAGCCCTTACGGACGATGATAGTAAACAGCGGCACGGATAGGTTGGCGCTGGCAACGATGAGGCGTGAACCGCGGCGAACGGCTGCCGTCTTCTCGCTGTCCGGGCCGACCATGAATCCGGGGGTGTCACATAATGAAATAACCGGCAGGCCGTAAGCATCACAGAGCTGCAGGAAGCGCCCGCCTTTTTCACCGCCATCGCCATCAATGGCGCCGCCGAGATGGCGCGAATCATTGGCGATGAGACCAAACGGATGACCTTCAATTCGGATCAATGAGGTAATGAGTCCGCTACCGTAATTAGGTCTGAGTTCGAGCGCCGAACCTTCGTCCGCTAGTGCCGTGACAATGGCGCGCATGTCATAGACTCGAAGACGGTTCTCCGGGACGAGGTGGCGCAAGCTCCGTTGGTCGGTTGCGGTCCAGTTTTTCGTGCTGCCTTGAAAATAGCCTAAAGTTTGGCGCGCAATTCGCGTTGCCTCGCGTTCGTCGGCGCACGTGATGTCAACCACACCATTCGCGCTTTGGACCTCGATGGGACCAATATCTTCAGGGGTGTACTTACCTAAGCCGCCGCCTTCAATCATGGCCGGTCCGGCGAGACCAATGTTCGAGTTTTGCGTCGCAATGGTAATGTCGGCACAACCGAATATGACGGCATTGCCCGCGAAACAACGGCCAGAATTTACCGCGATACGTGGCGCAATACCGCTTAATTGTGGCCAGGTAGCGAAAGTTTTGATGTCCAACCAACTCATAAATAGATCGTCGGTGTCGACATCGCCCGGCCGACCACCGCCGCCTTCGGTAAAAAATACGACCGGCGTTTTCCATTTTTGCGCGAGTTCGAACAAGCGGTCTTTCTTTTTGTGATTGTTGTGTCCTTGAGTACCGGCGAGCACGGTGTAATCGTAGGCAAGGACTGCGCAACGACTCGCTTGTTCGCCGAAGTCGCTGGCGTTGACTGTACCGAAACCCGCGATCATGCCGTCGGCCGGCGTGCGGCGTGTGAGATCGTCCATCGTGCGGCGACGACGTTGCGCCGCGATCGCGAGCTGACCGTATTCGAGAAAACTATTCGGATCACACAAGTCTTCGACGTTTTCGCGTGCGGTGCGGCTGTCGATTTTGCGACGCTTGGCCACTGCGTCCGGACGTTGGGCATCAAGGGTAAGTTCGTTGCGCTGTCGCACCTCGTCCAAATCGGCGCGGGCTGCATCGATGTCGATTGATTCCGTAGAACGTTGGAAGTCGCCAGAGTGACTCGCCTCGGCGATGAGAAACATCACGTGATCCTCATCGACGACATCGTCGATACGAACCAGCACCTCGGCGACGGTCCCGCTCACCTCGGACTCAATAATGTGGTGCATTTTCATCGCCTCAAGGACTGCAATTTGTTGGCCCTGAGTGATTGTGCTGCCGGCTTCGACGTCGATACTAACGACGCTCGCAGCCATTGGTGCTGTGATGGGTGTGGAGTTGCTCATGGGTGGATCGATTCCCCGTCAATGTTGAGTGGATTTTAAGTAATTGGCGTCCGGTCGCCCATCATTCTACAACGAAGCGACGCTTGGCTCCGCCCAGGACGTGGAACGGCACCGGAATTTATCAGATCCAATTGAGGCGCTGTATACTCCGTGCAGTCGGCTGAAAAGCTTGTAAACAAACATAATAAATGTGGCGGAGTGGTTAATGAAAGCATCCGATTTAATGGTGAAATGCCTCGAAGAAGAAGGCGTTGAGTATATTTTTGGCGTTCCTGGTGAGGAAAATGCTGATTTTATGATGTCGTTAGAGCAGTCGGAGAAAATTCGATTTGTCTTGACTCGTCACGAGCAAGGCGCGGCATTTATGGCGGAAATTTACGGTCGCCTGACTGGCCAGCCCGCTGGCTGCCTCGGCACTTTGGGGCCAGGCGCGACCAATTTAATCACCGGCGTGGCGGACTCGAATATGGACCGCTCGCCGATGCTTGTCCTCACGGGACAAGGGTCGACAGCGCGATTGCATAAAGAATCGCACCAGATCATGAATGTGGTGGAAATGTTTGGCCCGGTGACGAAGTGGGCGACGACGGTGTTAAACGCCAACACCATCCCAGAAATCATCCGCAAGTCGGTCCGTATTGCTCGTTCCGAAAAGCCTGGCGCCGTACACATCGAGCTACCGGAAGACGTTGCTTGCCACGAAACAGACTCCACGCCGATGAAGCCGCAACGTTTTCGACGCCCAGTCGCCGATGACAAAATTGCCGATCGCGCTTTCGAACTAATCGCGGCTGCCAAGCGTCCCGTCATTATCGCTGGCAATGGCTGTATTCGCCGACGTGCGAGCAAACAATTGCGCATGCTTTGTGAAGCGACTGGTATCGGTGTGCTATCGACGTTTATGGCGAAAGGCTGCGTCGACATGGATGCAGACTACTGTTTGTATACGATCGGGCTTGGTGCAAAAGATTTACCAACCTTGGTTATCGATGACGCAGATCTCGTTATCACACTGGGCTTCGACATGGTTGAGTATCACCCGAGCCTGTGGAATCCAAAAAGGGACAAAACAATTATCCATGCCGATTTCCTGCCTGCCGAGATCGATGAGTTTTATCATCCGGAAGTCGAGCTGGTTGGTGATCTCGCACACACCTTGTGGCTCTTCAATGAGCGTGTGAAAAAATTATCGAATACGAAATACGATTTATCCGGCCAAGCGGACATGCGCAAACGCATGCAGGAAGAATTCTCCTCGCATGCCGAAGACGATACGAAAGAACTCATCCGGCCGCAGAAAGCCTTGTGGGATGCGCGCCAGGTGATGGGCCCAAATGATATTGTGCTGTCCGACGTCGGTGCCCATAAAATGTGGATTGCGCGGAACTATCATTGCCATGAACCCAATACTTGTTTAATTCCAAACGGCTTTTGCTCAATGGGCTTCGCACTTCCTGGCGCGATCGCGGCGAGTCTCATCAACCCCGATAAAAGGGTGCTTGGTATCTCCGGCGACGCAGGTTTCTTGATGAACGTCCAAGAAATGGAAACCGCAAAGCGCCTCGGCTGCAATATGACGATGATGGTGTGGGAAGATTTTGCCTATGGTCTTATTGCTTGGAAGCAACAAGCCCACTTCGGCAAACACACTGACTTGGCTTTTTCGAATCCGAATTGGTCGCAACTTGCGGCGGCTTTCGGTTGGGGAATGCATAACGTGCGCAATTCCGCCGATCTCGCCGGTGAATTGGAAGCCTCATTTCAGGAACCGGGACCGAGTTTGGTCGTGATCCCAATCGACTATCGAGAGAACATGGTGCTAACCAAACGTCTAGGCGAGATCACCGGATCCGGTGCGGGGGTCGCCTAGCGTCCGCGCAAGGGAGCTAAACCTATCCGTCCATCGTGCTTAAGCGGCACGATGGATCGTCGGATGCAAAGCATCGCACCGCGCCGACACATTCTGGCAAGCGCTTATGCGTCGCAGCAACGCATTTCCCACAGCGGCCGGACGACCTTATTGCCCGCGAAGCGGGCCTAAACCTACGACTGATCGATAGGCTCAACAACGGAGAAAAAACTGATGAAACTTTACGGTGGCCCAGCGCCCAATCCACGCCGCGCAAAAATATTTGTTGCTGAGAAAGGACTCGATATACCGATGGAGAGCATTGATGTCTTTAAGGGCGAAAATTTAACGCCCGACTATCTCGCGAAAAGTCCTTTTGGATTAGTTCCAGCTTTAGAACTTGACGATGGCACCGTGCTTTGCGAAGTGCCGGCATTGTGCCGCTACCTCGAAAGTCAGTACCCGGAACCCAACCTAATGGGTAACGATCCGCTTGAAGCAGCCCACATTGAAGCCTGGGAAAGATTCGCCGAGATGTCCGGAATGCAGGCAGTCGGGGAATATTTCCGCAATGGTTCTGAAGCGTTTAACGACCGCGGTCTTCCTGGCAGCACGGATCTCCCACGTATTGACGCTTTGGTTAAACGCGGTGAGAAACGTATCGCAGGGTTTTACTCCATGCTCGAAAAACGTTTTGCGCAATCCGAATACCTAGGCTCGAATCGATTCACCTTGGCCGATATCACTGCATTGTGCGTCGTCGATTTCGCGACGTTCGCGAAACACGGCATTCCCGACGGTAACGCCAACACAAAACGTTGGCATGCCGCGTGTTCCGCGCGACCGAGTACGAAAGCTTAAGCTTGTTGTTCGTTAAGCGGCGCCTGTTGGTGCCGCTCGTTCGTTTGGCTGCTCATTGAAGGTAAAACCTATGAAAATTGGCGTTTCGCTCCCGGTCCGGGAGTTACAGGATGATATCGGTGCAATCAAGGCCTTTGCGGTACTCGCCGACGAGTTAGGTTTCACGCATTTGCGTGTGCCGGATCAGGTATTAAGACCCAACAGCGGTCATTTGCACGAACCAATGACCTTGCTGTCTTATCTTGCCGGGGTCACGAATAATATTGAGCTGGTTCCTTCGGTGATCGTGTTGCCGCTGCGCCAAACCGCATTACTAGCTAAGCAGGCCGTTGAGTTGGACCAGCTGTCCAACGGCCGCTTGCGACTTGGTGTTGGTGTTGGTGCTAGCGAAGTTGAATTCCGATTCCTGGGGCAGGATTTCCGAACTCGTGGGCGGCGTTGCGACGAACAGCTTCAATTGCTCCACTTGTTGTGGACCCAAGAGAACGTTGAATTTGACGGCACTTGGGATCAGATCAGCGGAGCGGGGTTGAACCCGTTGCCCGTCCAACGACCGATACCTGTCTGGATAGGGGCGCAATCGAATCCAGTGGATTCTGTTATTCAGCGAATTGGCCGCCAAGCGAACGGCTGGTTTGTTTTGTGCTCGCCGGAAGAATTCGCTGGAATTGACGGAAAAATTCGCTCGGCGGCGGAAACCTTCGGCAGAGATCCGAACCTCATCGGCACGGAAGCCGGGGTTGCGGTCGTGGGCCCACGGGAATCCGAGTGGCAGGATCGAGTGCGGGGTTGGCAGAAAATGGGTTTAACTTACGTGTGCCTGCGAACGCTCGGCGGAAAGCTCAACGCGGAACAACACCTGAGTAAGCTGCAGGCTATCGTGGATGAGATCCCGGGCGGATTGTAGCCGCGCGACTCGAATAGAAAATATCTAATCGCCATAATTCACGAGCCCCGCTGGGCGGGCGCCTTTCGACCTAGCGCACCGCCGCTTAAGCGTCGTGTGGTTCGCGACCGTCTATCGGTGGCATTGGAAAGTTTTAGAAATAGGTATACTGAGCAGTCTTCAATTGGAGGTAATCAATGAGTTCACTACTAACAGGCGGCACTGCGCTGCTGGCCGTTCTCGCTTCGACATTCGGCTCCGTCGATATCCAACCAACCTCGGACACAAATTGGTTAAGTTACAACCATAATATTAATGGTCAACGCTACGTTGCGATAGACAAAATTAATAAAGAAAACGTGTCGCGCCTGGGACCCGTTTGCCAGGTCAAAGTTGACGATATTGGTGCATTCCACACATCAATATTACATATCAACGGACTTTTATACTTCACCACTGCAGCAGATACGCTCGCAGTGGATTCCGCCGACTGTAGTGTGCGATGGCGCCACCATCACGTCGCAGAAGAACTGGAAATCTCGACGTTTCGAGTCAATCGGGGTGTCGCTTACGCGAATGGCGTGTTGTATCGCGGCACAGTGGACGGGTATTTGGTTGCCATCGATGCATTGACCGGCAAAACCGTTTGGCAACACCAAGCAGGGGATCCTCAATTCGGCGAATTCTTTAGCGCCTCACCTCAGGTCTATCAAGGCTTGGTGATTGTCGGCGCAGCCGGCAGTGATTGGGGCATGCGTGGACGAGTGATGGCGTTCGATGCCAATACGGGTCGCGAAGTATGGCGTTTCTACACGATACCGCGCGGCGACGAAGTAGGTGCGAAAACGTGGATAAACGCGGATAGCGCTCGAACCGGTGGTGGCGGTACTTGGACGACCTATACGATCGATATTTCGGCCGGTGAATTGTTCATTCCCGTCGGCAATCCGGCCCCCGATCTCCTGCCAGAGAAGCGACCCGGAGAAAATCTATTTACCGACAGCCTAGTCGTGCTCGATATCCATACCGGCAAACTCAAGTGGTACCACCAGTTGTTGTCCAACGATAGTCAAGATCTCGATTTAGCCGCAGCGCCCACGCTTTATTACAACAAAAAAGGCGAACGGATGGTCGGGTTTGGCAGCAAGGACGGCTATGCCTACGCGATTAATCGAGAGACCCAAGAGCGGATTTTCAAAACCGAAATTACCACGATTAAAAATTCCGGTGTCGCCCCGACAATAGAAGGTGTCGAAATCTGTCCTGGTGTGCTCGGCGGGGTTGAATGGAACGGTGCGTCATACGACAAACCGAACCATTCGCTCATCTTGGGCACGGTTGACTGGTGCAACACCTTAGCGGCGGATAAGGATTTCAAGTACACCCCAGGCGGGTTTGCCTTCGGCGGGACGCTGGAATTTCTTGGTGAAGCGAAAGGTTGGATCCATGCACTCGATGCCGACACAGGTGCGGTCCGTTGGAAACGTCAAACCGAAGGTCCGATGGTGGCCGGTATCACGACGACCATGGCTGGTGTTGTTTTCACCGGTGATTTGGCCGGTAACTTTATGGCGCTCGATAGCAGCACAGGTGCGGAGTTGTATAAAGCGAAAGCGTCGGGCGGATTAGCTGGTGGCGTTATCAGTTACCTTAGAGACGACAAACAATACGTCGCATTCGTGTCTGGAAATGTCTCGCGTCTCACGTTCGGCAATGCGGGTAGCCCCACATTGAACATCTATGCTCTTGACGGCAATAACGTGGCACCAGCACCGACACCGGTCGCGGCTGCAAGCGGCACAGTCGGCGAGGCAGATTTGACCTTAGGCAAAATTACTTACGGACAAGTATGTGCGATGTGTCATGGCGGACAAGGCGAAGGCGCGATAGGCCCGAAACTGACTGGTATTAAGGATCGCATGGACAACGACAAAATCGTGCAATGGATTAAGAACCCATCGGACAAAATGCCGAAGCTCTATCCGTCGATGTTGGATGAGCAAAAAGTGATCGACGTGGCCGCCTATCTTGAGAAACTTTGAGGAATAAGCCCGAGTAAACCGAGCGCCATTTGTGGCGTTCGGTCGGGGCTTGTTGCGAAGCTGAGTATTGTGACGACGGCGTGTATCGCCATGGTCGTTTAGTTAAGTCTATCTAGCTTACAGTGCCCGGCCGAACGGCGGGCACTGTTTTCAATCCATTTTAATGTTTGTAGTCTGGGCACTTGCGATCGAGCATGCGAAGCAGGGCCGGCCACGCGAGTGCGTCTAGCGAACCCGGAACCATGAGGCTCTCGCCTTGTTGGCGGGTCGTAGCCAAGGATTGAGCGGACGGCTGGTGCAACTTCACACCACCAGACAGCGCCCGAATCTGCATCGTGCAGGCGCGTTCTAAGGTATAGAGCATTAAGAAACAATCTGAGACCCCTTCGCCAGTCGCTAGCGT
>JBLFWZ010000096.1:0-14640 GCA_047611905.1 Gammaproteobacteria bacterium | reverse complement strand
TGTATAGATCCAACACGACGTACAAGGATAAGTAGACGCCGCGCCTGAGCGTGGCACGTTTGGTAATGTCCCAAGTCCATACGTCATTCGGTTGATGAGCCAACAGTCGCGGCACCGCGTGGTGTTGTGCCGGACGTTGAACACGCCGTTCACCATTTTCCTTAGCCTCGCGCAGCACCCGGTGCATCGTGCTCACTGAACACAGGTACTGCCCTTGCTCCAGCAGTTGCGAATAGACCTCGGCGGGTGGTTGATCGGCAAAGGGTTCACTGTGCAACAGATCCAACACCTGCTGGCGTTCAGCCGGACTCAATGCCCGTGGTTGGCGAGCGTCGATGCGAGCCGTGCGTGGTCGCTCGGGGTGTTCAAGGCGTTTGCGGCGTGCATACACGCTGCCGCGATTAAGCCCCAACGCGCGGCACGCCTGAGCCAACGGCACACGCTGTGCTTGCTTGTCGATGACTTGCTTCATGCATCGTTCTCGGTGTTGGTGAGTTCGAGCATCGCCAAGACTTTTTTTGCAGATCCAAACAGTCCTCCGCGATCTGTAGTTTACGATTTAACCGGGCGTTATCGTTCTCTAACTGCGCAATCTTGCGTTGCTCTGGCGTCGTACGCGAAGCCGGCCCGGGTAATGATTTACTCAGACCCTCAACACCATGCTGTGCAAAACCAAGTTGCCACTGTCGCAGCTGGCCACCGTAGAGATGTTCGCGACGCAACATTGCCCCAAGCTCACCTCGTTGACAGGCATCGGCTTCGGATAAGATCCGTAACTTATATTCGGTCGTGAACTGGCGGCGCGTTCGTTTTTCCAACGCTGCCTCCGGTATAACCTGTGGATCGGGTAATGCGGTGCTCGGTTTTGGCATCTTCTTGTGTCCTATTTATGCGCCCTGAAAAGTATCTTATCTCACACACTCAGTGTATGGACTCAGGTTGACACACAGGGCTGTCTACAAGCGCCCCTACCGAGTCACGACCGATTCTGAGCACGATAAGCCTATCGCACCGAACGTCCTCAAACGACGTTTTGATGGCTGGCAGCCGAACCAGGCCTGGGTCGCCGACGTGACTTACATTCATACACGGCAGGGTTGGCTCTATCTAGCGGTTGTCCTTGACTTGGCAACACGCAGAATCGTCGGCTGGTCGATGAGCGAGCGTATGAAGGCAGGGCTGGTGTGTGACGCACTGACAATGGCCTATCAGCACCGTCATCCGGGTGTCGGATTAATTATGCACACGGATCGTGGGAGCCAATATGCCAGTAAGAAATATCGCAAATTGATCAGCGACTACGGCATGACCCCATCGATGAGTCGCAAGGCCAATTGTTGGGATAATGCGGTCGTTGAAAGCTTCTTCAAGACGCTCAAAGTCGAGCGCGTGTACCGGCAGACTTACGCCACTCGAGATCACGCGAGGATTGATATCGTCAATTGGATGGAAGGGTTCTACAATCGCGACAGACTTCATTCACCGATCGGATTTCGATCCCCTGTTGATGCGGAAGCCAGCCTCGTGGCTGCATAGGTTGGCGTACGTGGAAATGAGGCAGGGTCAATGTATGGCGGCACCAGCGCTGAACGGAATGTCACCGCATCGCCTGTCTTCGCCCGCACCTTTGGCACCTTCTCCGTCACTGGGCCAATACCCGTTTGCAGTTGTCGCTCTGGCAGATAGCCGTTGCGTACCACGTCGACCCGCCTCCGTCACAGGCTAGTAATTCCTGCAACTCGGCATCGACCGCTTGACGGATCAACTCCTGGGCACGGGTCCTCAACATCGCAGTCAGCGCGTCTCCCGCTTCGACTCGACCTGATAATTCAACAACGTTATTCTTGTTCATGGTGGCGTATCCTTTATTGGTTGGCTTGCTGCTTGGTAACAACATTTCAACCAGATACGCCGCCTTTATTTAATCTCCCGAACACCACATTCAGTTATAACTCCGATTGACGTCGATAGATGTTAATGGCGCGTCATTTTCGCGGACGTGCAAGTTGGCTCTCGAGTCCATGCGGCGGTTTTTACGATGTTCGGAAACGTTAGTTAATCGAAAGAGCTCTACGAGCTAGCGGCATTGGATCTGATTTTCCAGATAAACGAAGCTACTCAGTAGCCCGTATAGCGCGCATCGAACGGTCAAAAAATCCGTATCTGCTTCAGAGTATTGGTAATTCTGAATATCGTTCGGACAACTGCCGCAGTGGGTGAACGGAGAATCTCGAATGTATCGCTATTCTCTTAATAGGGCTACGCTGCAGGCTAATATTTTCATATCATTTGGCCGTAGAAATCCGCAATGACGGATTGTTTTGATGGGACAGCAAGAGAACGTAATGATGAAACTAGGAACGAATGAGAAATCCGCCGCGCATGTAGCCATTCAAGACTCCAATCTGGAGGTCTCGCAGCCGCTTTATGAGTTAATCGTTAATGAAGTGTTGCCAGATCTGGGTATGGAGGCAGCGACATTTTGGGCGCACTTAGAGGACGTCATTTCTGAGATGACTCCGAAAAATAACATCTTACTGCTGCGCCGTTATCAGCTCCAGGCTGAGATTAACACATGGCATCAAGCGCGCTGCGATGCGCCTCACGACCATGCGCAATATAAGAAATTTCTGCAGGATATAGGTTATGTCATTCCGGAAGGCGACGATTTCTCCATCACAACGGAAAACGTTGATGAGGAGATTTCAACGATCGCTGGACCGCAATTAGTTGTGCCGGTGAAGAATGCCAGATACGCACTGAACGCGACAAACGCTCGATGGGGGTCACTTTACGACGCTCTGTATGGGACTGATGGAATTCCTGAGACCGACGGAGCCGGACGTGGTGGTCCTTACAATGCCGTCCGCGGTGATCGCGTAATTGCCTATGGTCGAAAAATACTTGATGAAATCGCAACGCTTGTTTCGGGAACACACGCGGACGCCGTCGAATATTCAATTGAAAACGGTCAATTAAAAGTGACTTTTGCGGATGGATCTTGTACCGAACTGGCGAACCCGGAAAAATTTGTCGGTTATAACGGACGGGTCGATGCGCCGTCTGAAATATTAATTCGTAACCACAACCTTCACGCGATATTGCAAATCGACCCGAGCCATCCTATAGGCAAAACCGACATTGCGAATATTAAAGACATCGTGATTGAGTCGGCAATGACGACAATACAAGACTGCGAGGATTCAGTTGCTGCTGCAGACGGTGAAGACAAAGCCGATGTTTATCGTAACTGGTTGGGGTTGATGCGGGGCAATCTTAGCGAGACTTTTAAAAAAGGCGGCGAGTCCGTTACGCGTACACTAAACCCCGATTTGCATTTTATTGCGCCTTCTGGGAAGCCATTCTCAATCCACGGGCGTTCGATGTTGCTGGTTCGCAATGTGGGCCATTTGATGACAAATGAGGCAGTGCTGATCAATGGACAAGAAGTTCCGGAAGGGATTTTGGATGCGGTCGTCACAGCAACGATTGCGCTATATGATCTGAAACGGTTGAATCAACTACGTAATTCGCGAACAGGTTCAATGTATATCGTGAAGCCGAAAATGCATGGGCCGGAAGAAGTTGCGTTCGCGTGCGAATTGTTCGGAAAGATCGAGGAGGTCTTAAAACTCCCGCGCTTTACCCTGAAGATTGGCATCATGGACGAGGAACGTCGCACTACGATTAATTTAAAGGAATGCATTCGAACGGCAAAGGACCGATTGATTTTCATCAACACAGGATTCCTCGATAGAACCGGTGATGAAATACATACCTCCATGGAGGCAGGTGTGATGGTTCGCAAGGCTGATATGAAGCAACAGAAATGGATGTCGGCTTACGAAGATTGGAATGTAGATGTAGGTCTAGCTTGCGGGTTGCAAGGCATTGCGCAAATTGGCAAAGGAATGTGGGCAAAACCAGACCTAATGATGGAGATGCTCGATACTAAGATTGAGCATCTCGAAGCTGGCGCCAATACAGCGTGGGTGCCTTCCCCAACAGCCGCGACCTTGCACGCGCTGCATTACCATAAGATGTTAGTTAGTGAGCGACAGGACGCACTTAAGCATCGCAAGCGCGCGCGCCTCGACGATATATTGACTATTCCTTTGCTCGGCGATGAGCATTTAAGCACTGATGATATTCAGAATGAACTAGATAACAATTGTCAGGGAATTCTCGGATATGTTGTTAGATGGATCGAATTCGGAGTTGGGTGTTCGAAAGTCCCGGACATTAACGACATTGGATTGATGGAAGATCGCGCGACCTTGCGAATTTCGAGCCAGCACATCGCAAATTGGTTACGTCACGACTATGTGCGACGCACGCACGTTCTTGAAACGATCAAGCGGATGGCCGAAGTAGTCGATCGTCAAAACGAAGCAGACCCACAATACAAGCCGATGGCACCGAACTTCGACAATTCTGTAGCCTTCCAGGCAGCCTGTGAACTGATATTTGGCGGCGTCCATCACCCGAGCGGATATACGGAACCGGTGTTACATCGTAGACGTCTGGAAGTAAAAGCCCGACGATGAATGCTCAATTAAAGGTGGTGAGAGGAAATGTGAGTTTGCGCGTGGTGAAATAGCCACATCATTCCTGGTCCAACGCGCAATGTGGGATCGTGGAATAGCCCGCCTAGTTAACGAGGACTGGTCAACACAGAGTTGTCTTCGAGGTCTTGTCGACGCATGAATGATACGCGTGCGATAACAAATGACCGTTGTGATGTCTAAGTAGACGCCAAGCCCTATATGAATAAAAATCGAAATATTGACCGGTCGAAAAGCTTCATTTCTCCTTCTGATATTGGGCAGTCATATGTTCGGATTGGAGTAGTCGCTGTAATAATCGTATGGACATTTGCCAACGAGGCGCCAAAGTCGTTCGCGGACGTCAAATCGAATGGGATGTTATTGGCAATGCCTCCGTATTTCATATACTGCTGCTTATTCCTATTTGCTTCGTATTGGTTTGATAAAAACGAACCGGAGTGGCCTGGATGGATTCACTTCAAGCGAGTTATCGGATTATTTGTAGATTTAATTAGTTGCGGGTTATATATATTCTTGTCCGGCGAATACGGCCTCGCTGTGTACCCGCTCTACGTAACAATTATAGTAGGTTATGGATTGCGCTATGGCTTCCGATACCTGTTTTTAGCAATGACGGTGGCGCTTGTAACGTTCACGCTCGCCGCTCTATACAGCCCGTTGTTCGATCAATTTGGAAGTCTGATGATTGGTTTCTACTTAGGAATCGTACTTATACCGGGCTACGCCGCGATTTTGTTGAAGAAGTACCAAGATGTGCTGAAACGTTTATCCGAGGCCATCGAGGCGAGGGCGCGGTTTATTGCTAATATCAGTCACGAACTTCGGACACCGCTGCATGCGATTATCGGAAATGCGGAAGTGATCGGCGCGAAACTTGCCGAACTTGAGCAAACCGAACCGGCGCTGAGGCCGTTGTCAACTTCGGCACGAATGGTTTCTTCGGCGTCGGAGCATCTACGCGCGCTTGTCGATGGTGTGTTAGACGTTGCATCGAACGAGGCAGGCACGTTTGTTTTGGGTGAGCCTGATAAGACCGATCTAATCCACTTGATTCGTTCAGTGATTGATATCACGCAACCCGACAGACGAAAGAAAAATATCTCCGTAACTTGGTTTGTTGATTCTGATACCCCCAGGATTGTCGAAACGTGGGAACAGCACCTGAAAGCAGTTCTGATAAATACAATAGGTAACGCCGTTAAATACACCGAGCAGGGATCGGTGGAAATTTACGTGCAATCGTTGCCTCACAATCCAATTTCCGAGATTTCGACAATCCACATTGAAATAAAAGATACTGGAATAGGTATACCTGCTTTGCAGCTGGCAACCATTTATGAACCATTTTCGATCGGCGACGACGGACGCGACCGTAGGTATGAAGGAACGGGACTCGGACTAACTATAACGAAACAATATCTCGACGAGATGGGGGGAACGATAAATATCCAGTCGCAAAAAGGCGAGGGCACTCTTGTCGAAATTGATATCCCGTCGAAAGTGCTTGAACGATCCGTCAGCGAAAAGTACGACCGAACCCTCCCCGCCGTAATCGTTCCCGATACCAACTCAATCAAAATTTTGGAATCTTGGTTGCAGAAACATGCGGTGCACTGCAACCTTGTTCGACCCTCGCCGGCGGACTTAGGCACGGCAGATAGTTCGGGTGCGCGAGCGGAACAACCCAGCATCGCATTTGTGGAGTCAACGGAGTCGAATCAGCGGTTGAGCGAGATTTGTGACCATGTGGATTCGATTTTCCCCGGCATTCCCAAAGTTTTGATAGGAAAGATCAATCCGAATGAATCGTCGCTCCGGGCGAAATTCCTGACACGGATCGATTACGGTAACGACGGTCAGCTTCACAACTTATTCTTTCTTATTGGGCGTGCTGGAAAATACAGATCCAGATTCGAAAACTCGGCGAGGAATATATTAGTCGTTGACGACAACGAGACAAATTTACAGTCAGCCCAAATTGCACTAGAAAGCTTCAGGCATCATGTGTGGACAGCATCAAGCGGGCCCGACGCCATCGAAATTATGCGCCGCCTCGAATTTGATCTGGTTTTTATGGACATGCACATGCCGAGTGCGAGCGGTTTAGATGTTGCCCGGAGGATTGCCAGGGAAATTAGCAACGCGGCCCCTATTGTGATGTTAACCGCAGACGTTACAAAGGACGCGAATAATGACGCTCGAATTCCTGAAATTGCGGGGTTTTTAACGAAACCGATTAGACCATCGGAGCTGCAGCAGGCGGTTGAACGCTACGCCGGCGCTCGGGCGGAGCCGAAAACGCTACAATCTAGTAGTGACGCACGCACCATGCCAATTAATCAGCTTATGGAAGCGTCCTCATTTTCGACTGAAAATTATGTGGAGTTATTGGACGCCGGAGTTTCAGTAAAATCGATAAACGAGTTAATAACTAAATTTGTCGAAGATGCGTTTCATATTGTTGACGAATTACATAGAAGCGCAATCGACGGCGATGCGGAGTCTGTTAAAGCACTCCTGCATAAACTACGAGGTTCCGCGGGCGCGATGCATATCGGACGGTTGGTGAGCATTATTGAAAAATACCACCAACTCAGCGATACGGTACTATTGGCGAGCTTGCCGAGAGATTCGCAGTTGCTGAAAGAGTCTATGCTTACGATTGCATCTGAAATTGAAGTGTTTGTTGAGGCACATGAACGAAAACTTCGAATAACTGGGTGAGTTGGTCTTCCAGCTGTGCTGCTAAGCTCGTGGTTTTTTAGAAACATAACCGCAAGATAGACGTTTCCGAGGTGACTAGGGCACCGACTAACTAATATGAATTACCCTCCGCTAAAGCCGCCTTACCGTGTCCTAATTGTTGACGATCATAAGTTCATCGTTGAGCTACTTGCGCAACGCCTTTCAGTCGAGTCGAACGTGAAAATTGTCGGTATGGCGAACCGAGGCTCGGCAGCTTTGCACGTCTTGAAATCAGAGAAAGTCGACATCGTGTTGCTGGATATGGAGTTGGATAAGGAGAACGGAATTCAAGTTGCGCGCGAATTATTGAAGGTGGATCCTGCGATACGGATTGTGGGGTTATCGATGCACGACGCAGACCACCATCCAATATCACTTTTGGAACTGGGTGGGTTAGGGTTTATTTCAAAAACTGCAACAGGTCGAGAAATAATCGATGGTATCCATCGAGTTGCGGCGGGTGAAATGGCGATCAGTCCCAAAATTGCGGTATTTCTCGCGACTCAATGCGTCATACAGAGTCCAATCGATCAACTTCGCTCCTTGACGACGAAAGAACAACGAATATTGAAACTGATCGCTCAAGGCTTGAAAATTGAAGATATCGCGAAACAATTGTCCGTCTCGGGTAAAACAATTCTTAGTCACCGAGCGAATTTGCGTAAAAAACTAAACGCTAATACTGACGTCGATCTTTGTCTGATCGCGATCAAATCGGGTCTTATAGGAGTACTCGGCGAAGACACTGACGATCGTCGTCGGGTTCTCTAAATTTCAAACCGAGACCGTTTCGCAAATCTAAGTAGCGCGAGAAAATCCAGATCAAATTTGTAGTGATACGCAACAAAGTGGGAGCGAATAGCGCTCTATGTCATTGCGATCGGCGCTACGAGTAGTTTGCTGGCTACTGGAGTATCCAGAAAGGCCGTTAGTTATGATCATGGATTGCCCATCAAACCCCAATGCGCAGGTACATGAACTGAAATCGACAGGAGGTTCTCAACTGAGATTTTTCATCTTGTGGCTCACGCCTGACAGAAGATCTTGGTGCTCGATTTAGAATCATCATGCGAAATCATAATTCAATTGCGCGATTCCCGGTGTCCAAATACTCTATATTAACGATGAAATATGCGTTGACATTCCGATTGTTGGTGGTCATGAAATGCGTAATTGCGCAAAAACTATTTACGCATCGAAACGATCGACGAAGCGAAACCGGTGACGCGGCCCGTCGTGGAATCAAGCGAAATGCAAACGGAACAGGCCAGCATTAGCTCCTTGGGGTTCGAAATCTCTTTGTCGTACGAAAAAATGCGTAAAAAAGCGCTTTTTTTGCCGATCAAGGCTTCCATAATTGCGCCATCCGACTATATTAGCGGCTGTCGCGTAGTGTGTTTGTAGCACCGACTTTAGCCGCTGATGAAACGACTTTCGGAATATCGTTTTTTCGGCCATCGCTAAACCGCTGAAGGATCCAGGAGTGTGTCTTATTCGGACGCTCGCTGTAACTTTGGTAGCGGCGAAATTTATTAGACAAATTTTTGTTTAGTGGATCGTATATTTAAACTGACCTTGGGAGGAAGTATGTCGAGCTCGAAGAAAAGCGCAATTAAGGATAAGCAAACGAAGAGTCAAATTTTGACTACGTTGGCGGAAGAAACGGGGCTAGCGAAAAAGGATATTCTGTCGGTGTTCGCAGCAACCAAGGAACTTGCTGCTCGTCATTTGGCCGCGCGAGGTTCTGGCGAACTGACTATCCCGGAAGTAGGAGTCAAACTTCGACGGGTGAAGAAAGCAGCGCGTAAAGCCGGCATGGCGCGAAATCCGTTTACCGGTGAAATGGTGAAGGTGGAAGCGAAACCAGCAAGTCTCTCAGTACGAGCGACTGCGATGAAAGCGATCAAGGATGTCGTGGCCTAGCACGAATTCGGTTTCTACAGGTCGGACTCTTTTAGCCCGACCTGTAGAAAATTATTACTTTCGGTCAAGAAATAGAACGCCTACCTAAATGCGCGCAGGCCTACCTCGTGGATCCGGACACACGAACCAATCATCCCGTTGTTTCCTAAAGTTAGTTGACCTGCTGGCGTCGTTTTCAGCCGAGCCGACTGCAGCAAATGCTTATCAATCAAAGCAGCAGATCCATTTTCCGCGCACCGCCGCTTGTATTGGATTTTTAATACCCCAAAACTATCGAAAGCCGATTGCTGAACTGGAGTATGAATGCGTGTTGTAGTCATTGGTGCAGGTTTAATGGGATTGCTCACCGCCTATTTTTTGAACAAGCGTGGTGTGGATGTGATCGTCATTGATCGGCAGGATTCGTCAGGGCGTGAAACCAGCTTTGCGAACGGTGCGATGCTTCATGCTAGCCAAGCGAGCCCCTGGAATTCACCCGGAGTTCTATGGAACGCATTGCGCTCCATTGGGAAGGAAGAATCCGCGCTGCTAATACGGATTCGTGAACTGCCTCGGCTACTACGCTGGGGAGGGGAATTCGTCGCAAATTCCAATCAGACGCGCTATGCACAAAACTTGTATCGCAACGCACGTTTGGCAGAATACTCTCTGCGAATAATGCGAGAACTCCGCAGTGTTGAAAAATTAGAATATGATTTCTCGGCGCGCGGAACAATGACAATTTATTCCGGGCAACGCGAAATGGATATCGCAGCAACCAGTCATTCCGAGGATTCGGGCAGCGACGCGCCATTTGAAGTTATGGATTCGCGCGCGGCAACACTGCTGGAACCGGCACTAGCGAGGATTGCTCAGCGAATTGTAGGAGCGATTTACTATCCCGAAGATGAGTCAGGCGACGCTTTTAAATTCTGCCAGTGCCTCCAACGAATTTGTCAGACCAATGGCGTGGAGTTCGCGTTTGGCGTTCGAGTCAAAAGACTTATTCGAAACGGGCGCAAGGTGACGGCTGTCGCTACAGACTCGAGGAGCTATCTAGCGGATAAATTTGTCCTGGCTGCCGGAAGTTATTCGTCGATTCTTGCGCGACGCGCAGGGCTCCGGGTTCCTGTACGGCCGGTGAAAGGTTATTCGATCACGACTCCCATTGGCAGCTGGACGAAGCCCCCGGCAATTCCAGTTATTGATGACAAGTATCATGCAGCCGTTTGTCCTTTAGGCGACCGCCTAAGGGTGGCGGGTACGGCGGAATTCGCTGGCTTTGATACAACATTAACCAAGAGCAGAATTGAGAATTTGATTCGACTACTCACGGCGACGTACCCGGACGTCGAACCGCATCTGGATCTTTCGACAACTGACCGCTGGACCGGTTTACGCCCAATGACACCAACTGGTGTTCCGCTGATGGGACGTACTCCGTTAGCCAATTTGTACTTGAACACCGGGCACGGGCATTTAGGCTGGACCATGGCCGCCGGTTCTGGCTTAGCGGTCGCCGAGGAGATGGTCGATGGTCGATCCTCTTTTGATCTTGATGACTATCGGTTGAATTGATCTTACTCAAGTGTTTCACGAATGAATCCGTGACGTCGAGTGACCACATGCCGATCTGTTTATAGATGGCGCCGCAGGAATCCATAACCGAACTTTCTAGAGACGACTGCGTCGATACGCCTTTTTTCGCATTCGATTGAAACTCGACTACTCACGCTATTAAGCATGACAATTGAAGCGCTAATTGTCTGAAGCGATCCAACCGCGATAGACTGTCTTGAATACGCTTAAGGAGATCCGACGAGCAACATGATCTATAGCTGTTGGAAATGTCATCAAGAGCTTCAAGAGTTGCTGCTGCCGCTTTCGAGGACAGAAGAATGCTACGCATGTGGCGTCGATCTACATGTCTGCAGAATGTGTCGCTTCTACGATCGGAGTGTCGGGAATGCGTGTCGGGAACCTATCGCAGACTTTGTTTCGAATAAAACCAGGGCCAATTTTTGCGGGTACCTCGAGATTCAAGTCGTCTTGTTGGAACCTGATTCGAATTTGGATCAAGCCGGAGTTCCCGGTGATCTAAATTCACTTTTTGGTTTAGACGCAGAATCTAAGACGGATTCCGACCTGGCGAAATCACTCCAAGATCTTTTTGGCCTCGATTCGAAACCAGATTAGTCGCAAGTAAGTTCATCGAAATTCGTTTAGCCCGACAAACGTTCCACCATTATTGCGGGTCAGTTCTCTCATTAGCGAAGCGAACCGGATGCCAGTTACTTGGAGATGCGGGGGATTCGCTGCTTGTACTGGAAACCCTATCGCATGAATTCTCACACGCGGCGTCCCGTTGGCATCCTTACGGTTCACATTACCGACGAAGTTGACGACTTCTCGGATCGATCTACCAGTGAACTCGTCGCCGAATACAAATAAGCTGATTTTCTTATCGGGGCTGTAAAACGTGCGGATGGCGGCCATTATTCCTTCCACGGGACTACTGTTGCTAAACGCATTCCAGTTGCGCAACCGATTTATCACCGCTTTCCTACGAGCAGGAGTGTCAGGAATCCATTGGCCGCTATAACTCGTAAACATATAACTTCCCATGTCATTGAGTATTTGAATCCCTTTGACTTTTGGATACACGTCTAACGTTTGGACTATTTGCTCAATTACCTTGGGCCATGCATAGCGAAACATACTGCCCGACGTATCGATGATAAACACAATGTATTCGCTGTCGACCGGGATCCCACCTATTAGGTCGTGATGTTTACGATTGCGCTGCGCATAGAGACGCTTCATCTCGTCTGTCAGAGATTGGTGCGCGGTTTTAAGTTGACCTGCAATCGCAGAATTAAGCGCCGCCTGACTCTTCTCATGATCTTTGCTCGATCGCTGCGCTGCTAAAGCCCGTTGCATTCGTTTCTTATCTTCGGACCAGGTTGTTAACTGATCAAGCTTTGCGCTATGCGCACTTTCGGCTGCCTGTACTTCGCGACGTAATTCAAATAGGTCTCTTTGCATCGCGGAAATTTGTGCTGCGCGTGGATCTTCAATATTAACTTCCGGGGGTTCGCCGAACTTCGCGATCATCAGCAACAGTATTATTGCGCCGAAGCCACAGGTAATAACATCTAGGAACGCGATGCTAATCGGGACATTTTCTCGTCGCCGCATACTCATGGCCAATCCTTCGCTGGCGTCAAGAAGGCGCCTCGGGTCTGCAACGCAATTTGCCAGTAGGCCCAGGCCGCGAGCGGATCGCCCTCCATAGGGAGCAGAATTGTATTAATCGGAATGCCGCGTGGTATTTGCGAAAGCGCGTCTTCGAACAAACGAACGCGTTGCTGCCCACTTACAGTCGTTCCTGTTGGTGCCGACAAACCTTGTGTTGGTAAGCCATCCGTGATTAAAAAAATGTTATCCGGTTTCGGCGACAAACGATTAATAGCCGCAAGGCCCTTAGCCAAACTAGACCCGCCGCTCGGTATAGCCCGTTTTAATTCGTCGATGTTTCGATTGAATTCGTCATAATTATTCGCTTTCAACCACTTCCATTTCGTGTTCTCGAAGATTGGCGCGACGGAACTATTGAACAAGAAGATCTGATATTCGCTGCTAGGCGGAAATCTTGCACTAATCCATTCCACCGTATTCAGAGCTTGCTGCCATTTCCATGAACGTCGTTTGGCGGCATCGTCCATATTGCGGCGGCGGATCACATTCACAATTGTATCGTCGAGCATACTGGCCGAGACATCGAGTAAGATTAAAATCCGCTCGCCGCCTAACTTTAGACCCGTGAGATACTCCCGGTCTCCGGCTCCAGTGATCGTCCGGATTTGATTCGATTTCGCGTTAACTTGCGACTGCAAGGTCTTTTTTTCTCGTTCGAGTCGTCGTAAGCCGGCTTTTAGCGCAGCAATTTCCTCGTTACTAACGGAAACGGATTCGCTTTTTTCGCGGGCACGCATTGCCTCGAGTTCCTTTTTTATCCTTTCGGCGTCGTCTTGTGCGAGGGATAGTTCGGAATTCAAGTTCGCCGTATTACTAAGCGCAGCGGCAATTTTTCGACGAGCATCACTGATGTCCCCTTCGAGTAAGCCGACTTCACGGCCTAAGTCGTAGTCGGGCATGACGTCTTTGACATCGGCATGGTGTTTTATGATTAGAAAGAGTAGTACAACGGCACCGAACCCGCAGGACATAATGTCCAAAAATGACAGGCTGAATGCAGAAAATCCGCGACGTGATTTACGCATCAACACTCATGACATTTATCAATTCAAATGTTGGGCTTGAGTCGCTAAATGCTAAGGAGTCGCCGACGCATAGCTTAGCGCTGTCGTTAACTGACGCTCCGTTGACTAAGAATACGGCGCCATTCTCACGCATCGCGGAGATTGTTCCGTCCTCATATGAAATTCTTAATCCCACGTTATCGTCCAGGCGGCGTGTGGCTTTCCCGCGTGCAGAGAAGTAGAGCGGCCCGTCGGTAAGATCGTAAGCGATATGTTGGACCAACAAGTGAGGCACGCCCTTTGCGGCGCTTCTTGGTTGGACGCCACTGGGTGGCGGTTTGGTATTAAACCCGACCGTCGGATTGGCAGCAGCACTCAATTGGGTTGTTAAGCGCAGTCCAACGGCGTTTTCTGGTTCGAAGGAATGCATTTCGTGACAGCCGCTGAACACGGCTATTTCGTCCAGTTGATGCCAGTCACCCCTCGATTCGAAAAACCCGGGGAGGGCGGATAATCGGCTGCCGACTAGGCAGCTGCTGTTCCCAGATAGGCGATTGGTGATTTCGTCGTAGCAGGGTCGCAGTACTCTGAGCAAGCCTGCTTTGGTAACGTTGGCGGTAAATTGCGATTTTCGAAAATTGAGCTGTACGTCAATTTCAGTTTGGGTCGAGAGTGCTTGTAGCCAACGCGGCAAATTATTAAATAAGAGTTGTTCCGTGTCAGCACGGTGCAACGGATCAAAACGGCATTGTTCGAGAAATCTATCGGCGAGAAATGCGACGGCGATTTGCTCCAGTTTCTGGTAGCCAATTCCGTCTAATACTTCGACCGTATCTCGACTAACTTCTGCGGACACGTGCAAACCAGTGATCACGGTTCGATGCTGCTGGATCTCAATGTGTTGATAATCACCTGGGGCGGCGCAACTGGCGGCGCTAGCGACCGCTGAGTCCACTAATCCTACAGTGGTTATGTCACAGGCCTGCGCGATTCCGAGCAGGAGAGCGAGTTGTTCGGTTGTAAAGCCCCCAGGAATCGCAAGAATAAGCGGTTGTGGGTTGTCGGCGGTTTCGTGAATGCTCTGAAGATGTCGAAATGCCAAGTCGGCGTGATGGCGTGCGTTGCGCGACGGCTTACGTAGTGATGCCTGATTTAATTGGTAC
>JBLFWZ010000095.1:0-14691 GCA_047611905.1 Gammaproteobacteria bacterium | reverse complement strand
ATACTGGTGTCAGTTAAGGTCAGATCACCGTCGACGGTGAGTTCCCCAGGGGAGTTTCCCGGCAGCAAAGTGCCATTGATTGTTACATTGCCAGTTAACGTCCCGCCAGTTCCTGTTAGAATCGAAACCTTGGTTCAGGGTGATGGTGTCGGCGCGCAGTTCACCACCGAGCTCGATGAGGATGAATGCTAAACCGCCTATAGTGTTATCTTGATTACCGCCGACAAAACTCGCACCGGCGTCGAACAAGCTGCCGGCCCCGCTAACCGTGAGCGCACCGTTGCCATTATTACCGCCGACATTGGTCTCGCCTGTACCGGCCGGCAATAGCACTTTCGCCCCATCAGCAACGACAACATTACCAGAACCGCCGAACACGCCGATATCGACCGCCGCTTGTGGACCACTCAGGTTGACCTCGGTACCGCCACCTTCAATCACGAGAGTGCCGTTACCGAAACCAAACCCACCATTGAGTCCAGGACCGACCGCGCCGACTAATAAACCGTGACGTGAGGTTGCACCTGTTCCATCGATGTTAACTTTGGCCCTTCCTGAGATGTTCATCGCGGCGATGCCACCGAGCCCAACAATTAAGGACGCACCGGACCCTGGTGCCGCCGATAGATTCGCGCAGTCGACACATACACCAGTTAAATTAACCTCCGTTCCAACACCGTCGACAACGACCGAAGCACCGCCTTCGTCGAAAAACCCGGCCGTTAAGTGAAGCGCGTCATTGAGTTTCGCGCCGTCGCGAATTTCTAAGTGGCCCGACCCGGCGCCACCGACGGAAACGAAAGAATCATCTCCGGTAAAATTGAGTTCTGAACCCGCGCCTTTCACAGTGGCGCTACCGACATGGTCTAATTCGGCAACCGCAATACGTAGTTGGTTTTGCGTCATCACACCACCGGAATCGATGGTGATGTGCGCGTCGCCGACATCATTTGTCGTGTCAACCGTTACTGCACCGCCTGCGGAAATCGTCAACGTCGCTTGGGTTTGGTGTGCAACGCCCAACGTTAAAGTACCGGTTTGTATCGTTCCGTTACCCGTCACTCCCGCACTAGATACCGCGCGTTCCCCTCCTGTTGAAGAGCCGTTACAACAAGCGACGAGTCCCCCAAGGGTAACCGTTTCAGCGTTTAGACTGCCGGAGTCGTTGATCAGTAATGATGCAAACGACGTCGCGCCTGGTGTGCCGAAATCAAACCCATCGAGGGCGGTTGTAAATACCGAAGCCCAGCCCATCAGAAATTCACTCGCCTCGAATCGAGATCCAACACCGGAAATTTCCAAATGGCCGCTGGACCCCGCAGCGTCCGTTATCAATGTCATACACGCGCCAAACGAATTGCAGTCGCTGCCGGCGAATGTCGCATTCACAATTGAGCCGCTCAGTACACGCATCACACCGTGCCCCCAGTTACCGATCTCTAGACTAATGCCGTCGTTGCCATCGGCATTCGTGACGTTCAGGGTTGAATTGTTGAGAATTAACTCGCCAGTAGATCCGCCGCGTGCAACTTGTAAATCAGATACCGAGAGCGTCGCATCGGTCGCAATCAATGAGCCGATACTAAAGTTTCCTACTGCGAGATCGTCCGTGCCTAAATCGGCGTCGCCGGGACCGATCTGATAGAACGGGAAGTAAGCACCGGTGGTCGTGATTAGACCGAGCGCGCTTCCTGGTGTCAGTCCGACGATAATAATTGCCGTGAGTATTGTTTTCAGCGATAAGGTTTCGCAGCGATTCTTATTGTGCATTTTTTTATACCTCGTTTTGGAAGGCTTATTTTTCTAGATGCGATTGTGCTTAATACAATCGAAATTGGTTGCCGCACGCGCGACTAGCGTGCTCGCACAACCGACGACAAGGACCGTCGTTGACGTACAGTTGCCACGCTAAATTCCAGCGGTTGTAACTTATTGGTTTTATAAATCTGCCTGATTGCTGGTCGAACGACCGTAGCAAAAAGTACTGCGCGCAGCTCTAACCGCGTCTAGGTCAAATGACCCAGACTTTAACTTATACGGAACTGGGAAACGGCGGCAGTCCCGTTTTGGCGCACAGAAATCTGGGCCCTTCGAGGGCGAATTGGTATTGGCAAAGGACGGCTATCCCGATCCGGCACGGGTAAATCCGTCCTTTGTGAGGACAAACTGTCCTACCTCAGGGTTGCGTCTCGAACTTTTCCAGGTCTGGATTCATGTGATCCCAAGGTTGCGCGCTGCTCGTCCATAAATCTCCCGTCGGCTGATACGGGCTGGGGTCGTCCAAGCTACTGGCGGTAATGACGATGATGTCCGGAGCCGCTGATTCTTTGACGCACAATGGCGATCCGCATCTATTGCAAAACCCGCGGCTCACAGTATTTCCGCTGTCTGCTTTAACATCGTAAAACTTGGGCTCGCCGGCCAGCAGCTTCCAGGCCGCTATCGGTATCACCATATCGGTCGAGTACGCGCTGCCGGTCGCTCGCTGACAGTCGCGACAATGACAATTGACGGACATGACAGGATCGGCTGAGCATTCATATCGGATCGCGCCACACGCGCAACCACCGGCATAACTATTGGACATAACAAATCTCCTCAGATTCACGACCAGCTTAGCACCGACCGCCACGAGGAATCACAAGCACCGTGTAGGCTAATGGTCCGAAGGGGGCGCTTAGAACCCGCTGGTACGCAGAACAAAATAAGGTGACCTTGGCTCCGCGCCGCTGGGTTTTTTTTACGTGATATTCGGTAAGCGTGTCTTCCTGCACCGGCCGTGAATCACAGTTCGTCTATTCTAAGAGGCAACCGACGAATGTGTTGCTTTCATGCATGATATCCAAAGCTTGGGCTTTGACTGACAACAATATTATCGACTTGCTCGTCTTCATTACCTTTCTGCTTTTGCGATAGAAGAAACGGCGTCTTACTATGCAACGACTTATTAAGCGAGATCAATCCATGCGAAACGACCGAACAGCGAATTTGAAAACCGCGTTTTACCACGATGAAAAATGTTTATGGCACAGCACCGCGGGGCTTTTTTCGTTAATTCTACCGGTTGGCGGTTGGGTGCAACCTCCAGGTGGCGCGGGTCTTGCCGAGTCGCCGGAATCGAAACGTAGAGTGGTGTCTTTATTACAAGTTTCCAGTTTGGCACAGCACATCGAGTTGCTAAGCGCGCCAATGGCAACAGACTCGGACCTACTTAGGGTGCACCCCCAGTCGTATCTAGATAATTTTAAAGCCCTATCCGACGCGGGCGGCGGCGAGCTCGGCATGTACGCGCCGTTTGGGCCTGGTAGCTACGAAATCGCGAAACTATCGGCCGGTCTCGCGGTTGAGGCAGTCAATAGCGTATTCGCGCGGAAGTTTAACAACGCCTACGTCATGTCTCGCCCGCCGGGCCACCATTGCTTGCCCGATCAGGGTCTGGGGTTTTGTTTGCTGGCAAACATTGCCATTGCCGTCGAAGCGGTAAAAGCCAAACACGGCATCGAAAAAATCGCAGTGCTGGATTGGGATGTGCACCACGGCAACGGCACGCAGTCGATTTTCTACGAACGCGACGACGTCCTGACCATTTCCTTGCACCAGGAGGGTTGTTTCCCGCCAGGATACAGTGGTGCTGCCGATCGCGGCGCCGGTAAAGGTGAAGGGTACAACGTTAATGTTCCATTGTTACCTGGCGGTGGACACGACGCGTATATGTACGCGATGCAACGAATAGTGACACCCGCAATCGAACGCTTCGAACCAGATTTAATTGTTGTTGCTAGTGGACTCGACGCAAATTGCGTCGATCCGCTCGCTCGAATGTTGGCACATACGGGCACGTTTCAAGAACTCGCGAAGCAAACGATGGCGCTCGCGGATCGCTACTGCGAAAGCCGCATAGTGATGGTGCACGAAGGCGGTTACGCGGAATCTGCTGTGCCGTTTTGCGTGCACGGGATCCTCGAAGCCCTGTCCAGCGAAAAAAGCGATGTCGAAGATCCGACACGGGAAATGTGCGAACTATGGCAGCCAAATGAACGTCTGCAGGCATTCCAACGCCAGCTAATCGATGAAATAGCCGAAGCCTAAATCCACGGCGCAATTGCATCAGTGCGACTTCGCCCTCGTTCGGGATGTTCGCGCTACATAGAAAAACAATTGACTGTTGCGAGGCGGCAATGTCGCCATTCGTCAATGGTGCGCCAAGACATGTGACCGAAGGCTGTGATCATTTGCTTCGAATCGATGGCGATCTTAAGTTTCCTGCGTTATTCGAGGCACTCATCGTTGCCAATTAGTCGATGGATGTCCTGCGTTATAGAATGAATGCGCAAAGATAAAAGCGGAACGTTTTTCTCAATGCGAGCGGATTCACGAACGGCCCGCCCGCGTGGACGGGCCGCAGACGCGCGATCTTAGACCATCAATTTCTTCAGCTCAGCAATTGTGTCGCTCGGCTCTGGACGTGCCGTGTAATCGGGGTCGACGTCAGTTGCACGGACAACGCCGTCGCTGCTAACAACTATCCGCCCTGGCATCGGCAACGTCCAACTATCGTCACCGTTATTGTTCGGTAAATTAATACCAAACCCGCGGTAGATTTCGCCTAGCTGGCCCTCCACTTTGAAGCGCAAGCCGAGTTCGTCGGCGTAGTTATTACCAGGGTCGCTTAGAATATCGAATCCGAGTTCATGCGAGTCGACCATCTTGGCGTTGAATTCGGCCACCTGTGGGCTTAGCGCCACCAAAGTTGCGTTCTGCGCTCCAATGTCCGATAAAATTTCTTGCAAAGCATACAGCTCTACATTGCAGTAAGGTCACCAGTGTCCGCGAAAAACGGTTAACACCAACGCCCCGTTTGACAACAAAGTTTCAGAACTAATTGCTGTGCCGTTCTGATTGTTCAGGGTAAATGGTGGCAATTTGTCGCCTACTTTGATCACACTATCCATGATGCCGGAATTGCGCAAATCATCTGTCGCTGCGAGCATCACCTTCAAGGTGTCTGGCGGAATTTTTTTCGCCGCACCTTCCTTAATTGCGTTTAATTTAGCTTGCAAAGTCATACTTAATTTCTCCGTCGTTTAAGCGACACAGTCTAAGTCATTACGGCGCCTAGCACATTGCGCGGTTCTGCCGTGACGATCGAAAAGTCTCGTCGACTCGAATTCGCGTAGCGTCTTCGCAACAGCGCAACTGATGTCGGCAAGGCTGCTAACAGATATAAAACCTCCCTTCGCCTAGTCGCGCCTCACGCAGCGAAGTCACGGAGTCGTTTAGAGATCAAGGTCGCGGCTTCGGCCATGATGCGATCGATGAGTTGTTTAACCGTCGGGGTATCGTGGATTAGCCCTGCAACCATACCGCATGACCACGGCCCGGCATCCATATCACCTTCGAGCATGACCTTTGGGTAAACGCCCGCGACTTCTTTGACGATATCTTCAAAGGAGACATGGCCGCCTTGCGCGCACTCAATCTCAAGGACACTTTCGACGGAAGCATTGGTCAACACCCGCTCGGTGTTGCGCAATGGGCGCATAATAAGACGTGTATCAAGCTCGGTCGCAACGAGGATCGCTTGCTTTACATTGTCGTGAACGGGGGCCTCTTGAGTCGCGATAAACCGCGTTCCCATGTTCATACCATCGGCCCCCATCGCGAGGGCCGCAACCAGTGACCGTGCGTCTGCCATCCCGCCTGAGGCGACGAACGGCACTTTCAATTCGTCCGCGGCGCGCGGCAGCAGGATCATGTTGGAGTGTCGTCTTCACCTGGATGACCGCCGCATTCGAAGCCGTCAATAGATAAGGCATCGCAACCAACTCGGCCTTCAGCGCGTGGCGCACCGTCGTGCATTTGTGGATAACGGTGATGCCGTGTTCCTTCAGCATCGGCATCCATTTAGCCGGATTATTACCCGCGGTTTCAACGATGCGGACGCCTCCTTCGACAATGGCTTTCACGTAGCCCGGATAATCGGGGGATTCAATCACCGGCAAAAAAGTCAGATTGACGCCAATCGGTTTATCCGTCAGTTCTCGGCAACGGGAAATTTCGCGGGCGAGTAATTCAGGCGTTTTTTGCGTGAGGCCAGCAATGATCCCAAGGCCACCCGCATTTGAGACAGCGGCAACGAGTTCCGCGAAACCCACATAGTGCATGCCGCCCTGAATGATGGGATTGTCGATGCCGAGTAGTTCTGTAATCCGTGTTTTCGAGATTTTCTTCTCCAATTAGCATTGGGTAATGCTGATCTCCAAAGGGGACCTGAGATCAGTTCAATTAAATCTGTCCCCTGTGGGTACTTCAACTAAGATTTCAAATCGACCTTGATGCCAAATGATTCCAACGCGGCGATTGCAACTTCGTCACCAGATTCCTGCACGAAATGTCCCGCATGCGGAAGTTCCAATGGTTCAGGACATCCGCGTATCACTGAGCGCAATTCATCCATCACCGTTTTACCTAGCGCCGTATCGAGCATTCCAGTCGCCATGAACGATTCGCCTTGCCACTTCTCTAATAAGAATTTGCGAGCCTGCTTGCACTGCTCAACGCCATCCATGCCCGGCGCGACGGGCACCATCTGAGGAAACCGCCGCACACCTGCTTGGTATCGCGCATCAGGAAAGGGTGCGGCATAGGCTGCCATATCCATTAAATCGAGCCCGCCCGGGCAGAAGACTCCTAAGACACCCGTAACGGGTATATCGTTGAATTGTCCGACAAACGCTTTCCACATCTCGAAGTCGTCGCTAAGTCCATTACCCGTCGGTAATGCCGTGTTCATCACGATCAGCCGTTTAAAACGGTCCGGCATTTCCATCGGCAACGTGAGGCCAAGAATACCGCCCCAGTCCCCACATACTAGCGTGATGTTGGTCAGATCAAGTTCACGTATAAACGCAAGTAAAGTCTCGCGATGGAAACTGTAGGTGTAATCGGAATCGGCGACGGGTTTATCCGAACGTCCGAAGCCAAAAAAATCGGGTGCGATAACGCGCGCACCGCTCGCCTTGAAAACCGGAATCATTTTTCTATAGAGATAGCCCCAGTCCGGCTCCCCGTGCAGGCACAGATAAACGTCTTTAGCATCCTTAGGTCCCTCGTCGACATAATGTAGACGGAGGTCTTCAAAGCCAGGTAGTGACTCGATGTAGTTTGGTTCGTATGGAAAATAAGGAAGGATGGAAAATCGTTCTTCGGGTGTTCTTAGCGCTTCAATCTTAGCCATGATGTCCTCCAATTTGGGGCTGGAAGTAGGGAATGCATTGACTGTGAGAATGTTCGACTGCGGATACTTTAGTGATTCTTACTTTCATGATCGCCAGTTAATTTCACTTCTAAATTCGAAGTCTCCACCTTACTAGCTTCGAATTTCGACGTAAATCCCGAATCTAATTAGTGACGAGGGATCAGCCTCCCCCCGCCACTCCATTTATTGCATCAGCTGATTTCGCCGCTGCGCGAGCGTAATCATAGGCTGCGCTGAACGTCATCGGTTCACAACGTCATCGGCACCCACTGGTGTACGGTATCGTGCACGGTTTCGCTACTACGTGCGGTATCGGATTTATGATCACGCAATTTTTGGCAGAATGTCTTCCTTCAACTGACGCATGTCGTCGATAGTCTTCTCCGTCGGCGTACCGCTGAACGGCGGCCACAACATCGGCATGGTCATGCCGGCTTCTTTGTACTGGTTGAGGTTGTCAGTAATTTGTTGGGCAGTACCAACCATCGTCGGGGTCAATTTCCCGTTTGGAGTTTGATCGGTTTCTTGCTTGGTGATTTCGAACGGCATCATGCTCGAAATTTCGAGCGTGTCGATGGATTGTCCACTACCGATTTTATCTAATTCTTCTTTGATTGAGCGACGCCACATCGAGATTGCCTCAGGCGTATCCATTATCCCGATCCAGCCGTCTAGGCTGTACTTGGCAATTCGCTTGGCGGACGTTTCAGGATTTACAAGTCCCGAGAAAAACATTGGTGGTCGCGGTTTTTGCACCGGTTTTGCACCGAAACCGCATTTTTGAAATGACGCGAACTCGCCGTCGTACTCAAATAATTCGTTGCCCCAGATCCCTTGCATAACTTCGATGGTTTCACGCACATGCTTATTACGCTTCTTAAAGATATGCGCCGCGCCGGCAGCCTGAAACTCTTCGGGCATCCATCCGGTCCCGACCCCGACATTGATCCGTCCACGTGAAAGATGATCCCAAGTAGCGACCTCGGCCGCCATAATTGCGGGCGCGCGAAATGGCGTGACCATGATGCTGACACCCAAGCGGACTTTTTTAGTTATCGCTGCCAAATAAGGAATGAGGGGTGGGCCTTGCAAATACTCGCCGCGTGCACTCACCGGGAGTTGCGTCGGGAACTGCTCCATTGAGCCAAATGATTTTTCGAGTTGCCCTTTGTCGGACGCCTCGGGGACGACGATGCGGTCTAGGGTCCAAATTGAATCGAAATCGAGTTCCTCTGCAGCAGCAGCTAAAGAGTCGATCTCGTCGACGGTTATTTTGTCTCTAAAGTTTGGCATATAAAGCGAGAGTTTCATGGAAGACGTCCTCTTAAATTTTCTAGTCAGGGCCAACACGACCCGGCAATTTTTTGTTCACCTAATCACAATCCACTGCTCAGCGATTGCGGTCGCCGTAAGCGTAGCACGCAAATACGAATCGTGAGATTCTGGAATTGTACGGATTTATCGTAAAACGAAGTTTCACGGTGATCTCGAATTGACGCGTTTTACCTCAGCGCATAGATTCTCGAAACTTACCCGGCGAGGTACCAAACCATCGCTTAAACATCTTGCCGAAGTTTGCCGGATTATCGAAACCAAGACTCGCAGCGATCTCTTTAACGGTAATACCGTCATTCGTTAGCAGTTCGCGCACTCTTGCACGTAAAAAATCATCGGTGACATCCTGATAGCTGGTACCCAAATGTCGCAACCGTCGTATCAGCGTTCGTGGCGACAGGTGCAGCGCACCGGCAACTTCATTCAATACGGGTAACGGACGTCGTTTGTCGTCACGTTCGAAGGCCTGACTCAAATACTCACGAACTTGGCCGAGTGTTTCTCTTTCGCGCGATGAAGCCATGGTCGCTGCACATTGCGCTATCGCGTGTGCCCAAGTCGATTCGATATAGCCGATGTTCTTCAAACTGCGCCATTCAGCCGGTACTGAGAAGGCGTTGTAATGTGCATCGAAGCTCACCGGACATTTGAAGAACTCGCCGTAACGCGCCGCATGCGGCGTCGGCGGATAACTGAGCGACAGCGCAGCCTTGCTGAGGTCGACCCCATAAACCGTATCGAGGTGCTGTTGCACGATGATCATTGGTGTTTCGACTAATAAGGGTGTGGCCGCGCCGAGATCGATCAAAGGGAATAGCTCCGCGCGAAAACGATCGTGGTCGCTGCGACCGTGCATATCCATGTAGGGAATGCGACTCGGAAAGTAGCGAAGGAACGCGTCGAGCCCGTCACCTAGGGTTGGTGCACTCAACAGCGCGATGCTAGTGGAGCCGTGAAAATGATCTGTCAGGGTCCCGGCCCACTTAAGATACCAAGCCGGATCATCAGCCAAATCGAGCGTGTTATGAATGTATTGGAGCGCCTGGTGAACCGTGATGCGGCAATCCGGATCGTCAAGCGCTGTCTCCTTCAGCCCCGTACCGGCGAGCAGTTTATCCGGTTCGAACAGGCGCAATAAATGGCGACCATAGGTGGCCGGCATTTGCAGTTGCTCGATTGGATGCGGAGCCATTGCTCATCCTGGTTCGGAATTCTGTCATTAAAGTAACAGATATTGTCAGAAGGGTCTCTTAGTCAAAGCCCCGGCGCTGTCGGGAATTCAATTTCCCCGAAGCCTAGCAACGCACCTACCGGTCCGGCGCCGAAGTCATGTGGCTCGTCTTCGCCCGCTGAACCATTAACGGTAATCCGCGAGGACATGCCACAAAAGCGGAATTCCTGCGTAAGGCGGCTAGAGTTCGAACAGTTGCGCAACGATCGTAGCGTGTCCGATCGTGTTCTAGAGTTTGTGCAAAAAAGTGGTCCGCGCGCGGCAAGTACAATACGGTAGAGGCCGAAATTGCTGGTTCAATCCAACCATCTTTGCTGGTTTTTTTTGTGACTATGGCTCTCGTACTGCCGCTGCTTTAGCTTGTAATTCCGCTTGAGTCGCCCGATGCATTCCCGACCCAGTGGCGATACTCGCAACCGCCGTTTTTTCGTGCGCCGATACATCGAATTGATCAAGTTCGATCTCTCCCGCCATCACTGCTTGCTTCCATTGCTGATGCGCCGGTTCGCGCGCGTGGAATTCCGGCATCACTTCCTTCGAGAACAATTCCAGCGACTCACAAATATCTTGATGGGAAGTTTTGCCGGACTGATTTAGCAAAATAATTTGGTCAACATTCGCCGCCTCAAACTCGCGCAGCTTTTGCCGGATAGTGTCTGGCGATCCGATCAAACCAGATTCAAACGCAGACTTGGCCTTCTCGCCCGAGCGCCATTGTTGGTATTCATTCCATAGATCGACCGTACCCGGCTCATACGTATGGGTGCCGTTGTACTCAAGACAAAAAATAAAAAACGTCCACCCTTCGGCTTTTTCTCGCGCCAGCTCGTCAGTTTCCGCACACATAAATCCTGAGACCACGGCGATATTTGGATTCATTTGATATTCGCAGAGCTTCTCAACTTGATCGCTAGAGATGATGCTGTAATAGCGATTTACCCAAGCTTGTGCACCTTCCGGACTTGCGAATTGAAAACCCAACGCGCCGATTCCCCGTCGCGCCGCGTACTCAATCGTATTGAGATTCGAACAAGCGACCCACAACGGCGGATGAGGCTTTTGCAGCGGCTTCGGGATCACGTTGCGACGTGGAAAATCCCAATACTGTCCGTGAAATTCCCAATCTGTACTGGTGAAACAAGGAATCATCGCGCGGAAGCCTTCCTCGTAGATATCTCGTTTAACCCGAACCTTCGCGCCGAAAGGATGGAGCTCGGTCGGCCCAACCCCTTCGCCAGTACCGAGTTCGACTCGCCCGCCGCTTAGTAAGTCTAGATTGGCGACCTGTTCGGCGACCCTGATCGGATGATTCGTCGTCAATTGAAAAACACCATGGCCGAGCCGAATGTTCTTCGTGCGCTGACTCGCGGCTGCTAAGAAAGCGGTGGGCGAAGACCCATGTGAGTATTCTTCGAGAAAATGGTGCTCAACTTGCCACGCGTAGTCGTAACCACATTGGTCCGCAATTTCAACCTGTCGCAACGCGTTTTGAAAATGTTCGTATTCGCTCGTTTCGGTCCATGGTCGTGGGATCTGATGCTCGTAGAAGACTCCAAATTTCATTGCTCGTGCTCCTCGAATTAATTCAGTCAGCAAATTGGGGTGTCGGGCGAGATTGTAATTCTTCCGCCGCACGGTCTCGTTCTTTTCCGAAGTCAGCACCGCCCCGGCCTAGACAATCAGGGCGATAACGTCCATGTGTGCCGTCCGTTGTCGAGTTTTATTGGCGCTTCGGTTGTAATTCTAACCCGATTACCGGGCCGCGTTTTGCTCTTACCTTCCGGGGTCTGCCATCCAAAATGGTCGGCCGCCGTAGTAAACATAGCGGCTATCGTTAGATTTTTTCACCGAAAGCTCACTGTTTCTTAACCACTTTTAGACAATGCTTTCGCCCTTGGCTGGCCGTGTTGCTGGACTTGCGCTGCGGACAGTGTCCTCACGCGACCCGAAATACTTTTTTTCCCATTCATCGAGGCAGTTCGGATGAGAGGACTATTTTTGTGCTCGTCGTCGATGCAATTCGCTCACTGCGTATTAGATCGAGGGGTTTCCCAACATGCACTTCCGACAACCCGGATGAACATCTCTGCTACCGACAGTCGCACCAGACTCATTCGCGCGGCGTGCCGATCGGCACGGGCCGTGTGCGCATTTATCATTTTTATTGGAGTCACCGATCTCAGTATCGAAACCTGCTCCGATTTAATCGCGCTCGCGAATTTCCCAACGCCTTTAGCTCACCAGTCGCATTCGCATGGCAACTAAGCGCCCAATCGATGGCTTCGATGTCGCCGACTTTCATCTCCCGCAGCAACTCCAGTCCTTGGCTACGAGCCGCAAAATCAATTCGAAAAGGTGAATAAGATGCACCGCTGCCGATAGGGAAACCGCTACGGTGTCGATCGAGGCCTGGAGTTGGCCGAATTCTCCTTTCCCACGGCCAGTTAGGTAGTTTTATATCCATAGCGCCCGCGTTCTAGTACATTCTGCACTCACGGAATTGCTGCTTAATAGAAGGGTCGCGCGCATGAACATGCCATACGTCGATATATCCGACGGTAGAAACTTTACTCAAGGTTTCCCCCACGAATTCTTTACCTGGTTGCGCGAACATGACCCACTTTACTGGCACGAGCCAACTGATGTCACGCCAGACGGGGAGGGATTTTGGGTTGTCAGTCGCCATGCTGATGTGGACTCAATAATCATGGATGCCAAATCATTTTCTTCAGATAAAGCGGGTGATCGAACCGCTGGCGGCACCACGATCAAGGATGAAATATCGGCCGGCAATGCAATGAACCAAACAGACGATCCGTTACACCGTCGCTTGCGCGCGACGGTTAACGAAGGCTTTACGGTCAAAGCGATCGGCGAGCTAGAGGAAGAGTTACGCTTGCGCACGCGCAAGTTACTCGGCGAAATTTCGAGCGGCGATCAGGTCGATTTCGCCATGCGAATTGCACGTGAAATACCGACCCAAGCAATTTGCATCGTACTTGGCGTACCAGAAGAAGATCGGCTAATGCTGGCCGACTGGATCGACCGCGGCATAGAGACACAATCGGAGGCGGTGATCGCGGTCGAGTATTCGCGAAAAATTCGACGTTATGGTCAAGGCTTAGTCGAACGCAAGCGGGCGCAACCTGTGGACGACATTTTTTCGACAATTGTTCATGCGCGCTTCGAATCAGATGGTTCCACTCTCTCCGACAAAGAGCTACGGTCATTTTTCGGCCTGCTCTTTCCAGCCGGCGCAGAAACAACAACCCGCGCAATCAGCGGCGGCATGCTCGCATTAATGGAAAATCCAGAAGCCTGGCAGCGCTTAAGATCAGATCCGTCGCTAATCAAAACTGCGGTAGAAGAAATTCTCCGATGGACTACGCCATCGTGCTACAAGCGCCGTACCGCCACTCGAGATATCAAACATTCGGGCAAGACTATTCGTGAAGGCGACAAAGTCACATTTTGGGAAATGTCGGCCAATCGCGACGATCGCGTATTTGCCGATCCCTTCAAGTTTGATGTCGGGCGCACACCAAACAAACATCTTGCGCTCGGCGCCGGCATCCATTTCTGTTTAGGATCGGCACTGGCTCGCTTGGAACTTAAAGTCGTATTCGAAGAGCTTTTGAAGTGCGGACTCGATTTTAAGCTTGACGGAAACTTGGTCTGGACACCGAACAACCGACTAGTAGGACTGATGTCGTTGCCGCTTAGAGTCAACTAATTCGCAGCCCCCCCCCAAAAAAAGAAAGGACCGCTGTACACGGGCGGGGCTTGAACCAAGCGCTCAGGATCGTCTTTGATAGACGAGCCTTTTTTATTTGCTCGCGATTTTATCGATCATGACGTGTTCCTCCGAAATGAATGAGAGGCACTTATCAATATCGATGAACGTCCGTTCATCCGGTTTTATTATTTCGAGATAACGAGGCTCGTTGAACGCGGTATTCATTGATTCCCGGCTATCGAACCAAATTTCGCCCACTCCGTCGTAGTCGGTGATGTCACCGAACAACGATCCCGCCGCGGCGTGTCCTGGTGCGTAGTGATGCTGCACGTATTTGTGGACGTATTGCATAAACTCCGGCGTACGCATGACCAACGGCCCATGCTGATCGTGCCAGTAGCGTGTGAATTCTTCGCGCGAAAATGTGTGCACTCGGCGTACAAAAACGATCATCGTAATCATTAGGACATACCTCTATTTGTCAGCGAATTGAAACCCATTAATCGATCGGATGCTCACACAGCTTAAACCGTCGTCCGATACCACGAACAGCGATCGGTGGCTCGGTGCGCTAGTGCGACGCTTCTAGTGTTGTTTTAGGCGCGCCAAGGAGTAGGAGAAATGCCAGGAAACAAGTCATGCCAGCGACCGTAAATACCGTCGGATAACTGGTCGTTATCGCAAGCATCCCTAACAAATAACTACCGGCAGCGAAGCCAATGTTGAAAGCACCATGGATGGCGCCCATCGCCTTACCACGTTGGCTTTCGAGTGCGTAATCGACGGCCACGGCGTTAAGTGCTGGATAGAACATGCCGTGCGCCAAACCAAGCAATGCGCCGGTTAACAATAGGCCGAAAAAATCTAACCATATGAGTGCGAATGGCGCACAAACGTAGAGCAGCAAGGCTGCCTGAGCGACTCGTAGTCTTCCTAGTCGATCGGCGAGTCCGCCAAGGCCGACCCTAACAAACATCGCAGCCAACGCGTAAGCTATAAGGTACGTTGAGACTTGTGCAAAACCCTGCGTCAGTGCCCACGGCTGGTAAAACGTAAAGACTGCGCCGAATGTCCATCCAACCATGATGAGTACAATAAGGACACGTCGCAAACCGGGCCGACGAATAACTT
>JBLFWZ010000094.1:0-14898 GCA_047611905.1 Gammaproteobacteria bacterium | reverse complement strand
TGCACACGCGACGTGAGTTCGTCAAAGCCGAGAACCACGAGCCCGACGCCGTGGCTGAGGCACTCGAACTCATCGGGGCGCTCTATCGGGTCGAAGCCCGCATCCGTGACAAGAAGATGAACCTCGCTGAGGCGTTGGCGTGTCGTGCTGCGCACGCCAAACCGGCCGTCGATGGAAAAGGTGACGGAGGGATTAACTTTTATTCCCTCCGTCACCTTTATCCTTAACAACTAAGCGTTTCTTTTGGACACCTTAGAGTCGGTCGAAACCCGATTCTGAGCATCAGCATTCCCGTAAGCAGACTTTAATGTTGCTCCAAGAGAATACGCAAATCGGCCACAATCGGCCATTCACGCGGTCAACGTCCTCGGATATGCTGCCGGCCGGATTAACTGGTTACGGAGGGTTGAACCACAGTGATTGCAAAAGAGCGAATCGAGTACTGGGCATTACTGGCCGAGGTGATAGGTGCAATTGGCGTAATTGTTTCTGTCATATATTTAGCAGTGCAAGTAAGTGCTAGTACAACGGAGATGCAGGCCCAAACGGCTTACAACGCGCTAAGGCTGGCGCAACAGTCAGTTGAAATGCAGGTTGCGAACCCAGATTTGGGAGAATTAGTAACGCGCGGCGCACGAAGCGCGGAAGGGTTGACCTCTACTGAGTGGGATCGATTAGCGGGTTACTACTTCCTAATGTACAACGCTTGGGAATATACCTATTTGCTAAGCAAATCAGATACCGTATCGCTAGATTTTTGGGAAGCGCATGACGGTTACATGAGGTCCGAGATCATCAGAAAACCAACAATGCACAAGTTCTGGGCGGAATATCAAGATTCATATTCAACCAAATTCCGAAAATACGTTGATGAAATTTCCGAGCAGCGAAAATAGATTGACCTGGTCTACTGGATCGGTACAGCTCAGTTAAGAGAAAATAAACTTAACTTAACTGAGGGAAAAAATAATGACGGCACGAAAGAAATATTCAAAAGAATTCAAATTGGATGCGATTAGTTAGGTGACGGAACAAGGTTATACGCAAGTAGCGGCGGCCAAGAGCCTGGGCATCAATGCGAACATGTTGGGTCGCTGGGCGAAAGAGTTTGATCCCAAAGACGGCCAAGCGTTTCGCGGGAATGGCAAACTAACGCCGGAACAAGAGGAAGTTAGAAAGCTCAAGGCTCAGGTGAAACGGTTGGAGATGGAGAAAGATATCTTAAAAAAAGCGACGGTATTCTTTGCAGCCGAAACGAAATGAAATATTCGTTTATCACCCAGCATAAGAATACCTATCCCATCAGCGTGCAATGTCGGGTACTGGGTGTCAACCGTAGCGGTTATTACCACTATCGGGCAAACGTGGCGAACAAGCTCGCCGATCCAGTCCGCCAGGAGATGCTGGACTGGGTCAAAGATATCGCTGCAAGCTCTCGCTATAGTTACGGCTCTCGCCGGATGGCAAAGGCATTAAACGTGCTGGGCTATCCGGTGAACCGTGCAGGAAAAGGTGACGGAGGGATTAACTTTTATTCCCTCCGTCACCTTTACCTTTATCCGCCAAACAACCGTTTGCCGGACCGCAAGCGGTGCTGGCTTATCTGTCCCGCTATACCCATCGCGTTGCCATCTCCAACCATCGACTCATTGCCCATGATGAACGTGGTGTTACGTTCCAATGGAAAGACTACCGCACCAAACACTGTGTGCGTTACAAACCCATGACCTTGAGCACGGATGAGTTTATCCGACGCTTCTTGATCCACGTTTTGCCTAAGGGCTTCCATCGGATCCGTCACTACGGGTTGTTCGCCAATCCCGTGCGGCGCGATAACTTGACTCAACTACGCCAGGCACTGAACGCGCCTGACGCGAAGAGCGGATCTGATGTTGAAACATCCGCAACGCCGTCACCGACGTTCGTGTGCCGCACCTGCGGCACCCCGTTACAGATCATCGAGATACTGAGCCCAAGGATGCGCTCACCACCATGATGCCGGTGCTGACTCACAACAAAATTTACCATCCGGATCGCGGTTGGCAGTCTCCTATTGCCGCAACGGGTTTAAACAGACGAGACGCCTGTGCCATAGCAACTCGGCCATCACGAAAACAGCGTTCGCAAGTATCGACGACACCAGCGATGAACTCACTAACACGGCTACCGGTAACATCGTCAATACCGAGTTCTAAACAAACCCCATAGCAACGGCCCCGCGGTTTCCTCCACTGGGCGTTATCGAACACCCGCTTCAACCCCGCCGCAGATCCTCGGCATCGTACCGTCGCGCGTGTCCAATAACCCTAACCACAAGCCGTCATTCCCGTCATCTACGCCGTCGGATATGCTGCCCACAGATTCAATAAGGGGATTGGAAGATGAACTGGGAAGCTATTGGAGCAGTAGGAGAGACACTAGGCGCTGCGGCTGTTGTTATTTCGTTAGTTTACGTCGCTGTTCAAATCCGTCAGAACACGAATGAAACCAGAACGCAGCGAACCCAGACTTTAATTTCGGCGAACGCCGACGTGAATTTCCAGATGGCTAATAACGAGGGCCTGGCCGAGCTGTTTCAAGCGGGCGTGCACGACTATCAACAATTATCGGGTATCGAACAGATGCGGTTTGGTGCTCTATCATTTTCTGCTTTCAATCGTTATAGCTTTGCTTATCATCAATTCCTCAACGACCAATTAGAAGAACTTTTCTGGGACGCAATAGAGCGCGAGTTATTGGTGTTATTGAATTTGCCCGGCGCTCATGCCTGGTGGGAAAATGATAAATCTAGGTTCTTGCCAGTGTTTGTGGCTCATATGGACGCGTTGCTCGAAGAGGCGGATGTTGCGGAATTAGAGTTGAGCTTTGCGACACCACCACGAGACGGAGCGGGTGACTCCGCCCACCTAGAGCGACGATAACTGGCCCGGTACAGCGGACGCTCGTATTAAATCCCAATCCGGCAAAAAACGGCCACTAACCGATGTTCCTCGGACCGCAGAATTGCACCGTTAACCGGGACGTATGGAGCGGTGACCGGTAGATTGGCTGTCTGACTTCAAAGCGCCGCACTCAAATTAACTTAATAAGGGGAAGGGACAATGAACATCGAGAAACTGAATCGCGGGTTGACGTTAGTCGCGAACTTTGGCGTTCTGGCCGGTATTCTGTTCCTTGCGCAGGAAATACAGCAGTCAAATCGAATAGCCATTGCAAATAGCGAAATTGAGATCCGAAGTAGTTACGGCCCCCTCAACGAGGCGATATATGGTGACCCAGAGTTGGCAATGCTACTCATTAAGGCACAGTCATCTGACCAAAAACTCGACACTGTCGAGCAAGTGCGGCTGGCCGCGTGGCTGAGGCAGCTCACGAATCAATGGATTGCAATTGAGATTGCTTACAATAATGGGATGGTGCCGGTCGGGACTTATGAAACGATCTTCGACGACCAGCGTCAAATAGTCAGGGATGCCCCCGCGGCCAGACCGTTATTTAGGAAAACCATCGACAACCACCCGGCGCTCTCAGAGACCGCTACCGTTCGTTCCATAAACCAACTCCTACAGGAATATGGCACCTAAAAACATACTTACTACTGCCCGACGCTTGGCAGCGTCTCTCAGGTCGCTAAGCAGCCTATATTAGCAATCCCTAAAGGTCTGAATTGGGCACTTAAGCGACGGTTGGGCTCCGTGCGCGACTGTCCGCTTTCTCGTTGGATGTATGCTAAAAGCAGTCAACGAAAAATGTGAATCAAGGATATCAAGAACTTAATACTCCCGTGTTTGCGCAGTTTCACGGCAGACATACTGCAAGTTCGGACTCCCGCAGACTAGCAAAGCGCCGCCGATCAGGATGATGAGCATGTAGATTCCGCGGCTCGTTCGTTTTCTCACTGAGAATGCCCTCGGCGCTCGGAGGTATCGCGGGCTACCCGACGTCCGGCGGTTGACCGTCTGACACTCATTATATATAAGGTCTGTGCACCGTGAGGATGGCCGCTAAGGAATCGGCGCCAAAACGGCGCCATTCTTGTTCCGAATCGGCGCCATTTCGGCGCCATTTTCCTTCCCGCTTGTTCCCGTCTGGCATCGGCCAGATCTCAATAAGAGGCGGCTAACGTCTTGATAACTGGGATGTTTAGGGCGGGGATGGCCGGGAATACCCGGGATGTAAGGTGGTGCCGAGAAGAGGACTTGAACCTCCACGGGGTTACCCCCACTGGCACCTGAAGCCAGCGCGTCTACCAATTCCGCCACCTCGGCCGCGAGCCGCGCAATCTACCGAACCCGCCACCACGAGTCAATGAATCAAAGAAAAAAGAAAGCCGCCACCGCCAAGCCTGTCGAAGACGATTTCGATGTTGAAATCCCATCGCGCGAAGAATTAACACGTTTTCTTGAAAACGCTGCAGCTCCCGCAAATATCCGTGAGATCGCAAGTAGCTTAGGGGTATTGGAGAAACCGGCGCTCGTCGCGCTGCGACGCCGCCTCAAAGCGATGACCCGCGACGGTCAAGTTTTACACACGCGTGGCAATCGATTCGGTATCGCAAAAAGAATGGAGCTGATTTCTGGCCGCGTGATCGGCCACCCAGACGGCTTTGCATTCGTCCGGCCGGACGAAGCTGGGGCTGATATTTTCTTATCACATCAGGAGGCTCGAGTCGCCCTACACGGCGATCGAGTGCTGGTCAGAATCGGTGGTTTTGATAAACGCGAGCGGCCGTACGGCACAGTTGTCGAAGTGCTCGAACGGGTGAATATTGAAGTTGTTGGGCGCTACTTCCGAGAGCGCGGTGTCGGCTTCGTCACGCCGGACAATGGGCGAATAAATCAGGATATCCTTATCCCGAAGGCGGGCAAAAAGGTTAAAACTGGCCAATTCGTGGTTGCGCGTATTACGCAGCAACCCGAAACGCGACGTCAACCGATAGGAGAAATTGTCGAAATTCTTGGTGAGCATATGGCGCCAGGTATGGAGATTGATGTCGCGATTCGAACCTATGATCTACCTGTGGGGTGGTCTGAAGACGTACTTCGCGAAACCGAAGAGATTCCTTTAATCGTGGAGGGCACGAACCTTGAAGGTCGGCGCGACTTGCGCGACAAGCCACTCGTTACGATAGATGGATCTGACGCACGTGATTTTGATGACGCCGTATTTTGTAGGAAAATTGGAACTGATTTCATCTTGTACGTAGCGATAGCCGACGTCGCTCATTACGTTCGAGAAGGTAGTGCGCTGAATGACGAAGCAATTAATCGAGGCACGTCGGTTTACTTCCCGAACAACGTAATTCCGATGTTGCCGGAAGCGCTTTCAAACGGAATCTGTTCGCTCAATCCAAATGTCGATCGATTGGCCATGGTCTGCGAAATGCGTTTCGGCGAAACCGGTGTGATGAGCAAGTACCAGTTCTACAACGCAGTCATTAAGTCTCATGCTCGCCTGACATACGACGAGGTGGCAACATCGTTAGCGCTACCAACGAAACCCGCCAAGGACAGCATCGAGTATCACCTGGGGACCCTGAATAAACTTTATGAACTGTTGAAGCAACGTCGAGTCGAGCGCGGGGCACTCGATTTTGATTCCCAAGAACCGTATTTCGTATTTAACGAACAACGGAAAATTGAGCGGATCGAGACGCGCGAACGCAACGATGCGCATCGCATGATTGAAGAATCTATGATCGCGGCAAATGTTGCCGCCGCCACTGAACTTATCAAGTATCGTCTGGCTGCACTGTTTCGAAACCACGATCGCCCCGACGCCGAAAGGCTCGATTCGCTACGCGAATTTCTGAATGGCTTAGGTTTGCAATTGAGCGGGGGCGCGGAACCTTGCGCGCTCGATTTTGCAAAAACCTTAACCGCAGCTGCGGGCCGCCAAGATCGCCATCTGATCGAGACGATCTTATTGAGAGGACAGAAACTAGCAGAATACAGTCCGGAAAATCACGGACATTTCGGATTGGCACTGGAAAGTTACGCGCATTTCACCTCGCCGATTAGGCGCTACCCGGATCTTCTCGTGCACCGGGCGCTAAAGAGCCGCATTGGGCGCCGAAAACAAGGCAAGGAAATCAATGAGCAGATGACGGCTTTCGCGCAACAGTGTTCGATGTCTGAGCGTCGCGCAGAAGAAGCAAGTCGCGACGTGGTTGCTTGGCTCAAGTGCGAATATATGGAAGATAAAGTGGGGCAAACGTTTCGCGGGGTAATCAGCGGGGTCACCTCCTTTGGGCTTTTTGTGCAACTAAATGACATATTCGTTGAAGGATTAGTTCACGTCACAAGTTTGCCGCAGGACTACTACGAATTTAATTCCGTCACGCACTCCTTGCTAGGGCGAGCGTCGGGCCGTCGTTTTTGCATCGGAGACAGTCTCGAAGTCGTTGTTGCAAGAGTGAGCCTGGACGATAGAAAAATTGACTTTTCGATGCCTAATACACCTATACGTGGTCGTAAGGCGGTTTAGGTGGCAGCTAAAAATTTCTTAACTTGGGGGCACCACGCTGTCCTCGCGGCTTTGGCCGACGCCCCGGGCAGCGCTATCGAAATTTGGTTGCGCGAGGGTAATTTATCTACCGAGTTAGCGCAGATTCGAACAACGAGCGAAGCCATAGGAGTAAACGCGCAGGTCGTGCCGACGAAGACGCTCGCGCGATTGAGCGACGGGGCGGTCCATCAAGGCGTCATCTTACGCCGTAAAATGCCCGAGCTACTGGACTTCGATAGTTATCTTGCTCAAGCGGCCGTGAATCCTATAGCGCCACTACTCCTGGTACTTGATCAGATCCAGGATCCACAAAATTTCGGTGCCTGTTTAAGAGTCGCCGACGGAGCTGGTATTGATGCGGTGCTGATACCGCGTGACCACAGCGCGCCAATCTCGGGAACCGTTGCCAAGGCGGCAAGCGGCGCGCTTGATAACGTACCTATCATTGCCGTTGCAAATTTGGCACGCGCGCTCGAGCGCCTTCGAGAAGCTGGGATCTGGATTATAGGCGCCGCACATGATGGCCCCACCACGTTTTACAGTTGTGACATGACACTCCCGAGCGCAATAATACTCGGCAGCGAAGCGCAGGGCTTACGCCAATTGACGAGGAAAAAATGTGACCATTTGGCATCGATTCCGATGCGCGGTGGGGTCGCGAGCTTGAACGTCTCGACGGCGACGGCTATCGCGTTATTCGAGGCACAACGTCAAAGAATGTAGGCATGCCCGTTGTTTACGGGCCCAGCGCATGAGTTCTTTGCATTGCAAGCCTTGTTTGCCTAGAATACGCGCCCTGCTTAGGTGCTCCGCAATGCTGGGAACCACTTAAACCTAACAATTTGCAACTCCTTGCTTCACCGCCTTATGCGGGAAGCTAATTCCGTAAGGGGAAAGATTTTGCGACATTACGAAATCGTATTCTTAGTCCATCCTGATCAAAGCGAGCAAGTTAACGCGATGATCGAACGCTACCGCACTATGATCGAGACAAGCGGCGGCGCAATCCACCGTTTGGAAGATTGGGGACGCCGCCAGCTCGCCTATCCGATCAACAAAATCCATAAAGCCCATTACGTCTTGATGAATGTCGAATGCGACGCTCCAACACTAGACGAACTGACTAGTGCTTTCCGATTCAATGATGCGGTAATTCGAAACCTCGTCATGAAACGCGGCCAGGCTGATGTTGAAGCTTCTCCGATGGCGAAAGCAAAGGAAGAGCAAGACGCAAGAGAAGTTGAAAATACTGAGAGGCGGGAACAGCATGCTGCGAATCGTGCCGCTAGCGATGCAGCTGCGGCTGCAGAGGCCGCGCAAGCCGCAGAAGCAGAGGCTGAGGTCGCCACTGAAGATGGTACCGACGACGCGAATGACGAAACGGCTTCTGCTCCCGAAGTCGACGCTGAAGATGTGCCTGAAGATGCAACCGAAGTAGTAGCGACTACAACCGATCAAGATTAGATCATCGCGCCAGATGATAAGGAATATGGAGAACAACCATGGCTAGATTTTTTCGACGACGCCGTTTTTGCAAATTCACTGCCGAAGGTGTTGTGGAGATCGACTACAAGGATCTCAATACGCTAAAAGCCTACGTGACAGAAAACGGGAAAATCGTCCCGAGTCGGATCTCAGGAACCAAAGCGCGCTACCAGCGCCAACTCGCGGTGGCGATTAAACGGGCTCGCTACCTGGCCCTTATCCCTTACTGCGACGCTCACTAGCGCCTAAGGTTAAGTACCGATCGGGGGAGGTATGCGCGCAGTCGCAAAATTTGCGATGCGGAGTCCGACGGCGGCTTCGATTAGTGCGGCGGCATACGCGGTCCTAGCGCTATTTTTTGCCCCGTTCATGATCGTCAGTGGGGCGATTGTCGCGATGTCGACGTTGCGCCACGGCGCGACCTTGGGCATGCGGGTCGTCGCGATTGCGGGCCTGATTGCTGGGATTGCGTATTTCAGTTTACTGAATCAGCCTGAGGCAGCAGTCTTGCTGGCGATGGCGTGGCTACCCCTGATAGTTGTTGCGCAAGCCCTTCGCACGAGTGAGAGTCAAGGCCAGGCCTTAGCGATATGCGGCTTTGGTGCGGCGCTGTATTGCGCAGCCATTCGTGCCGCCGTGCCGGATGTTTCAGCGTATTGGGCGATGCGGCTTGACGCGCTCGGCAAAACCGTTCGTGACCAAGGCGGGACGTTCTTCGCGGCGGAAGAAATTTCGCAAATCGCGAGCGTCATGCACGAGTCGATTGTCGTCATCGTGACCTTGTTTTGGATATGCGCGATCTTGATCGCTCGGTGGTGGCAATCGGAGTTGTTTAACCCCGGCGGATTTGGTCAGGAGTTTCGGGAACTGGTTATTCCGAAAGCAATTTCATTGGTTGCAGCCGTCGTTGCGATACTGGCGTTAATGCAAATTTATGCTGACGCAGGACAGGGTCTGGCGAGTGACTTGCTCGTAGTGGTGGTGGTATTGTTTGCGTTCCAAGGTCTTGCGTTAATCCACCACCGGGCGCAAAAAGTCGGGCTCGCCAAAATCTGGCTTGTTGGGTTTTACGTATTGCTGATCTTGATGCTGCATCGGGTTGGCGTACTACTCGCGCTGCTCGGGATCGTGGATACGATAATCGACCCGCGGCGCTTACGGTCAATCGGACGGCGTTCTGAATAAATGCCGTCCACGAATTAATTGATTTACGCAAAGGAACACCGCTATGGAAGTAATTTTATTAGAGAAAATACATCGGCTCGGAAACCTTGGTGACAAGGTACGTGTGCGCGCTGGCTACGGTCGAAATTACCTTATTCCGCAGAAACGAGCGGTACCCGCGACCGCCGACAATGTAGAGAAGTTTGAAGGCCAACGGGCCGAACTAGAAAAAGCCCAATCCAGTGCCCTCTCCGCCGCTTTGTCCCGCTTGGAGAAACTGAGCGGTCTGGAAGTGACTGTGAGCGCTAAAGCCGCCACCGAAGGTAAGTTATATGGCTCGATCGGCACAGCGGAAATTGCCGAAGCGGTTTGCGCAACCGGCAATCAGTTGGAGAAGCGCGAGGTCCGCCTTGCGGAAGGTCCGATTCGGGATGTTGGGACACACGAAGTGGTCGTGCACTTGCATGCCGACGCTGAGGCGACTATCACTGTGAACGTCCTATCAGAAGACGAACCCAGCGCCGAGTCGGACGATTAATTTGACTGGCAACCAAACCGTTATCGATCGTGCGAGGCATGGCCGCCGATAACGCGATCATCTCCGAGGTGCGACGGGACATTGCAACCGATGCGTTGCGTGTCCCACCTCACTCGATAGAAGCCGAGCAATCGGTGCTCGGCGGCCTGATGCTCGACAACGAGTCGTGGATGCACGTTGCCGAAAGAATCACGGAAGGTGACTTCTACCGTCGCGACCACAACGAGATTTACCGAGCGATTGAGGCGCTCGCCGATGCCGGTAAACCCTACGATGTCGTGACACTTGCCGAGTGGTTAGAGCGCAACGAGCTACTTGAAGCGGTTGGCGGACTACAATACCTCGCGGAACTCACCGAAAACACCCCTTCAGCAGCAAATATCGCGGCCTATGCGGACATTGTGCGCGAGCGGTCCGTGCTGCGTGCCCTAGTCCGGGCAGGCACCGATATTGCTGACAGCGGATACCGAACAGAAGGTCGTAGCGCCGACGAATTGCTCGACCAGGCGGAACGCTTCGTATTCGATATTGCAGAACGAGAAACGCGCACGAAGGGCGGTTTTCGACGCATGAAAGATCTACTCGTCAATGCCCTGGACCGCATCGATCAGTTGTTCCAGCGTGACAACCCCATCACGGGTGTGGCAACGGGTTTTTACGAAATCGATATGATGACATCTGGGATGCAACCATCCGACCTCATCATCGTTGCCGGCAGACCTTCGATGGGTAAGACCGCGTTCGCTGTCAACATCGCACAAAACGCGGCCGTTAAGGACAAGTTGCCGGTCGCCATATTTAGTATGGAAATGCCGAGCGAGCAACTTGCAATGCGCATGCTCTCTTCGATCGGCCGGATCGATCAGCACAAAGTTCGCACAGGAAAATTGGGCGACGACGATTGGCCACGCTTAACTCACGCCGTCGGCATCCTTTCGGAAGTCAATCTATTCATTGACGACACGCCGGCCTTGTCACCTGGTGAACTGAGAACGCGATGCCGGAGGCTGGCACGCGAGCACGGCCTTGGACTCGTGGTGGTCGATTACCTGCAGTTGATGCAAGTGCACGGCTCAAAAGAAAACCGCGCTACGGAAATATCGGAAATATCACGATCGCTAAAAGCACTCGCGAAAGAGCTTCAAGTTCCGGTGGTTGCGCTATCCCAACTCAATCGAAGTTTGGAGCAACGAACCGATAAGCGCCCGGTGATGTCGGATTTGCGCGAATCGGGCGCGATCGAGCAAGACGCCGATGTCATCATGTTCATTTATCGTGATGAAGTGTACGACGAAGATAGTCCCGATAAAGGTATCGCCGAGATCATTATTGGTAAGCAACGTAATGGGCCGATTGGGATCCGCAAGCTAAGATTCTTCGGTGAATATACGACGTTCGAAAACCTCGCCTACGACGATCATCCGGCCACCGAGGGTCCACGATGACCCGACCAGCCCGCGTCATTGTTGACGTAGCGGCTGTAGTAGAAAATTTCAAGGTAGTCCAGGCTCGTTCGCCGAACGCGCGAATCATGGCTATCGTAAAAGCCGATGGCTATGGTCACGGCATTGTCCGAGTGGCAAAAGCTTTAGACGATTGCACCGACTCATTTGGAGTTGCCTCACTAGAAGAGGCGATCAAACTTCGTGAGGCCGGTATCGCTCGACCCATCGTGTTGCTCGAAGGCCCGTTTGAAGCGGCTGAATTGCGCGACATAGTCGCCCATCGATTGGAGTGTGTTGTCCACTCGGAGCACCAACTGGCGTGGATCGCTGAAGCGGCAGAAAAACTCAACGTGTGGATTAAAGTGGATTCCGGGATGCATCGGTTGGGATTCGCACCGTCGCAGATCCCTAAAGTCGTTGAGTCGCTGCAAACGGGCTCGCATTCGTTCCGATTTATGACCCACTTGGCGAGTGCCCATCACGCCAACGATCGAAGTGTCGATGAACAACTCGCGGTGTTTCATTGTGCGGTCGATGCCTATAACTCAGAGGCATCAATCGCCAATTCGAGCGCGGTCTTATCGTGGCCCACCGTGCAGGCTAAATGGGTGCGTCCGGGACTGATGCTCTACGGCGTGTCGCCGTTCGAAACAAGTGTCGGATCAGATCATGGACTGCAGTCTGCGATGACGGTGGCCTCGCAGCTGATTGCAGTCCGAGAAGTTGCATCCGGCAGCGGTGTCGGCTACGGCAGAGGGTATATATGCCCGACGCAGATGCGGGTCGGTGTCGTCGCGTTCGGCTATGGCGACGGGTACCCGAGAAACGCGTCGACGGGTACGCCGATTGTGGTGGCGGGAATCAGAACTCAAGTAATCGGTCAGGCGTCGATGGATATGTTAACGGTTGATTTAAGACCGATACCGGATGCGGCGGTCGGCGATCCGGTGGTGCTTTGGGGGCGCGAGCTTCCAGTGGAAGAAATTGCTCGACACGCGGAAACGATTCCCTACGAACTATTGTGCCGCGTGAGAATGCGTGCTCGATACGTCGAGCGCCGCACGTGAAAGCAAAACGTCAGTACCATTGCCAAAGTTGTGGCGCAGTCCATAGCAAATGGGCTGGGCAGTGTTCCGACTGCGAGGCCTGGAATACTCTTGAAGAGTCGCTTGTAAGCGCGCCCCAAGCGACGAGCGCTCGATTTCAATCGTACGCCGGCCAACGTGCTGAAGTAACGACCTTAGCGAATGTCGTCGCACAAGAAGAACCGCGCATGACTTCCGGAATCGCCGAACTCGACCGCGTCTTAGGCGGCGGAGTTGTACCCGGTTCGGTTGTATTAATCGGCGGAGATCCGGGGATCGGGAAATCGACCTTGCTGCTACAAAGTCTTGGCGCTATCGCGAGTGCCCCCGGAGTGGCGCCGCTCTACGTTAGTGGAGAAGAATCCGCAGCACAGATCGCGCTTCGCGCGGCGCGTCTAAATCTCGATGCCGAACGATTACAGTTGCTAACTGAAACTGATGTCGACCGTATTATCGAGGTCGCGACACAGCAGCACGCAAAACTTCTTGTGGTTGATTCCATTCAAACCATGTATTGCGCAGAATCACAGTCTGCGCCCGGTAGCGTGTCGCAGGTTCGTGAATCTGCAGCACGTCTTGTCCGTTTCGCGAAGCAAAGCAACACGGCTGTGTACTTAGTTGGTCACGTGACTAAGGACGGTGCTCTCGCCGGGCCGCGGGTTCTCGAACATATGGTCGATGCGGTGCTCTATTTCGAAGGCGACCCGGGCGGGCGTTATCGATTGGTTCGTGCATTTAAGAATCGATTCGGTGCGGTCAATGAACTCGGCGTATTCGCAATGTCCGATGAGGGATTACGAGAAGTATCGAATCCGTCCGCAATTTTACTGTCGCGACACGACGAGCCCGTTCCCGGCAGCGTCGTCCTTGTGAGCCGCGAAGGGACGCGCCCATTACTCGTTGAAGTGCAAGCACTCGTCGACGACAGTGCGCTCGGTAACCCGCGTCGCGTGACGGTGGGCTTAGATCATAATCGCTTGTCGATGCTGCTAGCCGTCTTGCATCGCCACGGTGGCGTATCGACTGCCGGTTCTGATGTTTTTGCCAACATCGTGGGTGGCATACGAATTTCCGAAACCGGGGCTGATTTGGCGGTCTTGGGGGCCGTGATTTCGAGTCTAAAAAATCGCCCACTGTCGCGCGATCTTGTTATCTTTGGTGAGGTTGGCCTAGCCGGCGAAATTCGTCCGGTGCAAAACGGACCAGAGCGCTTGCGTGAAGCTGAAAAACAAGGCTTCAAGCGAGCCATAATTCCCACCGCCAACGCGCCTAAAAAATATAATGGAGATTTGAATATTGTTTCTGTGGCGAGACTCGCGGATGCGCTAGACGAACTCTAGGCGTTTGTCTCACTGTCAGGGTTTCGTGGTGTCGTGAGTTCGTCATCAGTTAGATCGCCGTTGGCAGAAGATAGGCGTTCCATTTCGGTTTGAGATGGGACGGTAATTCGAGCGTTTTTGACCACGTGCTCTGTGCTATGAACGATTTCAATTGTGTAGTCGCCTACCCGCAAACTGGTCCCACTTTCTGGGATGTCTTCGAGCTCTTTGAGAATCAAACCATTCAGCGTTTTCGGGCCGTCTTCGGGTAGCGTCCAATTATAGGCACGATTTGTCTCGCGAATATTCGCCGTACCGTCGACCAAAAAGGTCCCATCGTCTTGAGGATAAACATCCCGTGTGTAGTTTTGTAAGTCGGTCGTGAATTCGCCAACGACTTCCTCGAGCAGATCGTCGATCGTTACGAGCCCCTCAATTTCACCATACTCGTCGACGGCAAGCCCAAGCCGTTGCCGGCTTCGTTGAAAATTGATTAATTGGGTGTGCAAATTTGTTTTCGTCGGGACGAAGTAGGGTTCGCGCAGCATTGCTTCGAACTCCTCGCGGCCGAAATCTTCAGAACCACGGACGAGTCGGGTGAAGCCGCGCACATGAAGGACTCCCACCAGCTGATCTAAGGTGCCGCGATAACAAGGTATGCGCGTGTGGCGCAACGAGGCCAATTGTCCGACGATGTCGATCCATTCATCGTCCAGGTCAATTGCATCTATTTCCGAGCGCGGAACCATGATGTCTTCGACGGTAGCTTTTTCAAGATCCAATATTCCAAACAGCATTTGTCGATGCTTGTGGGGAATCATCGCGCCAGCTTCCTTAACGACTGTTCGAAGCTCTTCTCGATCAAGCGGATCGGCGCCGACGGTCCGCGGGTTGATGTTGAATAAATCCAAAATTCGATTCGTTATGGCGTTGACGATCCAGACCAAGGGATAGCTGAACCAAAGCAGTGGTTTAAGGATCAGTGTCGATGGAAATGCGACTCGTTCTGGATCGATTGCCGCGACCGTCTTTGGGAGGACTTCCGCAAAGATCAAGATAACTACAGTGAGCGCGATGGTCGTGAAAATCAAACCATCTTGTCCGATTAAATGGAGCGTTAGGATTGTTGCAATTTGCGTGGCTAATATATTGACGAAGTTATTGCCGAGCAAAATTAGACCGATTAGCCGATCCGGCCGCTCAAGTAGTTTCGTTGCGCGTAGCGCGCCTGGGTGCTTCTTTTCGGCGAGATGTCGTAGTCGGTACCGATTGAGGGCCATCATCGCAGTTTCACTGCTTGAAAAATAACCCGAGATAACGATGAGGAGAATTAGCCCTAGAGCAAGAGCTAGTAC
>JBLFWZ010000093.1:0-14969 GCA_047611905.1 Gammaproteobacteria bacterium | reverse complement strand
GATTCCGAACGCGCTGCGGTCTGGTACGAATCGCGAAGACTAGAGCTGGGAATGGAATTCATCCTAGAGCTCGATGCCGCAATCGAACGAGCCGCCGAGAGCCAAGAAGCCTAGGGAGCATTATATAGATCCATTCGTCGCGTTTTGATGAGACGCTTTCCGTATTCCGTTTATTTTACGTATGTGGACTCAGCCGTTCGGGTAATCGCCGTGCTGCAACAAGATTGAGAACCGGAGGCCTGGCAATCGCGGATACGATAATTACGCATAACAAGTTATCCAAACTGCGCTGCCGCTCCGGGAAGTTGCCGTCAAGCGCAGGTTAACCTAGCCTTGTTTGGCAGGAGTAAAATAATGAACTGGGATGCAATAAGCGCAACCGGAGAAGTATTTGGCGCTATGGCGGTCGTTGTTTCCGTCGTATATTTGGCTTCTCAAGTGCGTAAGCAAACTGAGGAGGCTCGGCTTACCGCGTCGCGTGATCTTGCTACTCAATTGGGCGATGCTCTGCAGACGATTACTGAAGACGATAGCTTTGCCGGGATATGGTTAAAAGGCGTGCGCGACTACGAAGCACTGCCTGAAAAAGAACGAATAAGACTGTCGTTTTTGTTTCAGAGATGTTGCCGAATTATGGAACAACACTATCGGCATACCGCGCGAGGTAACCTTGATATCGCATATAACCAATCAGTCGATAATCAATACGCCGAATTTTTCTCACTGCCTGGTGTGCAACGTTGGTGGGCGCTTAGCAAAGATCATTTCGAGCCCGAGTTTCGCGACAAGGTTGAACGAATGGTCTCGGATACCAAAAAACATGATTTCGAGAGCACTTTTAAGAGCGCTCAGCAACAGACAGAATCGGATGATTGAAATTCTGAAGAAATGCCTAACCAACACGTAACCTCGCACATAACAGAATGTTTTTTCGAAGCGAAAAAGCTATTCTCGCATCGAAAACGTTTCCTGTAGTCGGCAGGTTACCCAAACGTTAGGCAGCTACCGCAAGCATGATCGTATCGACTAAATCAAGAATTAATTCTCTATCTACACTAAGCAGCTGTTCGCTTGCTTGCGCGCTTCTACTTACCCAAAGACTCTTTGGCGTAGACGGCTTATCGTCGGTAACGTCTGGTTCGTTGGTTATTTTAAGCCTATTCGGACTTGCACTCTGGTCTCTCATCAGCACAGGCACGAATTTTTCGAGCCTAAAAAACCAAACTCGCGTCGTTGGTATTGCCCCAATCCTGCTATTAGCTGTCGGAGCTCTAGTGGAATATTCGAAATTTTGAATTCACTCCTTATTAAACGTACCATCGGCCAGATAAACCATCAGCCGCCTAAACATTTTTTTAAAACTACCGATGACGCCGTCCTCGTAGCGCTGTCGCTCTAGTGCGGCGTTTTCAACGGCAGGTTAGCAAGACGCTCTCTTGCGAACCATGATGAGATCTATCTAGCAATTAGCACTTATTACAGTCGCCGGCATGCTGATTTCTTGTGGATCGGAGGAAGCGTTTCAAAGTTCCGCGGATTCTATTCGTCTTGAGCATTTGTTGTATTGGTCGAAGCTAGTCGAGGAATATCACGCTCAGGTGGGAAGGTTTCCGCTTCAAGATCGATTAACGGAAAGCACGCAAATCGCTTTAGTAGAAATTGCGACTAAGGGCCAGATTCGATATCTGTCTCCAGGTTTTTCTGAGTACGACGAAAAGCTAGATTTCGGGCAGCAATTCGAAAAACATACGGTTAGAGATTTTGTGAAAGAGCTGGAAACCGGACTAGGCCGTACCGTAGACGAAAAATATGACATCCAGAAGATACCTACATCAAGCCCAATCGGTTATTACTACTTCGTCACGGGTCATGGGTATGTGATGTGGGTAACCTGCATTTCTTGCGGCGTTACGAGAATCTCTACGTTACTGTTCGACGGTTTCACTCCCACTGTAAATGTAGTGTCGAAAAATATGGCTGGAGAAATCACAAAGGCGTTAACTAGGGATGAAATGATTTCCCATCCTATTTTCCGCGAATGGCAGGCGCGCCTGATCAGAAAAGAAGAATATGTTCGAAACCTCGTGCACCAGAATATCCATGATTCGAAATCCTAGCGAATCAAAAAGCGAGCTCATAAGTGCTCAACCTACCCCCTCCCCCTACCTATTGCTCGCCTTGCGCGGGCAGAGTTCGCGCCATCTAATGACCGCGGGTTATCCCAACATTGCACATTGCACATCACATATCCCATATCGAAATTTGCGACAGCGTTTCCGTGTTCGCGGGCAACTTCAATTTACGGAGCCGACGCGACAATTGAGCAACTAACATTTGCTCGTAAAAAGAATTTGTTCGGCTAGTCGCCTCGGAATTCATGGAAGCCGCAGAGTCATAAAGTCGTAGAATTGCCGGCACGGTAGCATACCGTGCTACGTGAAACGGCCCCCACCTAGACAATTTTTCAACCTGCCTTTAGGCGGAAATCAGTTAGGCGTTAACGATTTTATGCGTCCCGTTCCAGACGTAGAATCGCCTTATTGACCGCTACAACAAATTACGGTCCAAAGTCCGGAACAACATGCTCTACGTTTCGCCACTCGCCAATAGAACGCAGGTTTGGTTCCATAATGCTAAGCAAGTGAGTCACATCCCCCTCGTTTTCGTAGCCGGTGGTATGGCGAAGAACGCTGCGGTAGAACGTGACAGCAGTGTAGAATAACTCCTGGAAATACGTCGAAAACAAAACCTGTTCTTTATCCGTCAAGTTTTCATCTGTTCGGGTCTTGACCAGAACATTTGTGATTTCCGGACTCGATAAAACTGTCCGCCGCCATTCGGAATACATATTCTGTTGCGCATTAAAGCCCTGCATCACCGCGTGCTCAGAAGTCTCTTCCACCGCAATACGGGAGAGCCGCGTCTGGATCGAAATGTATATGAGCGTAACGATGACTGAAAGCGCTCCAACTATTTCTGCAATTGTGCTGATAGCTTCCCAGTTCATTTCACATTACTCGTTCTAATAGATTAGTGTGGAGGGTATCGAACGTTAGTCGTCATGAAGAGGAACGTGAAATGAAATGGTACTGAGGGATCCCTTTCGCCGTTGTGATCGCGATCATCACAACACTCGTGTCGGACACCATAGAGTTCAACCTGGTGTGGCTAGTTATAATTACCACAGGTATTTGGGCAGCCGTTGATTCAAAAAACATTGAACTAAAGAAATGCAAATCTGGGATCTCATATAGTCCGGTCGTAATCCTTATCCTATGTTTGTGTCTATGGATCGCCGCCCCCCCTGGTATTTACACGTCCGATTCGTGATAAAAAAATGGTCTCGCGGAATTAAAAGAGACTGGGTCGGATTCGGTTTCAGAGGCGAATGACGCCTAACACGTTGCTGAACCTGAACATCGCGCCGCAAATTCAATCCGGACAGATCGGTTTAACGGTGATTTCGCTGTAGGGGGTTGGCGTGCTTAGCACAAGCGACGTTCTCTTAACCCCGAGTTTCCGCCCGGGTAATATTGAGCTTCGCGCGTTAGCAATACAGCGTCGATATCATTCGATTGTTGTCTGGCGAATTCCAAACTTAGAATCGGCTTGACTTAGAAACAGTTGAGAGTTTTACGGTTCAATAATGCGGTATCACGTCTCGAGCAAAGAGACGCATCGATTCGAGTATTTTATCTTGCGCTAATCCTGGCATTTGCGTTACCAAGGATATTTCTGTGACGCCTAAATCAAGCACCGCTTCCAAGCATTCGCGCGCGTGCTTTGGATCGCCAAACAACGACCGTTGATCGTACATTACGTCAAAATCCATTAACGCTTCGATACCTTTCACCATGCCTTGGTAGCCAGCGTAGTCGCTAGACCATGAATCCCCAGCCACGGCGTCACGCACATAACCCAAATACTGGATGATCGGCTCGCGGATCGTGGCCTTAGCTACTTCGACATCTTCGTGGATGTAGCAATGCATCGGCGCCATGATGGAATGGTCTTGCGGATTATGACCTGCTGCGTCAAGCGAGTCGTTGTACATGGCGATCATTTCTCTGGTTTTAGCGAACGGCACGGCGTACGGGATCACCATAAGATCGAAGCCTCGCTTACCCGCATTTTGTACAGACTCCGGCGTCATGATTGAGCCGACTATTATCCGGGGTTTGCGTTGAATGGGTCTCGGTCTTAGTTGGACGTTCTCGAATTGACTAAACTTGCCGTTGAACGAGAATGAATCGTTGGCCCAGGTGCCGAGGATAATGTCGAGACTTTCATTAAATCGATCGCGGCTTTCCGCCATGTCGACGTTGAGTGCGTCGTATTCGAAATTCAAAAATGCGCGCACGACACCAATATCGACCCTACCGCCGGACGCAACGTCGACCATCGCCAGTTGCTCTGCAGTGTTAAGCGGGCGGTTAATGGGTAGCGCGACACCCGCAGAACCGAGTCGTATCCGTTTTGTCCGTTGCGCAAGCGCCATCATAAACATTGGCGGGTTTGGAATATCGCCACCGTAGTCACTGAAATGATGCTCGGACACCCACGCAGACTCAAAGCCCAACTCTTCCCCAAGCACGACTTGCTCGATAATTTGTTCGTATAAATTAGCCGCATCTCGATGAACTTCACGGTCGAAAGCGGGAAGAAAATACAGTCCGAATTTCATTGTGCATATTACTCCGTTGGGTTTGGCGCGCTGCTAAAGCTATCCGAATTAATAGCCGCCGCCTCTAAGCAATTGCATATTCTGGGCGCCGCATCGCTCCGCGCACTGAAAGCCTATTCGAATTTCATGGCCGACTCAACGAATCGCACAAACCCGCCACTAAACGCGCTAGACGACGTGGATGACATAGGATTGCGTTCTACCGCACAATGCTCGGTACGCAGCGGTCCAAAGGACACGAAGATGACAAGCAATGCCTATCGGAATCTCAGCAGCCATGAGATCAGCGAGTACCAAACCGAAGGAGTAGTTCTCGTTAAACAATGCGTTGATCCGATGTGGATCGAACGGATGACAAAAGCGATCGACGAGCAGCTCGCCAGTCCGAGTCAGTGGGGCGACGATACTAATCCTGGCTCAAAGACGGCACGCTTTCTCCACGACCGATATCTGTGGCCGACACAACCGACATTCAACGACTATGTCTTCAACTCAGGCGTTGCAGAAATCGCGGGACAAGCAATGGAGTCGAAGACGTCCCGAATTTATTTTGATCACATTTTTGTCAAAGAACCGTCTACGGAAGAAGAATTCTTTTGGCACCAGGATCTCCCGTATTGGCCATTTAAAGGTTCTCAGATCTGTTCAGTTTGGTTATCCCTAAGCGACGTCGATATTCACTCGAGCGGCCTTGAATTCGTGCGCGGTTCGCACCAATGGAATAAATGGTTTAAACCCGTGTTACCGGGCGGTCTTGAAGGCGAACTCGCAACCTGGATCGGCGACAGCGACGAAGAAGACATTCCTGATTTCAACGTCGAGCGGGATGGCTACGAATTTACATCTTTTGAGACTAAAGCCGGCGACGCACTTATTTTTAACACGTCCATCGTGCACACCTCGCATGGCAATCAGTCGCCAACACAACGGCGCCTTGCGTTATCGACTCGCTGGTTGGGCGACGATGCCTGCTGGGATCCGCGTCCTGGAACGGATCCAATCGTGACCCAAGCAACAGTAGATTTAGAACCAGGGGCAAGGGCCGATGACGACAAGGCCTTCCCTTTGGTATGGCAGGCGGCCTAATCGAACTGTACCCATAGCAAGAACTAAGGTAGGTTCGACACGACGGTTGAATGTTGAACCAATCAAAATGGTTCGTGGCATCTAAATACACGCTCGAATTGTGAATTAACTAAGCAAAGACACGGGACCCGAACCTTATGACTCTTTACTCTGACACAACACTTCCAATCACCGCCGCAACCTCGTCGCTGCACGAGGACGAATTACTGTCCTTTGCGCGTCCGGGAACATGGGGCACGGCTGCACAACGAACCGCAATCGCCGCAGAAGCGCGCAAAGCACGTGCAGAAGTCGGTGAGCAGGAATCCATTGGCGACGAAAAACTCGTCGATACGGCCGAACTCCCAGAAGCAGCACGTAGAGTCGCTCGAGCCGTCGCGCTAGGCGGCATAGGCATCGACAGAAAGTTCTGCGAACAAGCGCAAGCAGATGGCGTTACGGAGGGCGCGTACGTGGAAATTGTCGGCTTGGTCGCGCGCCTAGCCCACCTCGATGTTTTCGCTCGGGGCATTGGCTTGCCATCTAGACAATTGCTTGACCCGGTAGAAGATACATCCCCGTCGATGGAACGTCCGTCGGTGGCAAAAAAAGAAGGCTTTTTTACCGCGAGTATTCCAAGCTCACCCGAAGGTGGGGAAATCGCTCTGTCCTTGTTTGGAGACCAGCCGGCGCCGAATATTGTGCGATCGCTGAGCTTGGTCCCGGATGAAGCGCGGCGCTTAATCCGGGTCGTGGACGAAGAGTACTTTTCCATGGAAACGATGATGAATCTGACTTACAGCTCGCACGATTCAATATCAAGACCTCAATTGGAGCTTGTCGCAGCGAAAGTGTCCGAACTTAATCAGTGCTTTTACTGAACCACCTGGCACACGCATGTCCTCCGTGAGAGTGGCAAAGCAAGCAATCAAGACTTCAACTTAGCCGGTGTTTTTGACGGCAACAAGGATAGCGGCATCGATCACGGGAGTGAGTTGGTCGCCTTCGCAAGCGCGGTCGTTGGGGCAGACGTGGCGGCGCTCAATACAGCTCGAAATACGCTCGCCGAGCGCATGGGTGAAGACGCCATGGTTGCCGCGGCAATTACAGCCTCGGTGTTTAGTCTGGTTGATCGTGCAGCGAATGGGATCGGCATTTTCGTCGAACCAATGGTGTTGAAACCGAGTGCAGATTTCCGCGAGGAATTTGGTTTAAATCAATTTCCATCTGCAGCAAACACCTTAGGCTGAAAATAAAGGCAGTCTCTTAACGTGACTTAATAGGAGTACCGCAAAACCTAGAATTGCTGCATTACGCGAAAACGCGAAACCCGACGAATTCTCATCGCGAATGCCGTGGTGCTTAAAACTGGCTGTCGCGCAATTTGCTCTAATTCCATGCCAGAATGGTGGTGCCTGCCTTGCGCCGCGGAAAGCCGATGCTCAATAACAATACGAAAGACGTTATGTTCGAGTACACGAAGTACCTAACGAATAACATTTTTATTTGCGCCACGATGCTGGGTTTTCTACTCGGCGGGCACTGGATGTGGTTGGGGTTTTTCTTCGCTATTGTCGGCGGAGTTGGCGGAGTTGGCGGAGTTGGCGGAGTTGGCGGCGATTTTCTGTTCGGCGAAGTGTCCGAATACAAATACCCGCAGATTCTAAATGCCATTATCTACAGTTACTTCCCCATCATTGTATTCGCGGCACTGGCTTTTATTTGGACTATGACGCCCGGTGACTTGCTCGGTTTCGGTAGCGCGTTCGCCAGCATCACGGGTTACGACGCAATCGCGGCTAAAGGTGGTAACCACTTTTTCAATTTAGTCGGCAGCGCATTGGGATTTGGCCTAATGCTGGCAATTACCAGTATCATCATCGCGCACGAACTAATTCATCGAACATGCAATCCTGTCTCGATGTTCTTCGGACGGTGGTTTTCCGCGACCACAGGCGGAGAAGAAGATCGCCGCTGTACAATACGTCGTCTGCCGCATGAGTCCACAACCAATATGAGGACGCAGCGCACGCCTAGTACGGCGGCCTAGGTAAAACCTTCTATGTCAGGCAGATGCCTGGCTTCGTTTTTTTAGCGACGACTAGACAGTAATCGATTCATAAAAATCGATGGCTGGTCTTCTTCCCAATTATTGAGTGATGTTGATCAGTCACGTACCCAAATTATGCTGAAGCGATTATTCAATCGAAGTCCAAAGTCTTACCAGGTTAGCATCGAGCCGTTCGGCCAGACGGTAACGGTCGGCTCACGCGAAACAATCCTCCATGCCGCGCTCAAAGCTGGTCTCGGGTATCCGTATGAGTGTCAGACCGGCGCTTGTTCAACCTGTAAAACGCAAGTCATCGAAGGTGAGACAAAAGCTCTCACCGATTTCGCCTACGTGCTCGAGATGGACGAGATCCGCAGCGGCACGATCCTCGCTTGCCAAACCTTAGCAAAAAGCGATCTTAAAATTCGCGTTAATACCCTGGACGACGGCTTGCCGAGCATTCCGTCGCGAATCTACGGGGGCACGATAAGCGCGATGACAGAACTCACGCGCGACATAATTGACGTTCGAGTGATATTGGATGAACCGCTGAATTTCTATGCGGGCCAATACGCGAATCTCAGTATTCCGAATGTGGTGCCGAATCGTTCGTACTCATTCGCGAATGCGCCCGGCGCAAACGGCCAGACGGAGCTTTCATTCCATGTGCGATTAGTTCCGGATGGCGAAATGTCCGGATGGTTTGCGAGCGCAGATCGGATCGGCGAATCAGTTAGTATTGACGGCCCGTATGGCATATTCCGAATGCGCGAAGCCGATGTCCCCATACTTTGCATCGCCGGTGGAAGCGGCATGGCGCCGATTAAAGCGATGCTCGAGCAAGCGAGTGCCGAAGGCCGGTGCCGGTCGCTCGTATATTTATACGGTGGACGCACGCAAGCAGACTTATACGACAAAACCATCATCGAGGCATTAAGCGCCGCGTGGTCTGCACCGATCCGGTTTATCGCCGTGTTATCTGAGGAACCGGCTGGTTCGCATTGGCAAGGTGCGCGCGGATTCGTCACCGACTTTATCAATACGATCGAGGATTTCGACCTGGCTGGATGCCAAGCGTATTTATGCGGCCCGCCAGTGATGATCGACGCGGCGCTGCCAATCCTCGCTAATGCTGGTGTCCGTGGTCGCGATACATACTTCGACAAATTCACGGACCGGAGCATGCAAAAATAATTCGCCCGACGATTCGGAAATAATGATCAGTTAGCGCAGAACGAACGCTAAAAAAAGGTCTTATAGAATGTCGAACTGGAGTTCAAATGCACGATTAGAGACGGGACATTTGTTGTTTCGTTATTGAGCCGAAACAGCGCATTAACGCTTGTGGTTATCGTCAACCCTTCGACTACTTACCTGACTGGCCGCCTGCCACGAAGCGGATTCTAATTAATTCGACTCATCGATAAATGAGGACTAATCGACGAACAGCCGGCCAAAAAGCGTTCGCAAAAATCGCGCTTCTGGCATTCCAACCATTAACGGGTCGGGGACGGCGCGCGCGGTATGCCGATTGTCCTCAAGAAAAATTGGCGGCTAGGGTTGCACCGGCACATCGGCGCCCGTAGGCGGCCCAAACACTAACAGCACATTACCATCGATCCCGAAAATGCCGTATCCGGACGTTACATAAAGCCGACCGTCGACCACGGTAACGCCGCCCCCGTTAAAAGATCCGCCTCGCGCTTGTACGCCATTAACCGTCTCGTAAGCCCGGTTAGCGTCGTAATCCCAGACCACCTCGCCATCACTGGTACGGTAAACCCGAAGGTGAGCATCCATCGAACCTGAGAATAGTAGACCCGGAATGACGGTCGCAGCTTGTGGCTGTCCAGCGGTGCATCCTTCCGTTCCATCACACTCAGGTGTTGCCGCCTGGTGCGCCCAACGCTCCGATTGGTCGCTGAAATTAATCGCGACCACCCCGCCGGCCGCGCCCTGTCCGTCTAGATGCTCCCAAACATCAGAAATCGGTACGTAGATATTTTCGTCATCGGCAGCCATGCCCCATTCAATGCCACCCAGTATTCCGCCGGGCGACAGACGTTTTTGCCAAAGTAGCTCACCATCCGCAGGATCCAAGGCGTGCAGCACTCCGGATTTTTGTCCGGCCAGCAAAACGTCCTGCCCGTTCGCCGTGGTCCGCAGAATAGGCGCGGCGCCGAAGTCGACATCTGGACCGCACGCCGCGAGGATCTCCGGGTGAACGTCGGGATCGACGCAGGCGTTAGTGTACGCATCGCCTGGTGTGGCTTGCCATGACCACGCGATCGCGCCCGTACCAAGTTTTATTGCTACCACGGCATCCGAATTGGCCGCGGCCGGGCGCGAGTAGGCATCACCGGTGGTGACGTAAAGTTGATCGCGTTTTGCGTCAATAGTTACGGGACTCCATATCCCAGCACCGGACGGGCCGTACATCTTCGCGCCGTACGGTGATATACCGGAAAGACGCGGTTCTTCGGTGATCATATAGGTCTTCCAGATGAGTTCACCGGTTGCGGCATCGAGCGCCGAAACGCTACCGCGAAACGTACAGCATTCGTAATTTCGGGCCGACGCACTGTTCTCTTCGAAGGATGCCGCGGTGACGTAGAGTCGGCCGTTGTGTAATACCGGTGACGCAGTCAACATGGTTGCTGGATGCGGATCGACGCGATGCTCCCAGCGCAGTGCGCCGGTATTCGCATCGATTGCGTAGACCCAGCCACCACGGTCCGTCGCATACGCAGTGGGTCCTGCGGAGCCGTTCGTGACCACCGGAACGCCACGCACACCGCCGCGAGTCTCATGATACCAATATGTGCAACCGGTCGCCGCGTCTAACGCATACAAGCGATGTTCCGGCGAACCAACGAAAACGCGCCCCCCAACGACAGCGGGCTGCGATCCAATCGTTGCAGAGCCGGGAAAACCGAACGCCCATTTCAGTTCAAGTTTGTCCAGATCTGCCGCACTCAAGCGCGCTTGCTCGTCACGTTGATAACGCGTGTTTTCAGCATCGACTCCCCAACCAGACCAATGTGGGTTGGCCCAAGCGTTAGAATCGATTGGTACATCCACCGCGCATTCAACCAACGCCTCGGATAAGGAATTGTTATGTTCATCCTCCCAATCGAGCGCGGAAATATGTACAGCAAGCGCCGACCGCTCATGGGCCGTTAGCGGGAGAGCGAAAAACGACATCACACCGTTCGACAAAGCGTCCAAAATCCGCTCCGGTGAAATCTTCGTCATTGATGATCGTGACATCGCGCGCGGCGGCGGCGATTCGTTGTGGCAAGCGGCACAAATGGATTGGAACGTTGTTTCCGGATCGTACTTTGCGTCGGTGGCGCAAAGCTCAGTTGCGAATAAAAAACAGGCAACCGAGAGCATGAATTTGTTCGCAGTATGATTCAGCATGTTGAAGTTTCCTCTGCTTGGCTGTTAATCGTAGCGCGTGTTGCCACATAACTCGAGATTCCTAAATAAGTCGTACCCAAACTATAGCAATCTGTGGATTTTCAAGAAAACGTTGCCGGTCGAATACGAAGTTGCAACCCATAGACGTAATCTTAAGGACGATGAATTATGCGAAGTCGAGACCTTGGCGATAGCAGAAGAAGAACGCGAATCCGTGTAAGTCGCGACGGGTCGCGCTGGCGCAAAACTCGCTCTGCACTCGAAGCTTGATTCGAAGAACTGTCATAGCGCCAGGATTCCCCACCCGAATTGGGACTTACGGCTCATTTGTGTATCTACGAATATCCTCGGGACCGCATTGAGCAAATTTTTTCAGGCCTAAATTGTACTTGTGGCTTGAGTTCGCCGAGCTAAATCACGCAAGGAAGAGAGCCGCTTGCGCCGGCTAGTCGCTATTCGCAACAGGCATCGCTCGGCAAATTACAACACGCACGAATGTCCGGATGGTTGGCGCAGCAATCCATCAATAGGTAATTTAATAGCTCACCAATTTGATCAAACCTTGCGCGGTAGACAATGTTGCGCGATACGCGCTGCGATTGGACGAGGCCCGCATGCTCAAGGTTCGTGAGATGAAACGACAAGCGCGATGATGTCGCTTCAACTGCGCTACCGATGTCGCCGGCGCTAGCTCCGTCGGGACCGGATTCTACGAGATGGCGGATAATGCGCAGGCGGGTTTCCTGCGAGAGCGCTCCCAGCGCTTCCAGAACGTGATCTTCTTGCATGCTTGATCGACCTCTTTATTTCAATTACTCTTGAGATGTTGAGATAATAACGGAGACCCGCCATAGCAACAACATTGCCGTCATTTTTGTCCGAGATATCGGTAGCACCGCAGGCTAGCTTGGTATTCCACGTCGAGGGGGCCCAAATTCGGCCTGAATATCATGTTACCGAGATTAAACTCGCTCACGTGCAAGCGCTCGATTGTGGCCGTGGCGAAGCTCAATGGGACGAAACCTTAGTCCAGCTTTTGGACGGCCCAGCAATTACTCCGGCCAACGGCGCTCACATGGCCGCTCAGAAGTTCGCGGAGATTGCCGGCGCTGGACTGAAAGGCTTGAGCGCGTCGGCACAAGGAGAGTTGTTTTTCGAGTTCGGACCCGCTAATACAGCGGCGCGTAAATTCGCAGTGCACTCAATCGAGCAAACTGACGACACGTGGCAAGTGCTCCTTGGCGGCGTTCGCGCTGTGTGTAAGCCCGCGCTCCGTTGGTCGGCGGCTAACTCAGATAGCGCCAATACGGGTAGTCCAACTACGGACGCGGTAGGAACGCTAGAGAAGGCCTGTTGCGCACCCGCGATCGATCCAAATACTTGCTGCGATCCTGCTAGCAACCGTAGCACTTGTTGCTCGGGTTAAAACTGCGCGCCTCCAGATCCGCGAACTCATTGAAAGAGCACTGGACCCGAACAACGCATGATGCCGCCCACAGTCGAGAATTCCTGCCGATTAACGGCGGCCAACCGCTAATCCTTGTAGCGCGAATTAAGAGCAAACAGAGGGTACGGAGCAATTACGAAAATATGCATTTACTTTAAAAATAAATTTTACCGGCCACTACGTTCGTAAGTAGGCTGACGAGCGCTCTACGGTGTCCGCGAAGGCACAGCATCGCAAATACGCACGGGAAACGGTTCCGTCGCACTACCGACGTAGAGCGTTCGATGCGGAAACGGAATTTCGATTTCCGCTTCATCGAATGCTTCTTTGATTTCCTCTGCCATGCTGTTGCGCAGTTCCAAGTAGTTGTCGCGAGCTGCCCAAACGGAAAATTGCACGCTCTGCGAGGAGTCGTCGAATCCTTGGAAAATAAATAGTGGCTTAGGTTCTTCTAAGCACGCTGGGTTGCGCTCTGCGACCAACATAAGAACTTCGCGAACGCGCGTTAGATCCTCCTTGTAGGCGACACCAAGAAGCAGATCGTAACGGCGGATCGGAAATCGCGTTAAGTTCGTCACTTGGGATTTGATGAGCTGCTCATTCGGCAAGCGCACAAACAAATTATCAAACGTTCGCAGCTTCACGGACAGCAGATCGATACTGAGTACTTCGCCTGTCGTATCGCCGATTCGAATCACATCACCGATACGGAACGACTCTTCGCCAATGAGAAATAGTCCACTTATCAAGTTTGAGGCCGACGTTTGGGATGCGAAACCGATTGCGACCGAAGCGATTCCAGCAGCACCGAGCAACACACTTAGATTGAATCCAATTTGATGCAGGGCCGTAACGAGAAACAGCGCGAGTATCGAATAGTACGAGATTTTGTGGACGATCATCGATCGGTGATTATCTACGTACGTCGCCACGACCCGCTTTGCAGCCAGGCTTCCAAGGCGCGCCACTATCAAGCCAACGGCCATCACGATTAGCGTACTAGCGATTGGCAGTAAGTATGTCCCGCCCAACAGCTCCGCGAAATACGGCCAACTATCCTGCATGATTTAAGTCTCCAGTTTGCTAATGTCGCTCTACTCGCGGTTAGTTAAACATTGCGCCAAACGCTCTAAACAAGGTGCGGTTCTCTGCCCTCACACGAGCTTCGCACACTAGTTCGCTATCCGGTGCATGACGCAACGGGATCTTCTCGAAAACAAGTTCGGCAAGGTCGTCCGCGGTTTGGCGAGTGTACGAAATATCTTGTGTCCACAACGCGCCACCGGGCGTCATAAATAACTTGAGGTGCGGGGCCGGTAGCGCGATGCGTTCGAGCACCAGAGGATCCGCGCCTTGGTTATCGATGCGTACGCTGGTTACGGCGCGATCGGCCTGCACGTCCAGTTCGGATATTTCGAGTCGCGCGCGAGTGGAACTCGCATAACAAAGCTCGCCTTCGCACGTCGAGGGTCCAAACCAGGTTTCAGATGGTCGAACAACGAACCTCTCGTCAAGTAAGACCGGCGGATCATTGACGGACGTGCGCACCATCAACGGTGTGCTGACGTACAGGGTTACGGATTCGTGAGCCGCTATTTGTACCGGCGATAGCAGGCGCGTGATCACCAGCCGATCGGCGAGCGCCGGTCGCAAATGCAATGGACCTCGGGTTTCGCTAAAGACGAATCGGTTCTGCAAGGCATCGCTAATCGGTGCGACCCCTTCCTCCTCGTGTTCGACGGTGACTAACCATTCGCGCCTGCGCCGCTCAATGTGTATGTGTAGCGGACCGATTCGCTTTTCGAGCCAATCATTTACATCGATCGCAAAGTTCCCCCACCAAGGCTTTGCATTTGAAGATTGGTTGTCAGTGGTATTCATACAATTCAATTCTCGCCGATGCAGCTACGGACCCGATGCGCTCGCAGCAACCAATACGGTTCTGGTATCTAATTGATAAGTCGGTCCAATGAACTGCGTGTTGGACCGGCCGGATGTCGATCCAGAACCGATAGTTTACGCAATGTCCAAAATTCAAATCACCTACCGAAGAAAATCAATTCGAATTGATCACAATTAGATTAGCACGCAGTACAATTGACCTTGAATTCTGCAACTCGCCCAAGAGTATTTTAAAACAGCTGAAGCATCGAACAAGCTTGGGGCCGACGATACTCATATCGGTCGCAAGTTAATACGCCCAGCCTTGTCCAATATGAAATGAGTCTGAAGATAGGGTGGTGTTTCTAATATGAAGTGAGTCTGAACTCGGCAACAGAACTGTTCATGATGGGGGGATG
>JBLFWZ010000092.1:0-15084 GCA_047611905.1 Gammaproteobacteria bacterium | reverse complement strand
ATCTAGACACAACGAAATCGAAGGCTGGAAATGGTAATGCAAATTCACCAGCCACCTAACGAATAAGGATAGGTCGTGCTCGCGCAGCGAGCCGCGACCTTATCCGGTAGTTGGACGAGCCCGGTGAGTCGGCACGAGATGCTTCTCGAACATGGCGTTCCGACGGACCTTCAACGGCCACCTCAAATACGCCCGCGTTTAACTTCTGGCTTTCGTTTGCCCAATTTTTTTTCAGGCCGCCGAACTCGGCGTTACGAGTCAGAGTATATTGCTAAAGAATTGAGAATTGAGGGAGGATTCCCGTGACTGAAGCGGAAGCACTTGAGCTGATTCCTATATATGTTGATGTGGCTGTTACATCCTTCTCGATGTATCTCACGATGACTTTCGGCTATTTCACAGTTGCGTATTTGGTTGGCGCAAAATTGAGCCGGTTTCAGATGCTCGCAATATCTAGCTTATATCTATACGGGGCGGGAGGTTCTGCCGTCACTGCCTTTATCCAAATTCAGGCCTGGGCGAAAATCAAGGAGGAATATACAACCATCCTTGATGAATTCGCCTTTTGGAACGCGGAATTCTGGCTGATCTCCATACCAGGACTGACGGTTGCCGGAATTTTCCTCGGGCTCTACTTCATGTGGAATATTCGCGAAGGGAGCGCCAATGACTCTTAGTTCCAGATTTGAGGTGCACAGAAGAGCGAAACGACCATGTCCTTGGCTCCGCTATACGCTGCACCACCTAACAAGTGGATCAACGCTGAGGGTGTAGAAAAACCCCATTGGAGATTTCGATGAAAATTTCGGCCTCACCAGATGCGCTGTAACCGACGATCTCTACCAAGGTGATCGTTTTGCGTCCCCCGAATTGGGCGATTTTTCGATCCTTCGGACTTTTTCTACACCCTCGTTAGGTATCAGGAATGACTTTCAGCGAGCTTGGTAGCCTTGGCGAGTTTATAGCTGCAATTGCGACGCTCGCGACGCTCGTCTATTTGGCGCTTCAAATTCGTCAAAACACGGATTCGGTGAGAATGTCCGCAGAAATGGATGCGTCTCACAAAATGGCGGATTGGTTAGAACTGGGCGTCACAGATCCAAGCATTGCGAACTTATGGGATAAAGCGGCGAACGAAGCCGAGTCGCTCACAGACGAAGAGATCCGTAGATTCCTGTGGTTTGTAGCGCAGTTGTTCTTAATCTACGAAGGGCAATACAATCTTTACAAGCGAGGACACCTTGACGAAAGTGTGTGGACCGCTAAGGTCGCATCGCTATTTGGTCTGCTAAAGAATCCCATTGTCGCTAACTGGTGGGGGTCACGAATCGCGCCGTACTCCCCAGAGTTCGTTGAATACATCGAAAATCGTCGAAAACTCTTCGATGGTGAATGGTCGCATCAAAGCGTGGCTCAAGGTGGAAAATCTGATACCTAACCAGTTGTTCAACCTGACCGATGACAGGGTCCTCGTTGCGCTACCGCTCCACTCCGGTGCTCTCAACGGTAGATTAACAAGACGTTAGGGCAATTGCTGCTGATTTGATAAAGTTGGTGTTAACCGGGCCTTGGAGTCGATCACCATGAACAAGATAGAAGCTATTGAAAAGGACGTCCAATCACTGAATCTTGAAGAACTGGCCAAGTTTCGCGCATGGTTCGCCGAGTACGACGCAGAATTATGGGACGAACAAATCGCCTCGGATTTAACGAACGGTAAGTTAGATACGTTATCGAGTGTCGCTTTGGCAGAGCATAAGGACGGGAAAAGCACGATTTTATGAACCATTATGCCTCCCGAAAATTCTGGGAGTGCTACCGCGAACTTCCCTTTCCAGTACAACGCCAGGCGGATCGAAATTACGAGTTGCTCAAATCGAATTCCGACCATCCTTCGCTTCATTATAAAAAGATCGGAAAGTATTTCTCTGTTCGCGTTGGATTACGTTATCGCGCATTAGGTACAGAACTAGAAGATGGCGTCCTCTGGTTTTGGATCGGATCGCACGCCGAGTATGACAAACTATTGCCCTAACAAGTTGTTCAACCTGACGTTAGATGCTCTCTAGAAAATCAAGCTAATTTATAGAATTTATTTCCATCCCAAGTCTGATCACTATTCAGCATTCCCCAGATCGCGAGTAGCAGTTTTCTCATAACCGCGACGATTGCCTGCATCGGTTTCTTGCCACGCTCGATAAGTTTCTCGTAGTAGGCTTTGACGTTTGGATCTCGTCGACTAGCAACGAGTGCGGGGAAGTACAGCGCGTCACGGATGTAACGGTTACCGGCTTTGGTAATACGTGAGGGTTTATTGGTTGAGGTGCCGGATTGATGCGGCTTAGGATCTAAGCCGGCGTGAGCGACCCACTGTGGTGCGAGCATGTCGTCGGGTAATACGAGGAGCTCAGCTAAGATGCGCGGCCCGGTCTTGTGGGCAATACCGGTTGTTGAAGTGATAAGCGCGAGCTTGTGTGCCAACGCTGGGTCACGGTTGAACAGATCGGTCGCGGCTTGCTCTAACAGGGCCATGCGGCGTTGCAGATGCCGCATATTCACCAACGTATCATTAGCAACCACGCCGCCAAACGTGTGGGCCCACACGTTTGGCGGCGTGGTTGCGGTTGCGCTCTCGAGAGACCTCGTTATTGAGTTGACCGATCCGTCGGCAAATATGTTGTATTTCAAGGAGTTCGTTGGATGGCGCGTGCCAGGGTTGGAAAGGCATGCGTTCAAGAAAGTTACGGATGGTTGCGGCATCCAAGCTATCGGTTTTACCGCGTTGCATGCTGGCGATGGCAAAGTTCTTGATAGCCTTTGGGTTGACTACCATGACCCCGATGTTGGGTGCCCGATCGAGGGCTAAGGACAAGGGTAGTGAGTAAACACCGGTGGCTTCCATACAAACACGGGCTTACGCGTCGCGCCGGGTTGCCCACCGGATCAATTTTTGATGCCCTGCGGCATCGTTGGTAAAAATCATTTCAGGACAGTCTTTGCCGTCGCGACGGATGCGGCAGACTAAATTAACAGAATCGACATCGATACCAATTGTATTCACTTGTTGGTCTCCGATTTGAGTAATAAGCTGCTGCTGGGTGTCCCGACCTTGAGAGCTGACGATCAAACCAAGGGACACGAGTTCAACGACTCAGGATGCTCCGGGGATTACGTCAAGAAGGCGGGGGCGCCCATCTAACGCACAAGGTCTAAGCCTTCAGGCGTCTTCGGCGTCACCCAGTAGCCGCCTGAGAATAACCTGTGAACTAGGTAGGCTCAGACGACTAATTTGGAAGATACAAGGCGCCAGGACGTTGCGTGATGCGCAATGCGCAACCATACTTATATAGTGATTCGGTCTATACGCCACAAGGGGTTAAAGAAATACTACGATTCTGGCTCGAAAGCTGGGATCCAAGCTTCCCATGCAATCAAGATCCGGCTGCAACTTGCGGCACTGGATACGGCTTCAAAGATTGAGGATATGGATATTCCAGGGTTCGACCTCGATGAACTTGCCGGACGTCTACGGGGAAAATGGTCCATATCTGCGAACGGAAATTGGCGTCTAACGTTTGAATTCCGCGATGGAGATGTCTATCTATTAGATTATGAGGATTATCACTAATGCCTATGCACAGCCCACCTCATCCCGGCGAATTTATTCGCGACATTTACCTGCAGCCTTACGATCTTAGTATTCGTAGTCTATCGGAGAGCCTTGGAGTCTCGGCCTCGACGCTCACGCGAATAATTAATGCTCAGAGTGGCATTAGTCCTGAAATGGCATTAAGGCTATCGAAAGCAGTTGGGCGATCAGCCGAAAGTTGGCTTGCGATGCAACATAACCACGATCTATGGAAGGCGAAACAATCCTTAGATTTGTCCCGCGTTACGACGATCGAATTTGCCGTCTAACGAATTGCTCCAACTGCCTCTTTGCAGCATGCTCCTTGCGCTACCGCTCCAGTGCGCTGCGGTAAAGGACAGCTGAGCAAGACGTTAGGCCGCAATAGACGTATAGCCCAACGAATGTTCACATTCGTCGAAACACCGCTATTTATGCGGTTGCTGTCAGATTATCGATCCAATGACGAATACCGGGAACTACAATCTGCATTAAGTGCAGCGCCGGAATCAGGAGCAGTCATTCCCGGATCTGGTGGGGTCCGTAAATTACGTTGGTCTATGTCCGGACGTGGGAAACGCGGTGGACTTCGTGTGATTTACTTCTTACGAGTAGGGCGCGAGGAAATATGGATGCTTACGCTCTATCCTAAGAATGTAACGGACAATATCCCGGCTCACATTCTGAGAAAGATCCGAGAGGAAATTGAAGATGTCTAATAAAGAAAAAATCCGAGATATCGGTATGGAGGTTTTGGAGGGGATCGGACAGATCAAAGCGGCCAAAATTGGACGTGTTACTCAATTCCCACCGATATCGGAAATACGCGAGGGAGTTGGTCTATCGCAATCGGAGTTCGCCAAACTACTCGGCGTTTCGGTTAGGACATTACAAGAATGGGAACAAGGTCGCCGCACGCCCTCGGGCCCGGCCCGAACGCTATTGGCCATTGCGCATAAGAATCCACGTGCATTATTAGAAGTTGCGATCTAACCAGTTGTTCAAACTAACCGATGACTGCATCGTCGTTGCTCTAAAGTGCACGTTATGTGTATTCGATTGGACTAACGAACTTGAGGTGCCGCATAAAAGGAAGAAAATCTCGATCGCTGAAAAGCAAGGGGATTTTTTTTCGATGCAGAACGTTGCAATCCACACATCGACTGATTGTCGAATTGTTACCCCTTGTTTGAAGGAGCCGGTAATTTTTTGCTGCTACAACAGCAAGCTTCGGGTTCATCATCTGATGTACCAGTAACGTCGTCAGCGATCCGTACGATAATCGGAATCATTACGAAACCCTTGCAGTACTTCGGCGAGGACAATATCACCGATGCGAATGAAAACTGAGACAAGCGCCTTGTCAAGAAACGTAGACTCAACGGTATCTCGAGCGTTGAAGAAATCAATCCACGCGCTCGAATCGACCAATATCACCGAGTGCGTCTCATTTCAGAAAATCGCCCTCCCATTTTAATTTGCCTCGGTCCTTCCGAATACGCTCCTGATTCTTCAATCGTATGAGCGTCTTTAGAGCTAGTTCGACGGCATCTTTCTTAGTGGTTAAGCCCGTAGCATCGAGCGCCGCTTCCATCAAGTCATTGTCGATTACAATATTGGTCCTCAAAGGTGTCCTCTGTCGCATTTAGATGTACACGTGATATAAAATATGGATACACATAACCAGCGCATCAATCTAACCGCTAACAGGCGCGGTTTTGCGCCGAGGCCAATATTTCCGTCGCAAATAGCGCGCCTGCAATCGGCGTGTTAACAAGACGTCGGCAGCACTGGAGCGAAATTTCTTGGTAGCACTGCGCGCCACACGGAAAGTCCTGAAATATCTATCACGGTCAGACGAAGACAGCGGAGATTCCTCGACGGCTTTGGGGGACTGGTACGTCAATCGCCTAGTGGTGGATCGAAAACCTTTGCTACTTCTCATCTGTGAAAATTCGAGACTCGCAATCATTGAGCCAGCCCAGAACGTCAAAGAACTGCCAAATCGACTTCCGGATTTGGTAGCCCGTCGGCTCGATGAGCTCGGCATTTCCGATAGGCATATAAAGTCCGAGGTTTCTGCGATGATGCCCGTAATAGTTGGCCCGACTAAAAACAGGTCTATCGTCGGACAAATGGTGGATTTCGCGAAGGCGATTCCGTTACATATTCCAGAATACGAATGGAACGAAAGCGACCTTAGGGACGTGGAAGTCCGGCTGGGCGAAACACCTTGTCTTTGTTCAGGTAAGTTGAATTCGACGATATGGCCCGCAAAAGAAACGCGTGAATTGCTAGCACAAAAATGGAAATGAGTGAGCAGCGTACACGAAGATGCGCGCCGCCTAACAAGGGATCAACCCGCAACCGTTATGGCGCAGATTACCCCAACGTTAGACAGATATTAAGTGCCCTATGAACCCGATTGAAATACTCCCGACGCTGTGCGAGATGTCAATTACAATCGCAGGTTTCACTGCCATTGTCGTAAGCATCAGAGCACAACGAGCCGGCGGCTGGGATGTAGAAGAACGGCTTCGCATACTCGGGATCCTCTCGGTCTGCGGATTCGTTGCGGTCTGCGCTGTTCTGCCGTTCGCGATTTCAGGATTGACGCAGAGCGCTCAGCTAATGTGGGCAGTTCCGTTGTTGGTGAGCGGTATCGCGTGCCTAGTTATTTTAATTTTAGTCATAGCTACGGCCTTGAAAGGAAAATTCGAATTCCTAATCCCGTCGGTTACTTGGACAATGATGGGATCGTTAGGTGTTCTAAGTATATTTTCGGTGCTTTCTGGTATCGGATTATTTCTGCCTTACTCGCAAGGTTTGCTGGTACTGCAGTTATGAGGAATGCTGGTGGCGTGTTCTATTTCGATCATCGTTACGCTCGCACTAACCTATCGTCGTGTTAGCGGGGATGAGCATGTTAAATAAGCGTGTGCCTCGGTCGCGCGGGAGCGTCGTCTGCGATCTGCCTAGCAAGGCAATGCGGCTAACCGATGACCGCTGCACTGCGGCGCGGTCTACGGCAGGTTAACAAGACATTAGATTGCTCATGATCTCGCTTAAACCAATAGAACTTAAAGAATCCCCTTTGGCGTCGCGTTGGGAAAACCTTCCGACTTTTGTCCGACAAGAGCTTACCTCTTATGGTCGGCCTGGAGTAGAACGTTATCGGGATTTGGCATGGGAGTTGGGAAAGGCGATTGGGGGCAGCAAACAATCTTTCTCTACAGCTGAAGATAACTTTCGGGTGAAGGCTTGGTTGCGTCAGTTGCCGATAGCGAATGACGAACGTGTGTGTATCTGGTGGCCTTGGGATCTAATTGAAACAAAATGGAAAGCGGTAGTCGAAATTTGGGACGAACTTTTTTATCCAAGCTCAGACGATGCGTTTATATGGCCAGGAGATCGCTCTTGGGTGCTGTGCTACGACCATTTCGAGTTGCTCAGATATGGCCGAATCAAAATCGCAATCTGACCTGTTGTTCAGCCTGCCCAGAGATAAGACGTCATGCGATTGGTGAAAAATAATTGAGCAACTACGAATTCGTCGACGCGTTCATGAATCACATCGATTTGATGCTGACGTATTTCATGGCCTATCTATCAGCCGGCTCAGCGTTCCTAGCCGTAGCGGGCGCGCGGATCCCTCCTTTTCTTGCGCGAGTCATTGTCGCCGGATATACACTGGCCTCGGTTACTCTGATAGTGTCGCTACAACGAATCGCTCAAATTGCAATCGAAATCCGCGATGCATTGAGAGGTGCGATTGACTGGCATCCGTCTGTCTAGGAACAACCCTGGATATTCCCCGCCGTTATTTGGACAATGGTGGTGCTGATGTCTATTCTTTACGTGAGCGCCATCGCCTATTTATTCCGTGTTCGTGTCAATGAACGAAGCGCCACCCAACCAGTTGTTAAATCTACCCGATGACAAGACGTTAGATTGCGAGAGAGAAGATGAGCGAATTCGAGCTACTTAATACATTCGTTTTACACATGGATCTGGTTCAGACATATTTCGTTGCGTTTATATCCGCGACGTCGGCCTTTTTGGTTGTAGCGCATCTAGCTGCGAAAGAACTATCCTCCACCATCGTGAAGTTAGCTATAGGTCTTTATACGTTCACGGCCATCTTCTTTCTGGCGAGTTTCCAACGCACATTCGCGGGTACGATCGGCTTACGCGATAAGCTACTTGCTGCCAATATGACGTGGTATCCAGCGGTTTCCGAGCCTCAATGGTTAATGCCTACGGTCATGTGGATCGGTGTGGTCGTTATGGTGGTACTAACGACCGGGTCGATATCATACTTCGTTGCTTCTCAAAGACGCGCACATGCTGCGCGCTAACCCGTTGTTCAACTTGCCCGACAGCGTCGTCGTTGTGCCGGATCAGGCGAGAAAACGGCGCACTAGATCATTAAATTTTTCTGGGTTTTCCCAGAACATGAAATGGCTGCCACGTTCTTCGGCCGAGAATATTGCGAGTTGGCTTGTCGGGATCTGTGCTGCAATCCACTCCATAGCCTGGGGCGGCACAATCGTTCCTAGTCCGCCGCCGATCACTAAGGTGGGTAATTCCAGTGCCGGAATCACGTGACGAATAACGTCACGCCAATCCTGGGAACCATGATCAATTAGCAAACGCGCAGCGTACTCACTAGGCATTTTCAGTGACTCACTCGTATACAAGGCGATATCTTCGGCGCTTATATCTGTGCTAAAAAAAGCGGGTTCGAATTCGGCGAGGGCATCGGCCTGATCGTGCGCCACACGATGTGCGGTCGCGTACAACGACTCCGGAGTGAATGCCGCGCCGGCCTCTAATATTTCCTGATCCGTCATACCCCCGGCGTTCGTCAAACACGGTGATTGGTCAATAAATATTAGTTTGCCCAGTCGTTCACTACCGAATTGTTCTAGATAGCTCCACAACACGGAAGAGCCCATCGAATGCCCGGCAATGGCGACATCGTGCAAGTCTTGCTCGCGAAGAAATTCGTATAGGTCCCGTGCAAGGCGTGCGACCCGATAGCCATGCTCGGGCTTTGGCGACTCACCGTGGCCGCGCATGTCGATCGCCATCACGCGGTAATAATCGCTTAATCCGTCTAGTTGCTTCGCATAAAACCGCGCGGTCTGTGACCACCCCGGAATAAGTACTAGTGCTTGTCCACGACCTTTTTCGACGACGTTAAGTTGCATCGAGTCGCTCCCCGTTCGCATACCAATTATTCGTGTGTTTACGCCTGAGACAGCGCGCGGTTCTTTTCCCATCCGTCGATAGCGTTAGCAACGGCGGCAGCAGCTTGGCGCATAAATGCATTTGCTTTATCAAACTCTCCCGCCAGTCGCGCATCCCATGCTTTTTGAATGTGCAGCCTTTCTGGGCCGAAAATATTATCCGCAGAGAGCTTTATAGACGCGCCTTCGAGCGCATCCGACATGTTTTGAATCGATTCGGGTTCGATTTCGTATTCGCTTAAGACCATCACGCAAGCAGCAAGCGGAGCTGCTGTGAACTGGGAAGGTGTCGACAACTGTCCGAGTGCGCCCCATTTATCCTGGTACAAATCGCACAGATCGCGAACCATAGCCATTAAGGCCAGCATGCAAGCCAAGTCGTTGTAGAGGTAAGGGTCGCCGCGCGCTGCGGCGAGTTCGGCGGCCGCTTGCATCGCCGGCGCCACAACGGCTTGGTATTCTTCGGGAAGGAGACCATCTGAGACGCTCATAGCGAGGCTACTCCGGTGCGGGCTTGTTCGCGACGTTGCCGAATATATCGCCAAATGCCGATCAAACTAATCAGTGACCAGCAGATTTCGATAACGAACGAAGCAAAATTGAAAGCGTAGATTAATGACACTGCAATCATGATTGAGCCGAGTAAATTGATTACCGAGTACGTTAGGCCAAGCGGATCGATGCGCTCAATCTGCAACATGAAATAGACCACGAGAATAATGATCACGCCGAACGTACCGACATAGTCGTACCACATCAAAGTCAAAGTAATTGCTCCGCCGTCATCAACAAGTCACACCCTTCGAGTGCGTTCAAATGAGACTGTCGCCGTCTAGAAATTCGAGTTTCACGACCTCCTCTACGGGTCGTCGGTAGCCACGTTCCGGCTGGACACCCTCGAGCGCCTTGCCAATGACGATCATCATCACAGGCACGGTATTTTCATCAAGATGAAGCATCACGCCGACATTCTTAGCATCAAAGCCAATCATGGGGCCGCTATCCCATCCGGCGGCTTTGGCTGCATACATGAGCGACATGGCGGCCAAAGAACCAGAGCGCACGGCTTCTTCACGTTGTAGCGCCTCTTGTCCCGCATAAGATCCCTCGATCATGGGTACATACTTTTCGCGAGTCGCCGGATCGGCGTCGCCATAAATTCGATTAGCGTCGGTGTAAGCATCGAGGCTTCCACAGACCAGTACCACTGCGGCTGATTGTTCCACTTGAGTTTGACCGAACGATAAGCCGCGTAGTGCAACCTTCTGAGCTTGATCGCGGACCACGACGAATTTCCAGTGTTGAACGTTGAACGAACTCGGAGAGAGAATAACGGCATCGAAAATCCGCCTCAGTTCTTGGTCACTAATCTCTAGACCGGGTTCATAAATTCGTACGCTATGGCGAGCGCGCGCAAGTTCAAAAAATTCCAAATGAATACTCCTTAAAACAAGTCCATCGTCGTACGATGGTGCTAGCCGATTATAGCGGCTTCGGTTGGGCAACTTGTGTTTATTGACCGTTCCGCTACTTTGCCGCCGCTAAATGCAGCTGTGTACTGCATTGCCGGCAAAAATAACGGGCACCTTGAGTCTGAATTCGATTGTGGCGGACTTTGGTCAGTTCGTGAGTTTGGCAGCGACAAATATAGCGGATCCGCTTGTAACGCCGAGTCGGGATCCCGTCGAGATTAAAGTCGCAACGAACGCTCTCATCCGCGCCGAGCATTCGCATGATCGTGCGCCATTGTCGCCCGTGCGGTCGAACCGTTCGATAACCGTAAATCGCATCGGTTAAGTAATGCGCGACTTCATGGGGGATCGTGGTCGCGAAATTATCACTATAGTATTTGGCGAACAAATACGGGTTATAACGAATTGACCGCTGTCCGCCCTTCACTCGATACATGCCAGCAGTACGACCGATTAGGTCAAAACTAACCGGAATCGGCCTGAATTTCGTATCGAGCAGTTCGTTGGCCCTTCGGATACATGCATCTGTCGCAGCCACGACGTCGTCACGTTGCGGCGTATCGATCGGATCGATGACACTCACCTACATATAACCGTAAGCCGTCCAGCCGCCATCGACATTCATAATTGATCCCGTCATAAAACTAGCAGCGGGGCTTGCAACGAAGATAACGGCAGAGGAAATTTCCTCTATCGACCCCATCCGCCGCTGCGGCGTGCGTTTCTCAATAGCTTCGAGCGAGATTTTGCCGTCGGTAACGAGCTGATCAATAAGTTCGGTCCGGACGTAGCCCGGAGCAATACAGTTCACCCGAACATTGTACTTGGCGCACTCGATCGCCATCACCCGAGTCATGTGCTCAACCGCCGCTTTAGAAGTGCAATAGCCAAGCGTTTGGGGAATTGCGTTCTGACCAACGATGGACCCGATGTTGACAACACAACCACCATGGCCTGCATCTTTCATCTGACCGATGGCTGCTTGTGAACAAAGAAAAACGGATTTCGCATTAATATCCATATGCTCATCCCAATTCTCTTCGGTCATTTTAAGTAATGGTTGTGGGTGAGATATGCCGGCGTTGTTAATCAGTACATCGATTGGACCGAGTTGCAGCTTAATTTCTTCGAACGACTCACGAACAGCTGCACCGTTTTCCACACGGCAGCCGATTGCGATCGCTTCGGCGCCTGAGTGAACTATATCGGCGACGGTATCATGTGCATTTTCCGCCCGTGTGGCGATGCACGCGACTCGTGCCCCTGCCGCTGCCAACGCCATCGCGATACCCTTGCCAATCCCTCGGCTAGCGCCAGTGACAACCGCCACTTTACCGTCCAACACTCTATCGTTCACGTTTTTCTCCCCAGCAACCGAAGTGAAATTCAAAGTGGGATTCTAGCAAGTCGCGGGCCATTCTCACTAGGGCAGCTGGATCGGGCACGATCAAGAACAATCGTGGCTGAACGGAACGCGCCCATTGATCTAACTGTCCATCGCCTCGCGCTCGATTCGTCCTCTTAACTACTATCGTGCAGCCAGATGTACAATCCCCGGCATCGTTAGATTCGCAAGGGTGCAATGAGCATGAATAACACACAATCTTTGGTTAGCACGCAGTGGCTCGCAGATCACATCCGCGACCGAAATTTACGGCTATTCGACACGACGATTTACTTGAAGCCAAAAGATGACGGCGGCTACCAGGCTGATAGTGGACGCGAAAAATGGGCTGCGGCACATATTCCTCACGCGGGATTTTTGGATCTCGCGATCGAATTCGCCGACCCGTCGACGACGGTGCCGTTTATGATGCCGCCGGCCGATCGCTTTTGCGCACTAGCGCGTGCACATGGCATAAACCACGACAGTCAGATTGTGTTGTACAACGACGGTATGCCGATGTGGGCGACACGCGCATGGTGGATGTTCCGCTCGGTTGGTTTCGATAACGTCGCCGTGCTCGATGGCGGCTGGAAAAAATGGCAACGCGAAGAGCGCGAGATTAACGATATAGCGCCGAATCACCCGGCTGGTGATCTTAGCGCTGCCCCCCGTCCACAACTGTGGGCCGATAAAGATGACATGCTACGGATCATGGCCGACGGTAGCGCGTGTACCTTGAACGCGCTGGCGCCAGACGTGTACAGCGGCGAGACGAATCGCTACGGCCGCGCGGGCCATATTCCGGGCAGCCAAAACGTTTTTTATGGCAACCTCATCGACCAAGAATCGGGTACGTTCTTGCCGGAGGATGGACTGCGGAAACAATTAAGCACTACGGGTTCACTCGAAGCGGACCGGGTCGTGGTCTATTGCGGTGGCGGTATTTCCGCGACAATGGACGCGTTGGCGCTACATATCGTCGGTCACGAAAATATCGCGATATACGATGGCTCCATGTCTGAGTGGATCAAAGACGAATCCTTGCCGCTGAGCTTAGGCAACGAGCCGTAGAGTTAAGAACCTAGACGACCGCTTCCCTACGGTTGTCTAGGCTTGGCTTGGCTTGGCTTGGCATTCACTTACACAAGTGAAGATCTTGGCGGGCAAACTAGAACCCACGAAGACGTTCACGCATCCGCTTCATCGAATACCTCACGTGCCATACGAAACGCTTCTAACGCGGCGGGAACACCGCAGTACACTGCCGTCTGAATAAATATTTCGCGGATTTCATCGCGGGTAACACCATTCTTTAATGCTCCGCGCAGATGCAGTTTCAATTCGTTCGGCTTGCCCAAGGCTGTGAGCATGCCTAAGTTCAGAACGCTACGATCCCGGTGCGACAACCCTTCTCGTGTCCAAACCGCACCCCAGCAATATTCGGTCACCAGATCCTGAAAGTCCGCGGTTAAATCGTCCGCTGCGGCCATTGCTTTATCGACATATTCTGCGCCGACTACTTCACGCCGTAATTTCATGCCGGCGTCATATAAATCTTTATCCATTGCTTGCTCCCAAGCTTTACAAAGCTGGAGTCTCGGTAATTCGGCATCCGGAGTAAAGCGATGGAATTGACGCTGCGTAATCCGCGCCGTGCGTTTCGCATATTGCGACTCACAAGCGCGCGTCCAAAATCGCACGCCATTCCAACATGGCCGCTCATCGCGACATCCGTCCTGCGGTTATCGATTCGCATCGTGGCCGTCGTTCGTTTAATCTTCGTGGCTGGCAAACAGGTCATATGGAGGCAATCAGTGGCGTCATTTGAAACTCTCATCACAACGCTCGCAAGCGCCGCTTCGCAAGGAGACGGAGCAGCAGTTGCGAAATGTTTCACGCCGCTCGGCATTTATCACGATTGCTTCTATGGCTCGTTCCAGGGCAGCGCCATCAAAGACATGATCGAAAACTTCTTCCATCGCGACGCCGAAAACTTTCTTTGGGATATGCACAACCCCGTTGAGAACGGCTCGACGGGTTACGCCCGCTATGTGTTTAGCTACGACTCGAAACTTTCTGAGTCACGGGGCAAGCGCGCCGTCTTTGAAGGGGTATCGATTTGCCGTCTTAAGGATGGGCTACTTGATGAATACCGCGAAGTGGCCGATTCAATCGCCGGTTTGCAGCAACTTGGTTTCAACAACGAGCGGCTGGGGCGGTTGATTCGCCGTGAAGCGACGGCGCTGCGCGAACGCGATGAAGTTGCTCATCATCTTGTGCGCTAAGTTGTCTGTGGTTCCGTATTCTTAGCCAATGATCACGCTTCGATGTGCAGCGATCGATTCGCGCAGCTTACGCAACGAGTAGGTAGATTGTCTCTACAAACTGCACATCGACTTCTTCAAGCAAAGCATCCTTATCGAAATCTTCCGGCAACTGAAGAGACTCGACTATCGCGCTGGGTATTTCGTCTTGATCGGCGATGGTTTCCGAGAAGCTTCCGCTACCCGAGTAATTTGCGAGTACGTCAGCAGCATATAATATGCTCGCTTCGAAGGGTGTGACTTTCGCGACCTGGGGTTGATGGTGATAGCGGATCGCATCGCACGTCGCTTCCGGTAAATTCCAACTCTCTAGCATTAACGCGCCGAGGTAGGCGTGATCGAAACCCAAGGCTTCGCGCTCAGCGACGGCGACGCGCCCTTCATTCCCTGCAGCGCTAAAGATCGCAGATTCCGCGATCTCGGGGAATCTCGCATTAATGGTTAAGGTGCCGATATCGTGCAGTAAACCCGCGACAAACAAGCGTTCGGTATTAAGGCAGTTAAGCTTCTTCGCGATCGCTTTCGCCGCGAGCCCAACGTAGACACCATGGCGCCAAAACGTATTCATGTTGGTGACCCGACTCGAAATACGCGAAAACGACTGCACTGCACACATCGAATAGACCAAGCTCGATAGTTCATGCATGCCGATGACGGCGACGGCTCTGGAAACCGTATCCACTTTGCTCGGCAACGCATAGTAGGAGCTATTAACGAGTTTGAGGATTCGCATTGCGAGGCTGGGATCGCGCAGGATCACCTCGCTCAATTCCTGAGCGGAGGCTGAATCGTCCGAAATCATTTCGCTTATTTTCACGTATACGTCCGGTGGCGACACGAGTGCCGACATATCTTCAACCAAACTTTGAGCCAATGAGGCGTTTTGCGGCGGAGGTTCTTCGATGGCAGTCGGTGCAGTTGCGCTATTCACGAGTCGATTCCTAGATTGTTACTGTCGGTTCTAGTGATCATCGACCATAATCTCGGATTACTTAAACGAATGATGCCTGGGCTGAGCAGA
>JBLFWZ010000091.1:0-15162 GCA_047611905.1 Gammaproteobacteria bacterium | reverse complement strand
CGCCATCGAGTTGTTGTTTTTCTTCGGTGTTTTTGAAAAATGAACTAACAGACCGCAGACCACAAAAATCGCGTATTGTAGCGGCCCATCGCGGCGCTCGGGTAGCAATGCTCGAGTTGAACTTGAAGGGTTTTAAGGAATTAGTTTCATGACGGGATTTGAGGCGAGATTTGCCAATTGGATTATAGCGAACCGATTAAAAGTGATTGCGCTCTGCATATTGCTTGTATCGATTCCCGCTACTGGCCTATCGAAACTTTACTTCGACCCAAGTTATCGGGTTTTTTTCGGTAGTGAAAATCCGCAACTTTCCGATCTCGAGTCGATCGAAGCGACGTACACGGAGAGCAATAACGTCATCATTGTTGTCGAACCTGAGGACGGCAATGTATTCACTGCAAGCACCTTAGCTGCGATAGAAGAACTGACTCAATCCGCATGGCAAGTCCCGTTTTCGAGAAGAGTGGACTCAATTACGAACTTCCAATACACCACAGCAGTCGACGACGACTTGGTCGTTAGAGACATGGTAAAGGGCGCCACGAATTTCAGCGCTCAACGATTGCTAGAAGTGAAAAACGCAGTCTTGTCCGAGCCCGCGCTGGCGCGGCGCCTGATTTCAGAATCGGGACACGTAACAGGTATCAACATCACGTTTTCTATGCCCGCGCAACAGCGTGCAGAATCGGGACCGGCAATCGCCAAGTTCGCGAGACAAATGACTGGAGAATTTGAGGCGCGCCACCCCGGATTGAAAACGTACCTCTCTGGCATCGTTATGCTAGATAACTCTTACAACGAGAGTGCCATACACGATTTCACCTATCTCGTGCCGATCAGTTTCGTGCTCATGATGGGATTAATTTCAATCATGATCGGCGGGATTTTCGGCACGCTCGTCACGATGCTCGTGATCGTCGCTTCAGTCATTTCGGCGATGGGAGCGACCGGCCATATCGGCTTTCCCTTAACCGTTATGTCCGCTTCAGCGCCGATCATCATTCTCACCGTGGCAGTCGCTAACTGCGTGCACATGTTGGTTAGTTATGCGCACGGTCTTCGTAAAGGGGAAACCAAATCGGAGGCGATGGAAGAAAGCATTCGCATCAATTTGCAGCCGGTATTCCTCGCCAGCGCAACCACCGCGATTGGGTTTACGAGCATGAATTTCAGTGTCGTTCCGCCGTTCGCGCATCTTGGAAATATCGTCTGCATGGGCGTGCTCTTTTCGTTCATTTTGACGGTCACGTTCATGCCCGCCGTCATGAGTTTACTGCCGCACCGGCGCAAATCGACCGCCACGGAAGCTGAAGATGGACGGTTGATGGCAAGCCTCGCGGATTTTGTGGTTCGCAAGCAGCGAACCTTGCTTTGGTCTACGTTAATCGTTTTCGGCTTGTTGATTTCGAATATACCGCGTAACGAAATCAACGACGTGTTTGTCCACTATATTGGCGAATCGATCCCTTTTCGCATCGCGTCCGATTTTATGGTTGAGAACCTAACGGGTGTCTATCAGAACGACTACTCACTGGATTCGGGACAGACAGGTGGCATCAGCGATCCCGGTTTTCTTCAGGATGTCGAAAAACTATCGATTTGGCTTGAAAGCCAACCCGGCACTATTCACGTCGACCGTTTCACTACCGTGATGAAACGCTTGAATAAAAATATGCATGCTGATCAGCAAGAGCACTACACCTTGCCCGATAATCGCGAGCTCGCCGCGCAATACCTTTTGCTCTACGAAATGTCGCTACCGTACGGATTGGATATCAACAATCAGATAAATGTCGATAAATCCGCGACCAAGCTTGCCCATACGATCGGCCTCATCTCAAGCAAGGAAACGATTGCACTGGACCATAGGGTTCATGATTGGGTGAAGGAAAACGCCCCTGCGATAACTGGTGTGATAAGCGGCAGCCCGACGCTCATGTTTTCGAATATCGGGCAATTGAACAGTCGCACCATGCTGCTCGGCACTTCGCTAGCACTGGCGGCAATCTCAATTGTTCTTACCATTGCGCTTCGATCGATAAAAATCGGCGTAATCAGTCTCGTTCCAAATCTGGTTCCGGCGGCAGTGGCGTTCGGATTGTGGGGAATCTTCGTCGGAGAAGTTGGTATGACCTTATCCGTAGTTACCGGCATGTCTTTTGGCATAGTGGTCGATAACACGGTTCATTTTTTATCGAAATATCTGCGCGCAAGACGCGAAAGCGGTCTTCGGCCGAGCGACGCGATTCGATACGCATTTCGAACGGTCGGCAAAGCACTAATAATCACAACCCTAACATTGGTCATTGGGTTCTTAGCGTTGGCCACATCTAGTTTCAGTTTAAACGCAGACATGGGACTTCTAACGGCTGTGGTCATTGCGGTCGCACTAATCGCGGTGTTTCTGTTGTTACCGCCGTTACTATTAATGATCGAGGGAAAGGACGACGGTGCCAGTGACAAGAACGTTCCGCCTGGTCTCGCGAGCGCAGCGTAATCCGCAATTCGCAGGGTTTTTCTCTTGTCCGCGCGAGCTCGAATTGTCGCGTGCCGATTCTCGCCGGGCGTCTCAATCAATCGATGTGGCATCAAGCGTCAGTCGCAGTTAGCTGGGTAGTCCAGCTCCCCTAATTCAATGCCGTGCTCGCGCAAGATCTCGCGTGCCTTATCTATGGACCGAACGACAAACGATTGGAACGTGTCAGAATCGACCTGTATGTTCCACATTCGCAACACACCATAGAGGTAATCGCTTTCGGCCACGGCGATAACTATTCGTGGATCGCTCGAAGAAAATTCTGTGTCCATTGAGGCGAGCTCGCGTTCTTCGTCAGGGCTAGCCAAGCAATCTTCGACCCGCGAATTTATCGCGAGTTGAAACCGTAAGGCTTGCTTAAATTCGTGGCCGTAGGCTGCACGGTTTGCCTCTAAGACTTCCTGTCCCGCGAGTACACCATACGCCCAGAAAATAACCCCACAACCTCGGAATTCCAGACTAACTGGCATCCTGCTCCCCCAACAAGAATAGTTCTCGCCTCATTTCCGCACACTGGAGCAAAAAAGGCGTCCGCACCCCTTGCGCACTTAAAGGCTGCTGGCCCTTTTTCGGGTGTTTATAACCTGAAACGCGATTCTCGTCCTAAATACGGCAAAATTTTGTAGAATTGCGTAGTCCCGATCCTGCATATAACCGGCGAACTGAGAGAAAAACAGCATGAACGAGCGAACAACAACGGCAACCAATGGCAACCCAGGACTAGCATCACGCGATTACGAAGTTGTAGTCATTGGGGCTGGAGTCGCCGGAATCTATCAGATCAAACGGCTGATCGATCTCGGCGTGAATGCGACCGTGCTCGATGCAAACGCGGATCTCGGCGGTACGTGGTACAACAATCGCTACCCCGGCGCGCGCTTCGATTCTGAGAGTTTTACCTACGGCTATTCTTTCTCTAAGGAACTACTCGACGAATGGCATTGGAGCGAGCAGTTCTCACCGCAACCAGAAACGCTTCGCTATTTGAATCATGTGACAGAAAAATTCGGACTCCGTGAACACATGCAGTTCGGGTGTAAAGTCGACGCCATGGTGTTCGATGAAGACACCGATACGTGGACTTTAAGCTTACAAGACGGGCGCGAGTTAACCACGCATTTTGTGATCACCGCGGTCGGTGTACTGTCGACGCCGACCTTGCCGAATTACGATGGAATGGATTCTTTTAAAGGCACCTCGTTTCATCCGTTCTACTGGCCTCACGAACCGCTCGATCTACGTGGCAAACGGGTCGCTGTTATCGGCACAGGGGCGACCGCGATCCAGTTCATACCCGAAATCGCCAAAGAGGTGAGTCACCTCACGGTTTTTCAACGGCGACCGAACTGGGCTGCGCCTTTGAACAACGGAAAGATCTCCGACGAAGAAATGGCCACAATCCGCGCGCGCTATGATGAGATCTTCGCGACCTGCGCGCGGACCCCAGGTGGGTTCGAACACGAACCGGATCGCCGGCCTTTCAACGACGTTACTCGCGAACAGCGCATCGAATTGTGGGACCGCCTCTACGATGGTCCTGGGTTCGGGATATGGCTGAGTAACTTCGTTGAAATTTTCGTCGACGAGGAAGCGAATGCCGAATTTTCGGAATACATCGCCGAACGCATTCGTAAGCGAGTAAATGATCCTGCGATCGCTGAGAAACTCATTCCCAAAGACCACGGTTTCGGCATTCAACGGGTTCCATTGGAAACTGGGTATTTCGAAACCTATAACCGCGGCAACGTCGAACTCGTCGACTCTGCTGAAACACCGATCGAACGGATCACCGAAACGGGTTTATGCACGAGCGATCGAACGTTTGAGTTCGACGTTATCATTTATGCTACTGGATTCGACTCGTTCACCGGGGCGTTAGATCGCATCGATATCCGTGGTTTGGGCGGCGTTAAGCTGCGCGATAAGTGGGCGGACGGCCCGATCACTTATCTTGGCTTACTAGTAACTGAAATCCCAAATATGGTGATGCTCGCCGGACCACAGACAGCAGCAACCAACTTCCCGCGAGGCGCTGAGTTGGCGGTCGATTGGACAACCTCACTACTTGAATATATGGGAGAGCACGAGTACAGCCGCTTTGTTGCTGATGAGGATGCTGAGCAGCGTTGGTTCGAACACGTGAAAGAAATGTACAAAGGCGTGCTGATGAGTAAAGCGAAGAGTTGGATCACAGGTTACAACTCGAACCTCGAAGGCCACGAATATGGCAAAACGCGCTACAACATCTACACCGGCGGCGGCCCTAAGTACACCAAAACCCTACGTCGTGCTACCGAGAACAACTACGATGGGGTTAGTTTTTTCTAAATTCATAGAATCATAAATTTACGGACGCAGACTCGATGTGATTATCGCCAACCTAACGCGCGAAACATAAAGATAAGGTCTGAATACAACCGGTGTGAGTAAAAACAGAAAATTTATAAACGGTTGTGTGTTCGCGGTAGCCACACTCATTGTAAATCCGGCGTGTGCGGTATTGATCACGTTCGACGCTGTCCCGGGCGGGGAGATACGTGGACCCATTACGTTCACAGATTCCGGCTTCGATCTGACCCTGTTCGATATGTTCGCGCACAGCACCAGCGGCGTCGATCGTTCCACCGAAATCGAACGACTCTTCGGCACGCAAGGTATATTGGCCGTTACCCTTACTGGTGGTGGGCCTTTTACTTTCAGTAGCTTGGCCGTCCAAGCAGAAAGAGTAACAATTGGTCCAGCGGAACTTTCAATCGAAGGATTTTTGGGCGGCACATCTTCAGGTGTCGAACGATTCGAAATCGCGGCGGTTTCGGGCTACACGACATTGGCTTCCTCGGTATTAAATGGCGCGATCTTGGATAGATTAGTCATTCGAGGACAAAGAGATGATGACGCGACCGTCGCATTTGATAACTTGAACGTATCGTCATCGCAGATCCCCGAGCCGATGAGCCTTGTTCTTATGGGCCTCGCTTTGGCTGCTTTGAGGTTCAAAGAACACGTGTGGCACAAAAATTAGGTATCGCTGTTATTTCTCTGGTTCATTAGGTAGTTGTGCCATCGTCTGATCGTTTCGCACTTTGTTAGCGCAATGTGCTTATCACAGCCCTTGGACGTTTCGGCACAGGCGCGAGCATGCAATAATCGAAATCGCACGCAAAACGCGATAGTAAACCGTACTGCGGAAATCAACTGGCGTACTAGCCACCTGCGGTTTCGGCGTCCGTGATTTCCGAACAGTTGATTGCCTGCACCAATCTGATTCAATCGGGTTTCGCTTTGGTCGTATCCTCGACTTGTGACGGCGTTATTGCCCGAAATCCAACAACATGAGGGAACAACGTATGGACATTGGAATAGCACACCCTGTCGCGAACCAAGAGGCACCGGCTGACGCGATAGCCAAGCACGCAGAAGATTTGGGTTTCGAATCGTATTGGGCACCAGACCACACGATTCTGCCGCTCGAGTACAGCGTCAATTATCCGGGCGGTGGGCCTGGCGATCCTGAGCCAGATTATCTTTGGCAAATTGCCGATCCATTGATCATGCTTGCGAACGTCGCGGCAATTACCAGCACGATTAAGCTCGCAACTGGCGTATTACTTGTCCCCGAGCGCGACGCGATTTTATGCGCAAAGCTTGTCGCGACCTTGGACGACTGCTCCAATGGCCGTTTTCTTTTTGGCATAGGGGCTGGCTGGAATCCCGAAGAATGCACAATCCTTGGCGGCGATTTCGAACATCGTTGGACGCATACGAAGGAAAATATCGCCGTCATGAAAGCGTTGTGGACGGAACACGCACCTGAATTTCACGGAAAATATAACGATTTTCCGCCGATCCGCTGCTACCCGAAACCTCGCCAAAACCCGCATCCGCCGGTTCTGCTTGGCGCGATAAACAATGCACGATCGTTGAAGCGTGTTGCTGATTGGGGGGACGGTTGGATGCCGGTCGTTCAGAGTGCAGAAGAACTTGCAGGGGGGATCAAGCAGATCGAAGGTTTCTGCGCTGCAAGCGGCCGAGATTCTTCGCGCATGGATTACACCGTCTTCGGGATCGGTGAGCAATGGAAAACGAAACGCGACATCGAGGAACTCGGGGCTGCGGGCGCGAATCGAGTCATTGTTATGCTCACCCCTGGCGCGAAAAAAGATCAACTAAAGGCAGAGCTCGACGAGTTGCGAAAAACCTTGTTTTAATTAATCGGAGTCACACATACAGATTACCGCGTCCCACGGCTAAATTCTTTTCGACAGGGAGTACGCTCCATTGTGAAATTGAATATCACCGATGTGCTAATCGCAAAAATTCCGCCCGTGGCGCGCGGTCGTTTCTGGCCAAAACGACCGTAGTTAGACTAGCGACGTGCCGGTAGATTTATCTTGGTTGCGAATCGTCAGATGTCCGGTGTATTTGAACATCGCGAAGGTAGCCAGTCGCAATGCATCGGTGGTGAATTAATTCGCTAAGGTCGGCGACCTTGGCGTCGCTGCTTCAGGGATAAGATTGTCTGCCACGAAGGCACTAGCAACTTAGCAAACCGCCTCAACAGAATCGGCGCGCCCGGCACTGTCACGTAACGATTTTAGATCGGGGTTACGCGGATCTGGGACAATGCCGTCGCCTTCTTGTTCGATCAGTTTTTTCAACACATGACGGACTCTTACCGGACCGCCGTCTGTGTTGATGCTCGCGTGCTCGAAATCGTCGATGTCGATCCCGCCTCTAATTTTTAGCATACGCTGTTGCGCTTCAAGCATCGGTTTGTCTTGACCAACGAATGCTATCTCTATCGATTTTTCCCAGAGCGCGTCTTGGCTTGGGTCGTCGGGTCTATACGCGCGAGCTATGGCCCAGTAGTAGCGAGTTAAGCCATTGCTGATCGGCGTTAAGATATCCGTACCGTACACCCATACGCCTGCAGCGCGCGGTTTACCGGTCGGGGTGACGCCCACGTCTAAGAGCATGTGCGCGGGTGCGTCCCATCGCATATGCGTCCACAGATCGACCGGCTTACCATAATTGTCAAATGCTGCGTCGAATGCCGGCGGCGCCATACCGTCGGGACACCAACTGTTCGACCAAACGGTGGTGCCGTCTTGCAACACGGTGTTGATCCCTCTGGCAATCGCTTCGCTACCAAGTACACCTTCGTGCACCGTGGTTGCGTGAGTGAGATCCATGAGGTTATCTGAGATGAGTTCGTAGTACGCTTCGACATCAAGCGTCCCTTTAACCATCTTTAGCTCACTGTCGCTATGGCAGCTAAAGTCCGGAATTTTCGTGTCATCAGCCAACGTTGGATCGCCCATCCAGACCCACAGCATTTCGTGCATTTCTATGATCGGGTACACACGCAGATCCGATTTTCCGGGAATGAGTGAGTTCCCATTCGGATTATGGATACACTTTCCTTCGCTGTTAAAGCGCAACGCGTGGTACGGGCAAGTGATGCAATCGTCCACCAGCTTTCCTTGGTGTAATGGCGCGTAGCGATGCGGACAGGTGTTGTCCAACGCGTGCGCCTGATTTTTTGAATCGCGATAGAGAAGAATCGGTTCGTTAATAATAATTCGTTCGATCATCGCATGGCCCAATTCATCCGACCATGCAGCGACGTACCAGGCGTTTTTGAGAAAGGGTTTATCCATCATTATTGGCTCCGATTTTCTGCGGATGCAGCGTTCCGCTTTGTCTTTAGTCTAAGGTAGTGCCCGATCGAATGCATGATTCCGGTAGCGCTTTCGCACCGATCGGCGGAATGCTCAACGGGTCTGGGTACTGTTTTGAACTTGGAACGCAGATCAACAGCGATTAACATTTCACAAACCGGGTGCCGCGATTAGTGAGTCAACTAGTTTGCGGGCTACGACTAACATCGAGCGAAAGCGCTACCACAGGACACTGGCACACTGGTGGTTTTTCGCGGCTCCACAACCGGTCCAAACTACATCCAAGCAACGTGCTCGCCAGCCCAGAAAACTTGGAGCGTGCGACCGAACTGTGCTCGAGTGGATATAGGTTCACTGCATGAATGGGCAACCAAGGGCAACGTCTTCAAGGAAACTAAGTCTCATTGTGCCGAGTGTCGAAGAAATCATCGACAATTGTGTGGCGTTCTCCGAGGCGATAGGAATGGACGAGTAAAGGAGACAGATCTATTTTGGGACGTTGCCTTTCAATTAAATTTGTCCCGATGAACCCGGCGCATGCGTTAGTGAGCGGACTTCAGTATTCGATTGGGCAAGCTATCAGAGTTGTCTGGCATTGTATTGTGCCGTGAGGACCTCGGCGAATGAAACTGATAGCGTTCCCGTAGAAAGCCTAAGGGCGAACTACGTTATAGGGTGGCAAATTCGATCACTACTGCAGCAGTATTATTACTGAGCGGCAGTGCTACCACGATGCGCAGAAATCGCGGATAGGCGCCCTTGCTGCTTACCCTCCTCGGACGCGAAAAATCATAGGCCCCTCAAACTCGACAGGGTAGGGCACAATTAGGACCTACACGAATTCATGATGGGAGCGAAAATGGAAACACGTACTTTGGGGTCGTCGGGAATTAAGGTCAGCGTGGTTGGGCTCGGTTGTAACAATTTCGGGATGAAGATCGATTTGGCTGGGAGTCGCGCAGTCATTGATGCGGCGCTGGCAGAAGGCATTACGTGCTTTGATACTGCGGACATGTACGGTGGTGGTCAGTCGGAAGAGTTTCTCGGTCAAGTGCTCGGTGCGCGCCGCAATCAGGTCGTATTGGCGACGAAGTTTGGTGGTCATGCGATGCTGTATAACACGGGCGAGCGCTGGGGAAGTCGCGAGCATGTGCACGCCTCGATCGAGGCAAGTCTGAAAAAGCTTAAGACGGATTGGATCGATTTGTACCAAGTGCACTTTCCGGATCCGGATACTCCGATTGGAGAAACCATGGACGCCTTAGAGGACTTGGTAAAGCAAGGCAAGGTGCGGGCGATTGGCCATTCGAATTTTTCTCGAGAACAAATTCATGCGGCGGCCGATTACGCCGCGCAATCCGGAAATACGGCATTCGTAACCGCGCAAAATGAATGGAGTTTGCTCAAGCGCGAAGTGGAAAGCGAAGTCGCGCCGGCGTGTGAAAGCCAGCAGTTAAGCGTGTTGCCGTTCTTCCCATTAGCGAGTGGCTTTTTGACCGGTAAATATCGGCGGGGCGAAACCTTTCCGGCAGGCAGCCGTATGGCGGAACTCGAGTTCGCGCAAGCCGTCGCAAATGACGAGAACTACACGAAAGTTGAAGCCTTAGCGAAATTTGCCGAGCGCAAAGGCTGTTCATTGTTGAGTCTTGCGATGTCGTGGTTGGCACAGCAGCCGTGCGTCGCATCGGTTATCGCTGGCGCCACGTCCCCTGAGCAAATCCGCAGTAACGTTAACAGCATCAATTTGAAGTTATCGGACGACGATTTGCAGCAGATCGACGCGATTACTTAGATAATTCTTTCAGCGGGTTCGGGGGTGGTTAACCTAACAAAAACTCACTGTGAGGAGTTAGGTAGACTGCCTCTAACTCAAAGCTGGTTGTCTAAAGTATTTTTTGGCACAGTCGTCAGCAGAACAAATGCGCCGAAGCAAGTAACCCCTGCGATACAAAAAATCACTGGGTAGCTGGTGAATACGGCAACATATCCTAGTAGAAAACTCCCAGCCGCAAAGCCGATATTGAAGGCCCCATGGTAGGCGGCCATGCCTTTGCCGCGTTCACTTTCGTGAGTGCAATCCAAGGCGACAGCGTTCAGGGCAGGGAAGAATAGGCCGTGAGTTAATCCGAGTAACGCGCCGGTAAAAAAAAGGCCGAAGAAATCCAACCATATGAGCGAGAAGGGTGCCGCAATATAGAAAAACAACGCCACCCTCGCGACTCTTAATCTCCCTAAGCGATCGGCGAGACCGCCGAGCCCGACTCTAACTACCATCGCGGACGCGGCGAAGGCGATGAGATAACCCGCTACACGCTCATACCCAAGTGTGATCGCCCAAGGTTGATAGAACGTATACATGGCACTCATGGACCAACCCACCAACACGGCGACGATTAAAATGCGTTGCAATCGCGGCCTTTTCAAAACCTGCAACATGCTGGTGGCGTTGTGGTGGTCGTGCACGCGCGGTCGCTCGCGAATTAGCAGGGTTAGCCCGGCAGATAGCGCTGCCGCGCCGACGGTGCAGGCGAACACAACCGTCCAGCCAAAATTATCCGCGCCCCATTCAGCTAGCGCGGGTCCGAGCGCGTTGGTTGAAATCATCACTGCGCCAAACGCGCCGATGGCTTGACCCAGACGTTCATTGGGCGAGATATCGGTCGCAAGCGTCGATAACGAGACGTAGTACAAGGTGAAGGCGGCGCCTTGAAGAATTCTCACGATCATTAGTAGCGGCCCGACACTATCGATCCACAGAAACCCGGCACTCCCTGCAGCGAAAATCGCGGCCCCAAAAAAGCCAAAATATTTGCGTCCGTGGCGGTCGATCTGTACACCGATAAACGGCATCGCGATCACTGATGCAAGCATCGACAACGCGCCAACCGCGCCGATCGTGATCGCATCGGCGCTGAGTTCGACGGCGAGAAATTTCGGTAACAGAAAATAGGTTGAGAACGACAGGCCGAAAATCGCCGTCGCAACTAACAGCAACACGAATTGGGGCGTTAGGAGGGGCTCCCTTGGGGTGTTTCCATCAACTGTCATGGTCTGCGCGTGGTGTTTCGCTTTTATAATTTTTGCGCCAAGTAGAACGCTAATGGTGACTGCCGCTCATGCGCGGAGACTGTCGAAGGATCGCACAGCGCACGAAAGCATCGTGCTTGCGGCCTGCCTGCAGGATTGTCGCACGGAAGACGTCGGCCAAAATAGAGGCAGGGCGCCAAAATGGTAAACACGATCGGCGCTGTCAGCAGTGCAGTTCACCGCTGATCGGCAAGGTCTTACTCCGAATACCTAAACTGTGCGCTAGCACGCTTGAGAATCATCCCAACGCATTGTTCGAGGCAATGTAGAAATTTCGAAGAATTTAGCAGCGCCGAAACTATCTCCTACTCCGACGTGAGGCTGGATTTGAGTTAGGGATCGAGCTAGATATTCCACGATGCGTTACGCCCTTCGAACCCGTTTTCGAGGATTTAAAGTGGTTTTTATCCAATCTCGATCGATAGAAGAACGTGAACGAATTTAATGTTCGAGCGCTAAGCGCTTCGAGGACAGCGCGTCTGGAACGCCGACTTGGCTCCGAGGTTGCAACAGTGGGAGATAAGGTTCTCGTGAAATCCATTTCAAACCGGTATCGCTGGTTTAGCCAAAACATACTTTTGCGTGCGAACACGCGCTGCGATTGTGAGTGTCACATTGCCGTTACGCGGTAACGTTGATTTTCACGCGCAAGCCCGCACACTTGCCGTACGGTACAATGGAATAATTCCGGGCAAAAAGGACACCTAGCATGGCCGTGCAATTTTCTCTTAATGGTCGAGAAACCAAATTCGATGGTGCGGCGGATATGCCGCTTCTGTGGTATCTACGCGATTACGCTGGCCTCACGGGCACCAAGTTTGGTTGCGGAATCGCCGCTTGCGGCGCGTGTACCGTACACGTCGACGGCAAAGCCGTGCGTTCTTGTGTTACCCCCGTTAGTAGTCTTGCGGACAAAGCCGTCACCACCATCGAAGGTCTAGAAACAGATGGCCAGCTGCATGCCGTGCAACAAGCATGGATTGAGGAAGATGTGCCGCAATGTGGATATTGCCAGGCGGGCCAGTTAATGGCGGCGGCCGACTTGTTGGCCCGTAACGACAACCCAGATGATGCAGATATTTCCGAGATCACAAACTTGTGTCGTTGTGGCACTTATTCGCGTATCCGGAGCGCGATTAAACGCGCCGCCGGATTGCTTGCCGCGAGTAAACAGTCATGAGCGGCACAGTCACTCGGCGAGATTTTCTAAGATTGTCCTCGACCTCACTCGGCGGTCTGGTAGCCACGGCTTTCCTGCCAAGCGCCTCTGCGAATTCAGCGGCTGTTGCCGAGCCTGCGTGGTTAAGAGACGCCGTGCAATTGTTTGTGCGAGTGGAACCGGATGAGCAAGTTTTCATTGGTGCGCGTGGGCCGGAAATCGGACAGGGCGTCCGTACTTCGTTGCCGATGTTAATCGCCGACGAGCTCGACGTTAGTTGGGATCAAGTCACGGTCGAACAGTTGCCCTATGGCGTGGTTGCCGCCGATGGAGAACCCGGGGTCGATACAAAATACGGTGCGCAAAGAGCCGGTGGCAGTACGGCCATTCCGCAAAGCTGGCTCGAGATGCGCCAAGTGGGCGCGAGGGTTCGTCAGCTGTTTGTGCGAGCAGCGGCGCAAACTTGGAGCATCGATCCTGAAAAACTCACGACGAAATCCGGCTACGTGATTCACCCGGATGGTCAACAATTAAGTTACGGCACATTAGCGCCAATTGCGAACACGCTGCCCGTGGCAGAGCACCCCCTGCCGTTAAAATCAGCCGCTGAATTCCAGATCATTGGCAAGCACACCATAACTGCCGATGCTCGGGATATTGTTACCGGTCGCGCACAGTACGGTATTGATGGTGCGATAGAGGGTCGACTTGTCGCCGTCATCGAACGATCGCCCTACCTCGATGGTGAAGTCGAGTCGTACGACGACACGGCAGCACTTGCGGTGGCTGGGGTGCGCCACATCGTTGTGCTACCTGTGCCTTCGAAAACGGAATTCTCCGAACATCTCGCTGCCGGCATCGCGATCGTTGCCGACGATACCTGGGCGGCAATGCAAGGCCGTAAAGCACTCACGGTTAAATGGCGCACCAGCCGTTGGTCTACCGACGATACGGATACCTTTCGCGAAGCAGCACACGCCGCTTTGCAGTTGGAAGGTGAAGTCGCACGATCCGATGGTGATATCGCTGCGGCCCACAGCAATGCAAGCGAAGTCGTCGAAGCGGAATATTTTCAACCGTTCCTAGCCCACAGTACGATGGAACCCATGAATGCGACCATCGCGCTGGAAGCAGACCGCGCCGTACTTTTCGCTTCGCTGCAATCACCAGCCGCAGCATCCCAATTAATCAGCAAACTAACCGGTATCGATCGACTCAATATTGATATTCGACTGCCGCGTTCTGGCGGTGGTTTCGGCCGTCGTGGCCAAAACGATTTCGTCGCCGAAGCAGTGCACATCGCCAAGGCCGTACGGAGACCGGTGAAATTGATCTGGAGCCGCGAAGACGATCTGCGCAATGATTGGTACCGCCCATCCGGCGCTCACGGCATGGCCGCGACTTTAGATGCGCAAAAGAAACTCAGCGGTTGGACACATAAAGTCGCCGCAACTGATCGGCGTTTCCGTATTCCCTATTTGGCCGGCCGCGACGCGTGGTTCACTTGCCTAGATGCAGATGCGTTTCCTGCCGGTTGTGTGCCGAATTATCTTGCGACTTTCACCGCCGTACCGTTCGGCTTACCGCTCGGTTGGTGGCGCGGACCGCTACCGACATTTGTCGCATTCGCCAATCAAGCATTCATGGACGAAGTCGCACACGCGGCAGGCGCGGACCCGGTTGAATTTCGTTTGGGTTTGCTCGGTGAGGCGCGCGAATTGAAATATGAAGGCCACGGTGGTCCGATATTTAATACCGGCCGTCTTGCGACAGTATTACAACGCGCGGCACAAAAGATTGGCTACGGCCGTGCATTACCGAGCGGGCATGGCATCGGTGTCGCGGCGCATTTTGTGTTCGGCGCTTACAGTGCGCATGCGATGGAAGTCTCAGTCGAAAATGGCAAACCAAAGATACATCGCTGCGTGTGCGTGGCCGACGTCGGGATACCCGTTAATCCTTTAGGGCTCGATGCACAATTATCTGGCGGCACGATCGACGGTATTTCAACGACGCTTAATTTGGAAGTCACGGTTAAAGCAGGCGAGGTCGTGCAAAGCAATTTCCCCGACTATCGTTTGTTGGGAATGGCCGATGCGCCGAACGTTGAAGTCGAAGTCGTCGAAACCGACTACCCACCAGCCGGTGCTGGCGAGATGGGTACACCGACTGTTGCGCCAGCACTGGTGAATGCAATCTTTGCTGCAACGGGCAAGAGAATCCGACGTTTGCCTATAGGTGACCAGTTAAAAACTTGAGACCGTCGAGCATTCGCGACAGCCATTTAATTACTGGCTCGCTGCGAACGGAATCGCAAGTGCAGTGCGCCTCGTCGGTGTCCAAGAAGACGTTCCATGTATGTGGGTGTCCATTGTCAATCTTCGGGTGAAAATGTATCTCCCTATTGGCTCGTCTGTGTAGACCGGTTGTTAACGCTTGGACGGCGCGTCGAGCTTCGCGAACGCGGCATTCATCGCATGGACGCCTTCGACGGCGCGGGGAATGCCGCCGTAGATTGTCATCTGTACCATAATTTCCTCAACCTCTATCCGGCTTAGGCCGTGATTGAGGCCGGCGGGAATGTGGAACGCGAGTTCGTCCACCCGACTCAACACCGTGAGTATCGAGATCACGATCAGGCTGCGGTCGCGTCGATTGAGCTCCGGGCGCGACCACACCTCTCCAAATGCCCACTGGTA
>JBLFWZ010000090.1:0-15206 GCA_047611905.1 Gammaproteobacteria bacterium | reverse complement strand
CTGATTTTGATCCTAATTCCTGGTTCCTGGATTTCACCATCCACTTGTGCAGAGTCGATTCCCCGATCCCTAACGAGTCCGAGATCTCCGCCAATGTCGTCCCTTCGGAACGACTCAGCGCCTTTTCAACGGCTTGCCGTTTGAACGATTGATTGTATCTTGCTCTCATCTTTCTTCGCCTCAGTAGAGACGACAACTATCCTGACACAGGGGGCTACGTCCAAAGCCAAGACATCTATCTTGATGATCGACGCAAGCTCGATCAGTGGTTCCCATTTTGCCTCATAGATAAAGTCATCCAACGCAAACACGTAACCTTGCTGTGCGAGCCCGTTGACCGCAGCAATGAGCTCATCGTTGATTGACGCGTCTTCTAGTATCTCGATAACGACCCGTTCTTTCGGTAGCAGCAACTCCGTATCGCTAAGGAGTAGATCGTCCGTGAAATTGATGTAGGCGCCATGCGGACCAACAACCCGATCGAGGCCGATTTCCGTCAGTGCGTTGACAATGACATTCGCAGTCGCCCGGTTTCCGTCGAACTGCGATAGTCCGCCGTGCTCCAGGCCGGAACAATAATTCGTAGGCATGTATCTGACCCTCTCGATTAAGGATCGCTTGACGGCCAAGCAAGGTCTGCGCTGTGGTGGTAGCTTCGCGTGTGGAGGTCTCAGCTTTATGACGTGAGGCGCCCAAGATGTCCGCTCTCCTTGTCTAAGAATTTTGAATATACGATTTGGGAAGTCGTCGACGACGCACAATCCGCCACTAAAGTATCGGCAATAATCACACTACCTTAAGGCTCCGTCTGGTAATCCCTGCGAGTCGCGTGACCCTGCTCGACGTCCGCTCAACAGCCTGAAATCGGACACGATTTGATCGGACATTTGCGATTCTGGGTTCGCAGAAACCCCACGGCCCATCCAGATATCCTGCGTCTATAATCTCACCAGCAACCTCGACCACTTTGGTGCCCGAGGTTCAGAGTAAAAAAGGAGATGGGTTTGGACACTAAACGCGCAATTGCTGCTGTCAACGGCACCGACTTGTACTATGAACGTGCCAGACACGGCGAAAGCGTGGTGCTGATACATGGTTTTTCACTCAACCTCCGTATGTGGGACGAACAATTTCAACTCCTCACGAAATCCTACGATGTCATTCGCTACGATCTGCGCGGCTTTGGCCGCTCGGCGTTAGCAAGCTCCGAACCATACGACCCGTGTGAAGACCTCAAATGCCTGCTCAACTATCTGGAGGTCGCGCGCCAGCGTGGTCGGTTTGTCCATGGGCGGCGGCATCGCCATCGCCATCGCCATCGACTTCGCCATCGACTTCGCCATCGACTTCGCACTGAGCTATCCGGGAATGACTGCTTCATTGATCGCCGCCGATAGTGCGCTAACTGGATTCGGTTGGCCCGGCGGCCGCCCGTCGCAAGGGCCTGCCAAGCTAGCGCAATCCGATGGCATTGAGGCGGCAAAGCAAGCTTGGCTGAATTCAGATTTGTTCATCCCAGCAGGCAAGCAACCGGATGTTGTGTCGCGTCTAAATTCGACCGTTGCGGATTACAGCGGCTGGCATTGGTTACACGAAAATCCGGCCACAGCACCTCGGAAATTGGCGATCGAACATTTGTCGTCGATAAAGTGCCCTAGCCTGATCATAATCGGTGAGCATGACGTGCCGGACTTTCACGAGATTTCCGATATTTTGCTCTCGGAGATTAATGGCTCACGAAGAGTCACGATCCCAAACGTCGGCCATATGTCAAATATGGAAGCTCCCGTTGCGTTCAATGCCGCGCTGTTTGATTTTCTCGAGACGCGCTAATTGCGAAACTTTGCAGCTCCGAACCGGGCTTATACACAGCGACGGCGTAGTCTATTGCAACGGATCCAGCCCCTGTCTGGGTCGATAAAATCTGCGACAATACAACACTCACCGAGACACGTATTGACGGTAACGAAACAAGCGAGGACTGACAGTGCAGAACAATTTGGGCCTATTTTTAACCAAGCGCGCGACCCTAAACCCTGACCGAGAAGCTTATGTGGACGGCAATCTGCTGGTTCGACTCAGCTTTCGCGAGCTCAACAACCGCTGTAACCAACTCGCCAACGCGTTCAGCGCCGCTGGCGTTGAAAAAGGTGAACGCATTGGCTTCTTGTTGATGAATAGCGCTGAATTTATGGAAGCGTATTTTGCGGCGGCGAAAATAGGCGCCGTTGTAGTACCGCTGAACTGGCGTCTCGTACCTGACGAGTTGGAATTCATTTTAAAGGACAGTGGCACAAAACGGCTCATATTCGGCGACGAATTTCTCGACACAGTGACCGAACTACAATCGCGTGGCGAAAAAACTGACATAGAAGATTGGCTGCAAGTTGTCTCCGAGAAAGGCCTCCTCCCATTTGCGCACAGCTACGCTGCGTTTCGAGATCAGGCGCCCATCGATGAGCCCGCCATCGGAGCGGCAGACGAGGACATGCTCTATATCATGTACACCTCAGGTACGACGGGGCTACCAAAAGGTGTCGTGCATACTCACAATACCTCGATTTGGGCCGTAATCACGGTCTCTGCTACGACCTACTTTCACGAAGAGGACCGTTTCCTCGGCGCATTACCAATGTTCCATGTTGGAGCATTAATGCCCCTGACTCTAAATGTGTATCGCGGTGCAACGAGCGTCGTCATGCGAAGCTTCGATCCCAAGCGGGCGTGGGAACTTATCCAAGACGAGCGCTTGACGAGCGGCTTAGCCGTGCCGGCCATGTTGAACTTCATGCTACAAGTCCCAGACTTCGACAAGTACGACATCTCCTCGCTACGTTGGATTTTATCCGGCGCCGCACCTGTGCCCGTGTCTCTCATGCAGACTTACGCGGACCTCGGCATCGAGATCCACCAAATTTACGGCCTAACTGAGACATGCGGGCCCGCCTGCGTGATTGACGCGGAAAACGCCTTAAAGAAAATTGGCTCGACCGGCAAAGCATTCTTCCACACGGATGTGCGTCTCGCCGATGCTGACGGTAACGATTGTGCGCCCGGTGTGGCCGGAGAAATTCTGATTCGCGGCCCTCACATCATGCGCGAGTATTGGAATAGACCTGATGCCACGGCTGAAACAATTGTCGACGGCTGGTTACGTACTGGCGATATCGCGGTTATTGACGAAGATGGATTTATCTTCATTCAAGATCGCATTAAAGACATGATTATTTCGGGTGGAGAAAATGTCTATCCTGCGGAAATTGAAAGTGTCTTGATGACACATCCCGATATTACCGAGGCTGCGGTCATTGGTCAGCCCGATGAAAAATGGGGTGAGTCAGCATTTGCGATCGTCGTGCGCACCGATCCGAACTTAACACCAGAAGCCGTGATGGCCTACTGCGACGAAAAACTGGCGCGCTTCAAGCAGCCACGACGAGTCGCCTTTACGGATCAAATTCCGCGTAACCCGAGTGGCAAAATCCTCAAGCGGGTCTTGCGCGACGAGTACAAAGTTTAATGCAGTAGCAAAAAAAGCACGATATTTTTAATATCTGTCGGGACGCACAGGCGCACTAATTCCGGGAATACTGGGCAAGACACCGGATCCTGCGCCGACGAACACTTGCGCTTTTAAGCCCTGCTCCATGTGATGCGAAATATCACAATGCGCGAGGTATGTGCGGTCGTCACTCGGCACGATAAAAGTGCCGGTGCGCGTTGTGCCACCATTCGCTTCGAGATGAAACATGCCTTGCGGATAGATATATCGAGGCAGTCCATGCACCATCCACTGGTGCCTAACACTGTCTTCGTTGATCAGCGTAATCTGGATCCGAGCACACGGTGGCACGCGCCACTCATGGCGATCGAACCCATAGGTCAGTCCACGCCGTGCATATTTTCGACCGACTCTGACGTCGAACTGCAGTTCGGTGCTTATTGCAATGCAATCTTGTGGCAGTGTATCTTCATTCGAATTCATCACCATCCCGTCGCGATCGACTGTCATCGAGTGATCGTGGTGATGATGGCGAGCGTGCTCAACCCCTAGAGCGGCAACGGGCATGGTGACAAAGCACAATGCCATCAAATTACGTACACCACGACGTAGGCATCCTTTGAGGCGACACTTTGTCATTGAGATTGCCAGCTGACTTTCCGTGCAACAAATGGCGAAATCGCGCAGATAAATATACCGAACCAAAATAACCAGATGTTGCGGACATCCGGCTTTACGACTTCGGGATCAAGCAACTGATTACCATGCATGCCAGCAAATACCGGTATTTGGCCAGCGTAGTATTCGGGCAGAAAAAACGGCGCCAAGTCTTGCAAGCCACCTACCGTCTTTGGCAAGCCACGTTCCGCAAGATAATCCCGATAGACGACTAGACTGATGTCACCTCCCGGCCCAATGCCGTTGGATGTAACCGCTTGTTCGCGATGATCGTGCATCAACCACGCACCCGGGCCATACGCGTTCAGGCCATCGTTCGTGGTGTTAAGCGTTAGATCCAAACGCTGCGCACTCGCGACCCAAAACACATCTCTTTGAACTTCGTTGCCAGCGGCGAGCGCAACGCCGTCGCGGCGAATCAATGTTGGCTTATGCCCGTGTAGATGTAGCGCCAACCCTTGCGCACCGCCGTTCAGAACATGGAGAAGATTCTTTTCATTGCTGTCGACGACAACCAAGGACTCGCGCAGCGTGTATGGAAAAGAGCGACCGTTAAGAACAAAATAATCCGCGCTTCGTTTTGTCACGTTATAGCCACGATGAATTGAGCGAGAAATCAAGCGCGGATCATTGAATTCCTGGATACGGTTATTTAGCGAAGAGTCTATCTCGAGATAGTGTAGGTCGTATTCTCGGTCGTGGGTTTCAAGGGTGGCAACGGACGGAACCCTCACTCGCCCCGCACCGATGTTAAACGTCTGCAGCCAATTGTTAGGTCGGTTTTCCTCAACAACCAACATGCCCTGCAGCCCCATTAATATGTGTGACTGTGGTTGCACATGACAGTGATAAAACATCGTTCCGGCTTCGCGAGGACGGACTTGGTAAGTTTTTGCCGCACCCGGCTGAACCGGGTGCTCGCTGAATATCGGCACCCCGTCATTTCCATCGCCCTCGGCGGTTAGGAACGGATGATCCAGGCCGTGAAAGTGAATGGTGTGGGGCAAGTAATGTGTATTTTCCAAGCTTATATGTACTTCATCGCCTTGCTCGATGCGAATCACCGGCGCCGGCAAGCGGATAAGACGATTGGCTACCAGCGATTCGAAATTTTCAGTGGTCATGCCTCGCGTCTTCGGCGCAAATACCCACAAACCCGGCGTGATCCCGGGCCCAATCTCGAATTGCGGCACAACATCCGGTCCATCCGGAGATTTACCATTGAGCTCCATAAGTTCCAATCGAATGTGAATAACGTCTGGGTCGCCGTCACCATCTCGATCGTGGCTCTTTTCTACACTGTCGGCCGCAAATAACGATTGCATCAAGGTTTGATCCGATACGTTGTTGGCGCCCCTTACGGCGACAGCAACGTCCCAGGGGTTGTCCGGTATACAGTCGTCAACAGCCGCAACATCTACGCCGTCTATTTTCGCTGCCCGACGCCAACGCTCAAACTCAGGGGAACACACGTCGTCGATTAGCAGCTCTGGGATGTTAACGGCACGGTTTTTGGGCGCTTCTCGATAACCCTTGTCGCCGAACCATGCAGAATATTTAGACTGTAGATCGGCAGACAAGTAAGCTTCGGGAACGAAACGAACGGCGAGCACCAAACCGCCGAGCAGTAACACAATGAAGGCCGACCTCACCCTTTTAGAGTAGCAGTCCTAGACGAGCGATAAGACCAAAACATGAGACCGAAGCCGACCAGAATCGACAGAACCACCCATTTCAAGCGGCCCCACCAATTGATCATTCCAACAGAAAACGGAAACACTGAAATATATTCCCGGCCATCTTCGACCGTCGAATCAACGACTCTCATTATGCCGATGTAGTGACCTGCCTGATCAAATTCGAGCGCTACATCAACACTGCCTCGTGGAAATTTTTTCGGTTCCCTATAGGTTAAGGTCGCTTTCTCTATATCTGCTGGGCTGCCGAGATCAGCATAGCTCGCTGTCACGCCGATATTATTAACGTCGCGTACAATTCGAAAATCGACCGACATATCGCGTAACGGCCGGCTAATGAAATCGAGCACGATGATTGATTTCGCCACTACTGGAATGTCTTCACAAAATTCCTGCGACGCGCGAACGGCTGGTTGGTAACCAGTAAAATGCGCTTTGTAGGGTCCGATTGTCATAATACAAGTGTCATTTTCTACAGACACACCGCCATGTGCGTGCGCGCACGGTAGACACATGACAAGCAACGCCGCCGTCCCGACACATCGCGTAATTCGCATGCGGAGTTTCACGTTCAAAAGTTGAATGCGTAGATTACGATATTCAGATTAGTTAAAAATAGGCAACATGGAACCGCCGATTTCTACGACCTCGCGGGCGCCGCGTGCACCATGGAAAAACAATAACCCCGCAATAATACTATCGGGATCGTTAATCATCTGGGTCAGCCTTTGCGTCTCCCACAGCGCATCTTCTGCAAACACTTTAAGCGTTCTCGTTTCACCCGGCGGGATCGCACCACCTTCAACTCGTAAACCGTCCGATGCAATTAAATCATGACTATCGGTCGAAGCAATTGAATGCACCTCAGGGTTAACAAAGCGCAAATTGGCGGTTGAAAATTCCCCTACCTCTAGAGCAGTCTCACCATTATTGGCGACGGTTAGCGACATCTGGAAACTGCGCCCAGGGATGCGGTAAAACGCTTCGTCCAAGGTCACTACGATGTTCGACGCCGGCTCTTCCTTTTTTGGAACATTAATCTTAGCGGTACGTAACGGCGTGGTAATCGGATGTCTCGATTCCGCCCACTGATAGCCAACGGCAATGACGACAAACGTCACGATAACAAAGCCGATGGCAACCTGACGATCACGTGTCGTTAAGATGTTGTCGCCATCACCGTCTTTCGATTCGGCTTCCTCAATCATGCGCATTCGCGCGATCAGCAATGGTCTTTTCCTAACCCAATAAAACAGCCACGCACCACCAATGACAAACCAAATTGCGTGCCACGTGTAAATGACATCGAGGTTAAACGTTTCAAGGTCAATTTTTCGACCGAACATCGTCTCCACCTCGTTAACAAAATCGTCCTGTGAACCCGTCACTTCGACCCACAACCCCGGTCCCACCATGGTGCCGGCCCCTTCGACACTGAGAATTGGATGGACGTGAAACCGTCCTGGACGGCGGGCCTTCAGCTTAAAAGCGAAATCGTATTCGCGCCCGAGTTCCAACGACGTCGACTGAATCATCGACACGCCGTCGATTGAGGACCGTTCTCGGATGAAATTAGGTCCGGACGTACCGAGGTTGAGAAATACTTTTCCGGTTACCGATGCGATGTGCTCGGGCCAATATTTAGACGGTCGTAAATGTCCACTCAATCGCAACTCGTCCCCAACTTGAAGCTTGGTTTGCGACATTTCGATGTCGTACCAATTGACTGTGCGCATACGCAAGTTGGCTTGTTGCGCACGTTCGCCGTGAGCAAAAGCGCCGTCACCGAGCACCAGCAAAATCAAAAATGCGGCCATGGCTGATACAAATTTAAGCGATGTCTTCATACTCAGGTCTCGTACACGGGGACGCCGACTCAGAAAGATGGGGTTAATAGGTCGGCCGCGACTTTACGTCTGTTTTACCCAAGATTGGCGATTCAACTTCGAACCGATAAGCCACCAAATGTAGTACATCAGTACCGAGAGGAATCCGGCAAACACCGCCGTCAGCGGTGTTACCGCATCACCAAAGGTACGTAGAACGGTGCGCTCTACAACCCGTACATACTCAGGAAGGCTGGTACGAATGTATTCGAAACCCATGAGATCGGCGGCTGTCAGCATTTCGCCATGATAGTTAATAGGCTCGTGGAATCCCGCAAGCATCGGCCAGTTCGCCGGATAGACCAAAATACCCCACATAAACGCACCGCAAAAACCCGTTAGGAACACGCTTCGCGTGATCAAAAGGCTACAGTCAAGAATGATTGCCATTGGTATGAAAACCGACGGCCATACGAAGCTGATTGGGTAGCCAGCGAACACATGAAAATTCAAATAGGTGCTAATCCAACGCATCAGTGAATAGCACAACACCACCGTGGTGCAGGCTATGGGCAATCGGAATCGCGTCCAAAACACCGCGGATAACCCAGCTGGGAAAATTATCAACAAAACAATCGGCACTAACGGCCAGAAGCGACGATCTTTCCAATCGACCCAATATTCCCAGTCCCCCATGGTGACGGCCATTACAAATGGGGTTGCGCCCGCTATCGCGAATACGACTGCAGTGAGGATGAATACATCTGTGTTGCGTTCGAGTTTGTCTCGCAATGCCGCAGATTTATCCATACTTAGCCGCCGCGCGTTTGGGTGATGTTACTGATGATGCGCAACACGACACGGTCAAGCCCGCGCCGATACTTGATCAATGAGATCCTTCATTCGCACGAGAATATGTATGACCACACCGCCAAGGGCTATTAACGCTAACCCGAGTGCGGCGAATCCGTAATGAATCGGCGCACCAAACAATTCTTCGGCATAAAAAAACGTGTGGCCCCACTCGTTAAGGCCAACGGTAGGCAACACCAGTATTGGACCACCGATTGCAATCCCAAGTGGCACTAGAGATTTCTTTGCGTGCATCGGCAAACGCGTTTTCGCATAGAGGAAAGATCCCACCCCGAAAATAATTAGCGCCGGAAAGCCCAGGTAAAATAGGCTAATGTGCGTCGGCGTAAAATCCGTGTCGCGAATGACAACTTGATGCCATGCGGCATCACTTTCGCCAGCGAGCGGTCCAAGGATAAGCACCACCGCGGTATACCCGACAAGCCAAGTAATGAATTTAAAATAGCGCGATAATTCGACTTCCGGAGTTACCGTGTCTGGAGAACGTTCGCGGGTGATCCATAAGTAACTCATCACTCCGAGAAAGGCTGACACGCAAACGAACGTTTGTACCCAAAAGGCCGACATCCAAAATGTGGCGAACTCAGGCTCGAAATAATCTAACCCTTTTGTATAAGCGAACGTGTGCATGTAAATACGCACGAATAGATAAACGACGGCAATGCCGGAAATGACTTTTACAAATGCCCCCCATGGCACGCCATGACCGTCTTTCGTCTCGGACACGGCTGACGCCTCCGTGTGGTGAATCGCGGCTGCGGTCGAATTCATACGGTTTCTCCTCGATTGCCTTACGCGCTAGGTTGCTCTAATGATAGAGTAGTCATTAGACGAGGACAACATCATATTTATGCTGCTGCGCAGCATCACTGTTTCATCGCCCGAGTAATATTTGCTACCCTGACCATGCGCTGTCCGGCACTTTGATTAACTGATATTACAAACGAAACATTCAGCACACTAACGAGCCAATAGCGTCTAACTTTTGCACTCTGATGACCCAGACCAAACCTAGCAACTCAACGCAAAAGGAACGCGCTGCACGCATGTCCCCAGCGGCGCGCCGCGACCAGCTAGTGGCTTGTGCGGTACGCGTTTTCGCGCGCTCTGGAATCGGCAACGCAGGTCACGCGCAGGTCGCCGACGAAGCTGGGGTCTCAACGCCGACGGTGTTCTTATACCTACCGAATCGACAAGCACTGATCGACTGCGTGCTGAGTGAAGTCGATCGCTATCTGGGAGCGCTCGTGGCCGAGGCCGCCTCGAGGAGTTCAACCGCATCAGGAAAACTACTCGCTGTCACTCGTGCTTTCGCGCGGGCCATCGATACTGATCCAGACTACGTCAAAGTATTCCTAAATTGGGGCGCGGTCGTGCATGAAGAAACGTGGCCCCAGTACGTCGACTTCCAAGACCGCATTTTGGCAGTATTCGAATCCATCATTGATGAAGGTCTAGAGAAGGGACAAATTCCTGCCAACGTCAATTCAATTTGGGGCGCCCATTTAGTCATGGGATCCGCAAATATGATCGCGCAAATGAAATTTCGCGGTCGAGATCAGGGTGAAATCAACAGTTTCTTAACCGCCCTGGTGCGCGGCGCCCTGCCTCGTAATGTTTAAGCCCGTGCGTATCGATAAGGGGCTGTTCCTGTGAGCCATGATCACGATCATTCGCATTTGGCAGCGCAGAGCGCGGACGGTGAGCGACGATTGTTTTTCGCGATGCTGATCACGGGCGCCTTCATGGTCGCGGAAGTGATCGGCGGGGTGCTTGCGGGGTCACTAGCGCTGCTCGCCGATGCGGCCCACATGCTCGGCGATTTTGTTGCCCTGGCGCTCGCTTGGGCTGCAATCCAGATAACCAAAAAGTCTCCAGATTTGCGCCGTAGTTTCGGTTATCACCGCTTCCAAGTACTCGCGGCATTTGTGAATGGAATATCATTGTTGGTCATCGCGGTGTGGATATTAATCACCGCAATTGGCCGCATAATCACGCCGTCGGATGTCGCCGCCGAACCGATGTTAATTATTGCGAGCTTAGGCCTGCTCGTAAATCTCATCGTTTTTCGAATTCTCACGAGCGGTGAACACCAAAATATGAACATGCGTGGCGCCGCACTTCACGTCCTAGGCGATCTGCTTGGATCGGTGGCCGCCGTCGGTGCGGCAATATTGATCTTGGTATTCGGTTGGATGCGTGCGGACCCGCTATTGTCGATGGTCGCGGCCGGGCTGATCATTAGCGCGGGATATAGAATTGTAAAACAGGCAGGCCATATATTGCTCGAAGGGACACCAGAAGAAGTTGATCCCGCCCAAGTCAGTGCACAGCTCATGATGCAGATTCCGGAAATAATCGACGTCCACCATGTCCATATATGGTCCTTAACGGACGAACGCCCGGTACTAACCCTACACGCCCGTATCTCCGCGGGGGTGGAGTACGACAGAATAATGAGCGACATTCATCTGGCTTTGGAATCGTTGTTCGGCGTTCGACATGCGACTGTGCAACTGGAGTACGGGCCGTGCACAGACGATATGAAAGATCACTAAAGCGCGCGCGCCGTTCCTCCATGAGGCTCTACGTGTATTGAAATATCTTGCGCGTCATATCGTAGCTCGATCAATTTCTCAATACGATCCGCGATCTCGTGGGAGGCCGCGATCGAGAGTTCACAATCGACTGTGATCACCATATCCACAGCCCGGTTCGAACCTAGCCATCGGGAGCGAACCGATTTCACCGATTCCACCCCAGCGACGCTTCTCACGACTACCGCGAGCTCGCGCGGCTCGATCGCAGCCTCGTCGACAAGAGCAGGTAATGCGCGTTTAAAGAGAGCATAAGACAAGTAGAGTACTAATCCGCCGACACCGAGTGCACAAAGCGTATCGAGCCACGCGTAACCATGACTCGATAGTTGCCAACCGATGATCACAACTAAAGTGGTGAGCACATCGGATAAAGTGTGGCTCGCGTCGGCAACCAGGAGGTCGGAATCTAATTTTTTGGCCCAGTGATGCTCCCAAATCGCCAGTAAAATGTTAGCGATCAGTACGGCTCCCATTAAAATGAGCGCCCACTTACTACTGACAACCTCTACCGCATCGCGTTGCAGAGCTCGCAAGATCAATTCAAATCCAAGAACAGTCAACAGCCCCGCTAAACCAAATACGGCCAGCGTTTCAAATTTCTTGTGGCCATACGGGTGCTCTCGATCTGCGGGTTCGTTCGAAAGCCGTATTACAAACCATGCAACAACGTTGTTTGCGACGTCACTCAGGGAGTGAATAGCATCGCCGAGGACGGCGAGCGACCCCGAGCTAATTCCGACGACTATTTTTACCAACAGCACGAATAGATTGACGAGACCCTCAATCAAAATAATTCGTTGAACGGTTCCGTCTTTAGCTTTGCTTGTAACGTCTAGCGAACTCATCACCAAAACACCAAACCAAACATCCGCCGAATAGTTTTCAGCACGATTACATTAAGCCGCGCCTTGGTCAAGGTTCCGAAAGCGCGACTAAGTTATCTTTCCAAATACGGCACCTAATTTAAATATCGAACCTCATTTTAAGTTCATCGTGTGCTAATGTTGCAGGACCGAAACCGCAGAGGAATACGAATCATGTCTGGTGAAATTTCTAAACTGCTTCTCGCCACCGATGGTTCCGAAGGCGCACTGCATGCAGCGAACTTTGCGGCAAAGATTGCACGCGCATTGGACGCCCAAATTACTATTCTGACAGTCCATGACGATGATGTATTGATGCTACACGCTATGGGGCCGGCCGTTTGGCCCGCTGCCGTACCAGACGCGTCTCTGAACGTCGAAGAAATCAAAACCGCAACAGAAAGAAGAGCGCTTGAAACAACACTTGCCGATACCAAAGCCGCGCTCGGAGACTTGCCAAATATTGACGTCGATCAAATTTGGGGACACACCGCGGAAGCCATATGCGACTATGCTAGTGATAAGTCCTTCGATCTGATTATTATTGGCTCCAGAGGCCGTTCTGCATTTGCGCGCCTACTACTAGGCAGCGTCAGTGCACAAGTGGCTCACCACTCGCCTTGTCCGGTAACAATTGTTCATTAGACGTATCACCGCATACGCTTCGCACGATAGGCGTAAGTGGGTCTCAATCCAGCTCTTCAAGTTGTTGGAGTAACGCGACCGCGTCATTTAGGCTAGGGAAAGTCCGCTTGCTTTGCAAAGCGGCAACGAGTTCCCGTTTCGCCGCTTCCACTCTCTCCAGTTGCAGTAGTGCGAGCGCAATGTGATATCGGATTTCTTGATTTGTTGCCTGCCGAGTAAAGGCATCACGCAACAATTTCAATCCCCGCTCCGGGTCGCCCGTCTCCGACAGAATCCATCCGTAAGTATCTAGAAAACCCGCTTCGTCTGGATCCATTTCGACTGCGCGTCGCGCATACGTCCGTGCCTCGGTGTCACCGACCTTGTGAGCCACATAAGCGAGGTTGTTCAGTAAATACGGATCAGCGTCGGTGCGCTTCAAGATACCTTCGTAGACAAGCTGCGCAGGGCGAAACGCACCGACTGAAATTAACTTTTCCGCCAAGGCGTGCCGCGAACTAACGTCGTCAGGATGAATCAAAATCCATACGCGTATTGTTTTTAGGGCATCTTCGATATTCCCGGCCTCGACCTGCGCGTTGAATAAACGGTGCACAGATTTCCGACTGGGCGCAATTTGATAAGCGGCCGCGAAGTGTCTTTGCGCAGCCTCAAGGTCTCCAGAAGCTAGCGCAAAGGACCCTTTCGCCTGATGCGTTTCGGCCCGACCGGAGAAAATTTCGTCCAGATCCTCGAGAGCCTGCGAGGCATCGTCTAGCTTCCCCATGCCAATAAGAACATCGACTAGCTGTGCGAGCGATCCTAAGTGGCGCGAATTTCCTGACAGCGCTTTTGTAATTGCCCAATGCGCACCGTTTGCATCGTTCATCGACAACAACATTCGACTGATCTCCAGCAGAGGGTCCGCCTTAAATCCGGCGTTCTCGCCGGCGCGACGTAACAACAGTCGCGCGTTGCCCTGCTCCGCTGTCGCCATGTGAATTTTCGCAACGCCAATTTGCACTGCGGGGTCGTTGGGGAAATCCTCTGTGATTTCGTAAATATCGGTATTCAGCTGGTCGCTGTCACCGCGCGCTAAGCTCACCCATAATTGCGCAATTCGCGCCCGATGGTGGTCGGGTCGCTTATTGGTTATCGCTTTCAGTAATGGCACGGCTTCATCAATCTGCCCTTCGCGCACCAATAATTCAGCTAATTCTAATTGCGCCATCTCAGCATCGGGGTCCTGTTCGATTACGCTCCGATAACTAGTAATCGCTGCCGGGAGATCGTCACTCAAGATCGCGACTCTTGCCTGATGCAAAAGCACTAAGGGACGGCTCCCATCGAGTTGCTCTGCGATGTTGAGCTGTCGTTTTGCCGCCCTAATATCGCCGTTGGTAAGCAATGTTACGGCGAGCATAACTTGCATCTCCGCATTTTGTGGATCGCCAGCAGCGATTTCAGACGCCAGCTTTAGTGCGTCGGCCGTTCGACCGGAATCCGTATACATTTCTACCAATTGAATTTCGGCGTCACGGAAACCTGGCACTTTCGTGAGCAGGTTCTCGAGCGCTTCGACGGCTTCATCTACATCGCCTGCGCTAAATCGACTTTGGGCTAATCCGAGCACAAATTCGGCCTGCTCTGGTGCAATCGTCAGTGCGTATTTATATAGAGCAATTGCGCGCTTCGGTTTACCGAGCGCGCGATAAGCTTGTGCAAGCAAAGCAGCGGTTGTTGGATCCGACGGCGTCGATTCAATGGGTGACGGGTTTAGAGTTTTAACTACGTTGTCCCAATCGCTAAGTGCGAGATAGCTCGCGGCTAAAAATCGCTTGGCACCATCATGATCTGGGAATCGCACGAGAAACGCTCTAAACCCATCGGCCGCCTGTGGATATTGCCCGGAAAGAAAATTCACAATTCCGGACAACAGTATTGTCTGAGGAAGATACTTGCGCTGCGTAATTTCAAGTTGAGCAAGCGTATTTGCCATTTCTTCGAGCATCGCTTTAGCTTTGGGTTCGTCGCCGTTGCTAACCAGCAACCAGCTATTCAGATACAAACCCTCGAAATCACTCGGGTTGATTCGACGCAACTCAGCTACAACCGTTGTCGCCTCGGCAAACAGTCCGCGATCCAGCAGCAGTGCCGCCTGCGCTCCCAGCGCTTTCGTCGATTCTGGATCAATCTCAAGCGCTCTGTCTAATGAGACGGTCGCAGAGTCGTAATCACCACTGTCTCGTTCAAGCATGCCTCTGAGCGTCCAGCCTTCCAAGCTGTGCGGATCGATAACAAGTGCGCTGTCTAACGCGGATTCTGCGGCGGCCAAGCGTCGACTAGCGAGCGCGATTCGTGCTTCGCCTATTAATGGACGAGGATCGTTGGGCAAGCGGACTGCGGCTTGGGCATAACTGTCTGTCGCATAGACTAAATCTCCCATCAACAGCGCTGCGTCACCGTGCAGCAGTAATATTTCGCCATCGACTTGCAGATCGCTACCGGGAGGAATAATCGAGGTCAGCACTTTCTGAGGCGCT